>CAZYBU010000014.1:0-74260 GCA_964645775.1 uncultured Leptospirales bacterium | reverse complement strand
GAAACGAGGGGATGTAGGCAGGATGCCGCACATCCCCGATGGCATGGATGTATGACCGCAAGAAAGGCCACGTGCTGAAAAAGGATTTTCGAATGTCGACGCCGTGCAGGAGGCACAAAATGGCGTCGACCGGCAGCGGCGCCCTTAGAGCGCGAGACCTTGGGCGAGCAAGGTCTCGCAAAAAAGATTTCGGGTGAGCAAAAAGAACATAACATACACGTAGTCGGCATTGTGAGTTCAGCCGGCTAGCCCCCGGCGGCGGGGATAATGATTCATCGGCTTTATTTGCAATAAAATTCGCGTTAACTCCGCCGAAGAGCGGAAATAATGATTCTTTTTTGTTTGCACTTTAAAGCATCTTCAGGCATAATTACCGACTCTTAGTATAAATGTGATGAAATCAATTCAACCTTTTATCCATATTCTGGTCCTGACTGTCACTATGCTGACTTTTGAAGCGGGTCCCCTTCACTCTCATCCCCTCTCCGATGAGGAAGAGGTGATCTACTACGGGAACAACCGGTATCCTCCCTACGAATACCTGAAGGGGAAGAAAGCTCACGGTTTTACCATTGACATCCTGAAAGAGATCGAACGACGTTCCGGTATATCGATTCGTATTAAGCTGGTCAGCTGGGATGAAATCATCGACCTTCTGGAAGATGATCCGGCATCCTTCTCCGCCTTTCACCAGCCTCCAAAACCCGCGGAAAAATATATTTCTTCCCACACCCTTGCCTGGACCCGTCCCGTATTATGCATTAACTCTCTCGGATCCGTTCAGGGGGCAAAAGATCTCAGTGGGAGACCCCTTTTCGTCATAAGCGAACTGCAGCTCAGAGGTAGCGAGCTGTCAGGCTTTCCCCTTTCCCGAATGCAGGAGACAGGCTGCCTCTATACCTCCATACGATCTCTGGCTGAAGGCCAGATTAATGCCCTCGTGGTGGGAGCGAGAGAGGGAGAGTACATTCAGAAGCACTGGAAGCTCCGAAACATACGGCTGGTTCCCCTGGACCTGCCTGCCCGCCCCTACCGCTTCGTGGCCCACAGGACAAATCCTGAACTCATTGAAACCCTGAACCGTGAACTGGTCCGGCTTAGATCGGAGACGAGATACCATGAAATCTATGATAAATGGTTCGAAGGGAAGAAAGATGACCGGGAAAAAACTCACTCCATAGAGATAAGCACCTTCCTCCTGATCATAATTCCCGTTATTGTCCTGATCACGGGGTTCTGGGTATGGACTCTCCAGAGAATGATCCGGGTACGAACAAGGAGCCTTCACTTTGAGCTGACTGAAAGGAAAAGAACGGAGCGGGAACTTAAAAAGGAGAGGGATTTTACTACTGCCATCATCAGCGCCTCTCCTACCTTTATCGTGGTACTGAACAGTCATCTTAAGATTATCATGATTAACGACTTCATGCTCAACGCCCTTGATTATACCATGGAAGAGGTCAGTGGGAAGGATTTCATCCCTCTCCTTGTAGATTCGAGCCAGAAAGAAGACACCCGCAAAGGGCTTTTTAACCTGAACATGGAAAGCGACAGTACCATACGACAGGAGAATTTCATCCTGGATAAATCGGGAAACCGTCACCTGACCCTCTGGCATTACAGGCCCATATTCGAGGACAACAAGTACAGTTATCTCATAGGGGTGGGCGCGGACATAACCGAACAACGACGCATGGAGGAGGAACTTCTCAAGAATTCCAAGATCGAATCGATCAGTGTGCTGGCCGGGGGCATAGCCCATGATTTCAACAACCTCCTCACAGCCATACTGGGGAACCTCTCTCTCGCCAGGCGAAGTCTCGACAGGGAAGAGATTGCCGGCATCCTGGAAGACGCGGAAAAAGTGGCCCTCCGTGCCATGGGTCTTACAGGCCAGCTTCTCACCTTCTCCAAGGGTGGAGAACCCATCAAGTCTGTCATAAACGCCCGCGATCTTCTCAGGGACTCCATCTCCTTTATCCTTAGCGGGTCGAGAATCCGCTATGAACTTTCGGCCCGGGATAATCTCTGGAACATTGAGGTCGATGAGTCACAGGTAAGCCAGGTCTTCTATAACCTGACCATAAACGCGCTGCAGGCCATGCCGGACGGGGGCACCCTTACCGTTACGGCGGAAAACGTGACCGTAAGCTCCGAGGACGCCCTGCCCCTTGAGGCCGGCCCTTACCTCCGTATTACCATGGAGGACAAAGGTCCAGGGATACCTGAAGAGATACAGGACAAAATATTCGATCCTTACTTTACCACGAAGGAAGAAGGTACCGGCCTGGGCCTTTCCACATCTTTCTCCATTTTAAAGAAGCACGGGGGCCATATCACCTACCGGCAGGGGGAGGATGGGGGGTCCCGCTTCATTCTCTACATACCGGCCACGAACAGGCCGGTTTCCCGGGAGGTCACGAAACAGGAAGAGATCTCCCTTGGAGAATCTCGTGTCCTGGTCATGGATGACGAGCAGATGGTTCTCCGGGTCATAAGCAGGATGCTTGAACAACTGGGCATGGATGTGGTGACCTGCACAAACGGAAGCGAGGCCATAGACCTCTACCGGGAAGCCCAGGAAAAGGAGAACCCCTTCCACGTGGTCATTATGGATCTGACGGTTCCCGGAGAGATGGGGGGGCAGGAAGCGGTGGTCCATATACGGAAACTGGATAAGGACGCCCGGGTAATCGTATCCAGCGGCTATACCAATGACCATGTACTCGCGAATTACCGCGAATACGATTTCGATGACGTACTCATAAAGCCCTACAGGGTAGACAACCTGGAAGAGGTACTTACCCGTGTCCTGGCCAACGGAAGGTCCTGAGCGACCACCGTCACTACAGGCTTAACTCTTTTTTCCCTTTTTATCGAGCGAGGCTTTTATTAAACCCCGGAACAGCGGATGGGGCGAAGTAGGCTTGGATTTAAATTCAGGATGGTACTGGGTGGCGAAGAACCATGGATGATCGGTAATCTCCACGGTCTCCACCAGTTCATTCTGATTGGGATGTATACCTCCGACCTTCATCCCCTTCTCTTCCAGTATCTGCCTGAATTTATTGGTAAACTCAAACCTGTGCCTGTGGCGCTCCATAACCGAAGGGGCCCGGTATATCGACCCTATCCGGCTCCCTGGAACGAACTCACACTCATAGCCACCCAGTCTCATGGTTCCGCCCTTGTCCACAACGATCTCCTGTTCTTCAAGGAGCGAGATGACAGGATGCGTTGTCTGCTGGTCAAATTCCGTTGAATTAGCCTCCTTGAGGCCGCAAACATTCCGCGCGAATTCGATGACCGCGCACTGCATGCCCAGGCATATACCCAGAAAGGGTATGCCTTCTTTCCGAGCGTACGCTATGGCGGATATCTTCCCCTCAATGCCCCGGTTACCGAATCCTCCCGGCACGAGGATACCGTCCGCTTCCCTGAAGACAGACTTGAGGGAACCCTTCTTTTCCACCTCCTCAGAATCGATCTTGATGATCTCCAGTTCCGCTTCCTGGCTGATCGCCCCGTGAAAGAGGGCCTCGTAAATGGAGCGGTAAGCGTCGTTCAGGGAGATGTATTTTCCCACAACGGCAATCGATACCCGGTGCTTCGGATTGCGTACAGATCGGATAAACCGGTCCCATTCCGGAATCTTAAGTTCCGTATGAGGAAGATCGAAGTGATCCAGAACAACCTTGTCATATTCGTTCCGATGCAGCATGTAGGGTATCTCGTAGATGGAACCGTGAATATCCTCGGCGGAGATGACATTTCGTTCGGAGATATTACAAAAAAGACCGATCTTGCTCTTCATCTCATCTGAGAGAGGGATATCGGTCCGGCACAGGAGAACGTCCGGTATGATCCCCAGTTCCATCATCTCCTTAACGGAATGCTGGGTCGGTTTTGTTTTCCGTTCCCCCGCAACATGGATCACCGGGACCAGGGTCAGATGAATATTCATAACCCTTCCCTTCCCAAGTTCATGCCTGATCTGACGTATGGACTCGATAAAGGGGACCGACTCGATGTCTCCCACGGTTCCGCCAATTTCTACCATAACGAAATCGAGGTCGTTCTGGTTGGCCACGTCATAGATCCGCTTCTTAATCTCATTGGTTATATGAGGAATAACCTGCACGGTACGTCCCAGGTAGTCTCCCCTCCGTTCCCTCTGGATAACGGTGTCGTATATCTGCCCGGTGGAGACCGAATTCTTCTGGGACAGGGAAGCGTTGGTAAACCGTTCGTAGTATCCCAGGTCGAGGTCCGTCTCCGCCCCGTCCTCGGTTACGTAGACCTCTCCATGCTGATAAGGGCTCATGGTACCGGGATCAATATTGATATAGGGATCCATCTTAATGATTGAGAGCCTGTACCCATGACCTTCCAGCAGAAGGCCCAGGGAGGCGACAGAGACGCCCTTTCCCAGGGAAGAACACACACCGCCGGTAACGAAAATGAATTTAGTCTTTTTGTCTTTCATGGTCAATTCCTGACAGATAGAATGGGGCATCTCTATTCTCAGGCGACATAATAAACTCGTCAAGACTTTTATCATCTCCATAAAACATAGCTTGACAATTACGCTTATGTGACGTATCCATCATATACAGAACGGACAGGTAATCAGGAGTTGCCCCATGACGGAAAAGCGCACCTATCCCCGCTATGAAAGCAAACTCAAGTGTACATTTGAATATTACGAGGGTGATCCTGAAGCAATAGACATGGAACTTGAATACCCGGAACAGGGTAAGGGTTACATTATGGACATCAGCAGGGGAGGGGTTTTTATCATCTCCGATGAGCGGGTGGCCGTCTCCATGCCGGTAAGACTCTCCTTCAGTATCGGAAAATCGAAGTTTACCCCCATGGGAGTCATCGTTCGGACCGGTCTCCTGGAAAACAACCCCTCGGAGATAGCCCGGCGTTTTTCCCGGTATTCGGCGAAAGGTCAAACCTACATCGCCGTTGAATTCAACGACCCCCTGGAAGAATTCGATTCAGGCAAACTCTGAAGCTATCGTGAAACATCCAATAATCCGCATCAATGATATCTCTGATATCGATACCTCATCCATCACGGTCTATGATCTGAATAACCGCTATGTCGATTCCCTTGGGAGGATGTACGGTATCCGATATAACAGGGCAAACAGGAAAATCGAGATTATCCGGCTGATACGTGCCCACGCAAATGACGCTTCGTACTATGCCCAGAAAGTAGCCCATACCAGAAAGACCAGGCCGGATGAGCAACCAGAGAGATCGCTCCTCTCCGATGAAATCGAGGATGGAGAGCCGAAAGAGGAGATCCCCCCTTTTGACCCGAACCGCTTTATAAAGGAGACTCTCGTCTCCTCTGACAATCACAGACGCCGCATCCAGGGCATCATCAAGAACATAGAAAACTCAAGCGTAGTCAACCGGGAGGATAAAACAACAAGCTTGAAGATGGACGACCTCTTCCAGAAACTGGAAATCGACGGCATCGAAAGACTCGAGAACATATCGACCGTAGAGAATGAGCTGAGAAACTATCCCCGTTCCGTTACCTACTACCAGTCCCGCATGGACCGCAAGGGCCTTGAGATGATGGAGAAACTCGGCCATGATACGGACCTGATCATGCGTTTTATCTACCTCGCCGAGTTCTATGACATAACCAGAACAGCTTACACCTCCCTTACAAATACACTTGACGCCCTCCGGGAATTTGTCGATGAGCATAACCTGGATCAGAAAAAGGGAATGACCAATGTGCAGAAACAGGAGCTCCAGGATGCCCTGACCTCACTTCAGAGTACTTACGAGGAAGTGGAAAAAATCATGGATGGGCTCTACCTGTTCGAAAAGCATCTTTACGAACTGAACACCTATTCCGGCTGACGGACCGCTTCGCCTGAAGAATTATCAATACGAAAGGCAATCATGAGAATCATCTTCTTTACCGACATACACGGATCATTCAACGAGTTGCACACCCTGCTGACCGATACCGTTGCCGACGTATACATTGTTGCCGGAGACCTGATAGACATCCCCTTCTACAATATGGAAACAGCCATCCGATATCACGAGCTCCAGAATTATTTCACAAGCCTCAGAAGACGTATGGAGCAGGAGGAGATGATCCTGGAAGAGTTCGTTGAGAACCTGATGGAAATGCCCCATACATCCGAAGAGGTACAGGAGAAGGGAAGCAAATACCAGCAGTACACCATCCGCGCCAGGAGAGTCATGCAGCAAAAGTACAAGGTCCTGGAGAATATTTTCTCCATCAAGAACGACTCCCGGATTTATGTCCTTCCCGGTAATTACGACATGGACATGAAATTCACCTCTCTTCACGAACGGGATCTTCACCTGCACTGGTACCAGATCGGCACCCTGAAGATCGCCGGTTACGGCGGGGCGGATGTCTGGACAGGAGGCATACCGGAGAAATATATCGTCCGATACAACGCCAGCATCGGTATCGATGACCGGAAAAACGAGATGTACACCTTTTTCAAGGCCATCAAACCGAATATCGTGGTGACCCACCAGCCCCCTCACGGTATCCATGACAGAATCTCTTACCGGGGACCTACAGGTTCACCGGCCCTCCGGAACTTCCTTGAAAACTACCCTGTCCAGCTGAGTCTGTCCGGACACATCCACACGGACTGGGGTTTTCATGCCGGGGATCACTATGTTCACCTGAATCCTTCCAATTTTGGTGAAGTCATAACTCCCACGGGTGACGTTTCCGAGGGAGGTTTTTTCTATCAGATTGAGATGGATGAGCACCGTATCGAACGGGTAAACCTTCGAAAACTGGTGGAAGAACGTATTTATGACCTGGCTCAGTACGCTCCATCGGAAGATGGATGGAGGGAGGGGATACTGGACCCGGAAAGATTCAATGCCCGCAAGCGGATGGAGAATTACGATCTTGTGACGGACGGTTACACCCATATTCCGGAAATCGAACTTTTCAAGGATATCAAGAAGTATTTCAAGCTTTTCCAGACCCGGGAGACCGAAGAACGTATAGACAATCTTGAACGGACAATCGATCTCATGAAGGGTTCCCTTGAAGACGTGGCCATGGACCTGGTCGGGTCAGTCAACATGGGCCTTTCCGAAAAGAGCTCCGATATCGACATAGTTCTATACATCCGCTGCGGCCGAAGTGAGTGCTATGATACCCATGCCGGATGCGAAACCCTTGAGACAACGAAAAAGAGAATCCGGGAAAACCTGGAGGACCACTACGATTTTGAAATCATAGACTGCATCGACCTGGACGCCCTGGAGGAAGACATCCTCAACCGGAATTTCGAAAGCGAGATTGCCATGAGGTTTCTCACCTACAGGGCAATCTGCCGACCCATTAATTACAAGGTTATCGCCCCCTACGAGGATATGCTAAACCGGGACCCTGAGTTCAAGAAGGAACTTGAAGGGAGCGTCCAGACCTATCTGAAAATATTCGCCACCACGTCCACCCACATCAAGTCGTTCGAAAAATACGAATCCAGGCTCAAGGCCATAGGTATAAAGATACCCGGATACGTCAGAAAGATGATAAAGGAGTATCTGCAGGGACGTGAAATCTAAATCTTCCCGCGTGACGCTATTTTAATGCTTGCAATTTTATGTCAGATTGCGTAAACAGTCTCTATGGATAATGAGAAAACAACGCCTCCTGTTTATATCGACCAGCTGGAAGACCGTTCTGTTCTAACCTACCACGTGGAAGACATGGACAGTTCCAACGCGCGTCTCCTCATGAAACTCACAGAGACCCTTATCACCGGAATCGACAAACCCCTGGAGGTTGATATTCGCCAGGTCATAAACCTGGACTCATCCGGAATCGCCGTCCTTTACTCCATCAACCGCCGTCTTGAGGGAAAGGTCCCCATGACCCTGAAATGCAGCAACCGGAGGATTCTTTCTATTCTGCAGATACTGAACCTGGACAGTTACTTCATCGTGGAATGCGACAGGTGATTTCACCCTTTTGAAATCTTCTTGCTCTCAGCGGAATACCGGGAGATAGGGGTATCATCCCATCTCAAGGAGAATATCATGGCCTGGTACACTGGCGACGCCACCTACGACACCATACTCCTTCTCGCCTTTCTCCTGGTCCTTTTTACGGTTGCGGGGACCCGCTTCATGAAGACCCCCTACGGACGGTTCGCGGACAGCAACCTGGCATTCAACATGGATCCCAGGCTGGGGTGGTTTCTTATGGAGCTGCCGGCTACTGTTGCCTTCTACGGGTTCTATTTCACGGGAGAAAGGCCTTTCGCGCCGGTCTCTCTTCTCTTCCTCGCGGTCTGGACCATCCACTACGCCAACCGTGGATTCATTTTTCCCCTCCTCATGAGAGTGGACCCGGGTCATAAAAAGACCTTCAGCCTCATAGTCGTGGTGGCAGGATGGGTGGTAACGTCCCTTCACGGTTACCTTAACGCGAGATTCATAACCACCCTGGGAGACCATTTCACACTTTCCTGGCTTGCGGACCCCAGGTTTATCCTTGGTATCATCGTCTATTACAGCGGATTCTTTCTAAACCTGAATTCTGACCATATTATCAGAAACCTGCGGCCTAAAGGAAGGGAAGAGAGAGAAGAAAAACTTTATAGTATCCCCAAAGGAGGAGCCTTCCGGTGGGTCTCCAATCCCCATTACCTTGGAGAGCTCATGGCCTGGGCAGGTTTCGCCCTTGCGACCTGGTCCCTGGCCGGGGTATTTATCTTTGCCATAAGCGCGGCGAATCTTATCCCCAGGTCACGTTTAAACCACCTGTGGTATCGGTCCCATTTCCTGGATTACCCGGATAACAGAAAGGCGCTGGTCCCCTTCCTGTTTTGACGGCAGCCAGGGCGAGGTACTCCGGCATAGAGAGTCCATCCCGCCCCCCGCAGATCCCGGGATCATTCTGTAAATTCTGAAAAATCGAGTGTGGCAAAGTAATCTTCCACGGTCTCGGCTCGACGGATCCGTTTTACCGTGTGATCAGGCTTGAGGAGAAGTTCAGCGGAACGCAGTTTCCCGTTATAGTTAAACCCCATGGCATAACCGTGGGCACCTGTGTCGTGGATAACAATCAGGTCTCCCGGTTCCGTGGCCGGCAGTTCCCTGTCGATGGCGAACTTGTCGTTGTTCTCGCAGAGTGACCCTGTCACGTCAAAGATACCGGCCGAAGGCTCGTTCTCCCTGCCAGAAACAGTAATATGATGATAGGCCCCGTAGATTCCGGGACGCATGAGGTTAGCCATGGAGGCGTCCAGACCCACATAGCTTTTATAGGTCTCCTTGCGGTGCAGAACCCGGCTGACCAGGTAACCATGGGGTCCGGTTATCATGCGGCCACTCTCCATGAATATCTTGAGAGGATCAATATCCGTTCCCGCGATTGTCTTCTCATACTCCTGGCGAATGCCCTCGCCCACGTATTCAATGTTGATCGCCTTTTCACCGGGACGGTAGGGAATTCCGAAACCGCCTCCCAGATTCACAAACTCGAAATGGACACCTGTCTTATCATTAATCTCCCGGACCAGATCGAAAAGCATGGCGGCAGTTTCAATAAAATAATCAGGATTCAGCTCATTGGAGGCAACCATGGTATGGAGACCGAAACGGGTCACACCCCGATCCCGGATAATACGGTATCCTTCCAGTATCTGTTCCCGGGTAACCCCGTACTTTGCCTCCTCGGGATGACCTATGATAGCGTTCCCTTCCCGCAGGGGTCCGGGATTATACCTCATCGAAAGTATATCCGGAAGACCGGCGTGTCGCTCCAGGTAATCTATATGGGTAATATCATCCAGGTTGATAATGGCACCCAGTTCCCGGGCCCGGATAAACTCATGGGCCGGAGTATCGTTGGAAGAGAACATGATCTCTTCTCCGGTAATACCGGTACGACGGGACATCTCCAGTTCCGGCAAGGAGCTGCAATCCACGCCGAACCCCTCCTGATGAAGAATATCGAGAATATATGGATTGGGACAGGCTTTTACGGCAAAGAAATTAGTGAAATCCGGAGCCCAACGGAAGGCCTGGATAAGCCTTCGGGCCGTGGAACGAATTCCCTCTTCATCGTAAATATGAAAAGGGGTAGGATACTCTTCGGTTAACCGGGTAATCTCTTCATGTGTAAAGGGCAGACTCTTCTCTGACATGGCACATCCTGCATCTGAAGACTAAAACAACAATTTCGACAGAGTAAAAAGACTGTCAAGAATTATTGACGGATGGGATATTCCAGCGGGTAAAACCGGATTTATCACCGTACGTGGATATCTCTGGGATGCCGATAGATTAAACATAAAGATTGGTAAATTTTTCATGTTTAAAAAGAATTTTAGATGACATCTCAATCTATGTATATACATACTTTAATTATCATTGAACCGTGATATTGGCAATATTGAGGCGTTTACCTGGGAATGATGCCCAACCTTCTTGCATCTGAGTCTTTAATGAGTATATACCGACCGGGCGCCCCCCACTTTCTACAGGAGCCACAGGATGGATATTCAGGACAATAGTCAAAACTCCACAAAGGGACATATTGAAAAACGCCGGATATTCATCGAGGTAATGAATAAGAACAACCGCCGCCTCATGGTATCCTTTATTATCATTTTTGTCCTGGCCAACGTGGCGGTCACAGCCATTAAGATAACAGGGGCCGGTTCCGAATATCTTCAGTTTAAAGACATCCTCATCGAGTTCGCCAGCTGCACTCTCGTTCTTCTCACGACCTTTCTCCTCTCCCGCAAACTGAGCGGAAGCCGCGTATCCGGTTATATAACCATCACGGGTGTTCTCATAAGTCTTTATATATTCTACTATACATTCTTCGGGGCTCCGGAGATCTTCGCCGTGGCCTATATCGTGCTCTCCCTCAGCGTCTTCTATTTCGACTGGAAAAGCACCATCTACACCCTTCTCCTGGTAGTCGTGGCCCAATCCCTCATATTCGCCATTAAACCGGAACTGATACCGGGAGGTTCAACCAGCAACCTCCTGGTCCGGTATATCGTCTATTTCATGGTAGGCATCAGCGCCTCCATGGGCGCCGGCGCTACCCGGGAGCTTTTGAAGATGGCTATCGACAAGCAGGATGAGGCCAATACCAGCCTGAAGGAGTTGAGGAATACAGGTTCCGCCATCAAAAAAATCACCGCGACCCTCCGGGAGGAGATGAAACAAAACGAAGAAGTGGCCAGCAAAATGGAAGACATTTCCCAGAGCCAGGCCGCCTCGACGGAAGAGATATCCGCGTCCCTTGAAGAACTGGCTTCCAATTCTGAAGGCATAAGCGAGGTCGCCCGTTCCCTCCTGGAGGAGGTAAGCTTCGCGGCCAGTTCCGCCAATGACCTGAAACAGGTCAACGAAAAGGTGCAGAAAAGCAGCACGGATATGGCATCCAACGTCAATATCATCACAGAGTATTCCAGCACCTCCCTGGGGCATATCTCCCAGACACGGGAGGCCTTCAACACCGTACGGGAGAAGAGCGCCGAGATGTCCAACTTTGTAGGGGTCATCAACGATATCGCGGACCAGGTAAACCTTCTGTCACTGAACGCCTCCATTGAGGCGGCCCGGGCCGGAGAAGCGGGACGCGGTTTCGCCGTTGTCGCGGACGAGATATCAAAACTGGCTGAAGCCACCACCTCCAACGCCCGTGAGATCGAGAATATCATCAGCGGAACCCGAAATGTTGTGGAACAGAGCAGCCAGATGGTGGAAGATACTTCCGGAATGATGGAAAAGCTCAACGACTCCATACAGTTTATCATAAACGAGATAAAAGAATTGAAAAATCTGATCGAGGACATCGACCTTTCAATCCGCTCACTGAATAACCTTAATGATCGGATCGTTGAATCGAGCCGTCAGATCGAGACTTCCACTTCGGAACAGAAACAGGCCACCGAGGAATCGAGCAAATCATCGGCCGGCATCTCCGAATTCGCCCAGAACCTCGTCGATATCGCCTCAAGAATTAACGAGTCGACTATACGCATAAACCGATTGACGGAAGAACTCTCCGAACATTCCCATGGCATGGTCTGAAACCCCCGACCCGGAGTGTAACCCATGAAACTCGGCATGATCGGTCTTCCCAGTACCGGTAAAAAGACCCTTTTCCGTCTTCTCACAGGCATGAAACCTTCCACTTCTGAAGCCCGCGGAATGGCCCGTATCCGGGACGACCGCTTTGACAGCCTTGTCCGGCTCTATAAACCGAAGAGCGAGGCCCCTGCCCGGCTCGATCTTGAGCTGCTCCCCCGCATTGAATCGGAAAACATACGAACCGGAACCATATTCCATGATATAGCCATGACGGACGCACTCTGTCATGTTGTCCGGACCTTCCAGGACGACTCGGTCTATCACGTGGAAGGCAGCGTGGACCCGATGCGGGACATCCGAATCGTTAACGAAGAACTGAACCTTCACGATCTGCTGTTTATCGAAAAGAGAATGGAGCGAATCGAGGCGGCCCGTCGAAAAAAGGCCGACAGGTCTCTCGACGAAGAGGAGGAGGCGCTTGTTAAATGCAAAAACCACCTGGAGAAGGAACTGCATCTCCGGACCATGGAATTCTCTGATGAGGAAAATCGCATCCTCTCAGGCTATCCTCTCATAACCAGGAAACGAATGCTGGTCGTATTGAACGTGGGCGAAAAAGAAGCGGCGGATGCTTCCCTTATCCAGGAGACCGGCCGTACATTCGCTCACCTGGACCTGGACGTCATGGCCGTTTCCGCCGCCCTGGAGGAAGAGATTTCACTCCTTGAAGATGAAGGTGAACGGGCGGAGTTCATGCGTGACGCCGGAATTAAAAAACCGGCTCTGGAGCTCCTCTCCCGTCTTGCCATTAAGTCCCTTGATCTTATTACCTTCTTTACCGTCGGTAGCGACGAGGTAAAACAGTGGCCGGCACGAAAGGGCTCAACAGCGCCCGAGGCGGCAGGGGTCATTCATTCCGATATCCAGAGAGGCTTCATACGGGCAGAGGTCATGAAATATGATCAGCTCATGGAAGAGGGGAGTGAGGAAGCCCTGAAAAAAGCAGGCAAATTTTATGTTATGGGCAAGGACTACATCATCGAGGATGGGGACATCATAAACTTTCGCTTTAATGTCTAAACGATATTCCCGGCCAGGGACTTTCGGGCAATGAATTCTTCGATTCTGTCGGCAATGGATGTGGCCGTAAAACCGTACCTCCGGGCCAGTTCAGCTGCCGGGGCCGAGGAACCGTAATCCTCCATGGTAATGAGCAGAGCCTTTCTCCCAACGTACCTGTGCCATCCCTGGGAGACCCCCGCCTCCACCACCACGGAAGGAGCCCCGTGTAACAGAATGGAATTCCGGTACTCTTCATCCTGCTCATCGAAAATCTCCCAGCTGGGAAAGGAAACAACACGGACCCGGATGCCTTTCTCCTCAAGCAATCCGGCGGCGTCGATGGAGATAGAGACCTCGGAACCGGATGCGAAAACCACGGCATCAGGGTTTTCCGCGTGATGTATAACATAGGCGCCCCGGGAAAGGGACTCAGCGGTAACATCAGCGTCTCGCCGGATAACCGGAACGTTCTGGCGGGTAAAAACCAGCATGGTCGGCCCATTCCTTCTGGCCAGGGCAGCAATCCAGGACTCACGGGTCTCCTCGGCGTCGGCCGGCCGGATGACAGTCAGGTTAGGCATGGCCCTTCCGGAGGCGATATGCTCCACCGGCTGATGGGTGGGGCCGTCTTCTCCCACATAGAATGAATCGTGGCTGAATATATAGATGACAGGTATCTTTCCCAGAGCCGCTATCCGCATCGCGGCCCGCATATAATCCATGAAGACCAGGAAGGTGGCCGTATAGGGAATGAAGCCGCCGTAGTTTCCGAAACCGTTCATGATTGCGCCCATGGCGTGTTCACGAACACCGAAATGGATAGTGCGCCCCACTCCCCCCTGGCAGGATTCGACGTACCCCTTAATGTAGCTCTTGTTGCTGGAACCCAGGTCGGACGATCCGCCTACGATAGCAGGGTACTTCCGAAAAAGGACTTCGAGCACCTTTCCGCTGGCGCTTCGCGTGGCAATGGCCGCGCCCTCCTCGAATTCAGGGAACTCCTCCCTCAGGCCCTTAAGATCCAGGGGCTTGAAAAAGGTATCATGGACATGTCGAAACTCATCGCTCTGGACCTTCGCGAAACGATCTTTCCACTCACGGTACATTTCTTCCAGTTCCCGGCCGCGCCGCTCGAAGATGGCGTAACACTCATCCGGAACATGAAAAGTCTTCGACTCGTCCCTTCCCAGGCGGACCTTGGAGGCCGCGACTTCTTCCTCTCCCAGGGGTGCCCCGTGACTGGATGCGTCCCCTTCCTTGCTGGCACTCCCCTTTCCGATCGAGGTATTCGCTATGATAAGGGAAGGCCGATCCAGAACGGATTTCGATTCGGACAGGGCGGAGAGGATCGCGTCGGGACTATGCCCATCAATTTCGAGCACGTGCCAGTTATAGGAACGAAACCTCATTGGCACATCGTCGGAAAAGCACTGATTAATGTCTCCGTCAATGGTTATTCTATTCGAATCATAAATATAGATCAATCGCCCCAGGCCCATATGCCCGGCCAGAGACGCGGCTTCCGAGGTGATCCCCTCCATGATATCACCGTCACTGACTACAGCGTATATGTAATGATCGATTATTTTTTCCCCGAAGGCGTTCAGTTCCCGACCCATGAGCTCCTGGGCCATGGCCATACCCACACCATTGGCGAAACCCTGTCCCAGTGGACCTGTCGTGGTTTCAACGCCCCGTGTCTTAAAATGCTCGGGATGGCCGGGGGTTATGCCGCCCCACTGACGAAAGTTTTTTATGTCTTCCAGGGTTATATCATATCCTGAAAAATGAAGAAGAGAATACAGGAGCATGGAACCGTGACCGGCCGACAGAATGAAACGGTCCCGGTTAATCCAGTTGGAGTCCGAGGGGTTGTGATTCAGGACCTGGAGCCAGAGCACGGCCCCGATCTCCGCGCAACCCATAGGCATACCGGGATGACCGGAATTTGCCTTCTGAACCGCGTCCATGGTGAGGGTGCGGATGGTATCAGCCACCATCCTGATCTCTTCATGTGTAAATGCCATTCCATACCCCGGGAGGCTTATAGTACGACTGTTCATTATGTCTCACGTTATGTACGACTCTTTTGAGAGCAAGAACTTTACGCAATTTTTATACCCTGAAGAGGATTTTTCTTCCGTAATTCTACAACAGGCCGGTACTGAAGTATCGTTCCGCCCGATCAGGCAGAATAGTAGCGACCCGTATACCCGGATATTTTTTTACCAGCTGTCGAGAGGCCCAGACATTAGCGCCGGATGAGGTACCCACAAGGAAAGAATTGGACCTGGCCAGCTCCCGGGTCGTCTCCATCGCCTCATCATCACTGACTTCCAGAATCTCATCTATGATGGAGACGTCCAGTACCTCCGGTATAAAACCGTCCCCGATTCCCTGTATCTGGTGAAGACCCGGTTCATGCCCGAGAAGGGCGGAGTGGTTGGCCGGCTCCACAGCTACAAGCCGGATTTCGGGATTCTTCTCCTTTAGGTAGGTGCCAACACCCTGGAGGGTACCGCCGCTTCCAACACCGGAAACGAAGGCGTCGAGCCGGCCTTCGGTCTGGCGCCACAATTCAGGTCCCGTGTTTTCATAATGGGCTCTGGGGTTGTTCAGGTTGGAGAACTGGTCCGGCATAAAGGCGTCTCCCCGGGCGAGGATTTCTCTGGCCTTCGTGACGGCGCCCGCAACTCCTTCCTCGTCAGGGATCAGCAGAAGTTCTCCCCCCAGGACCTGGATGAGCTTCTTCCTCTCCTCGCTCATTCCGTCCGGCATAACAATGGTGACGGGGTACCCTTTGCAGGTTCCCACCATGGTAACACCGATACCGGTGTTACCGGAGGTGGGCTCCACAACCCTCATGCCGGGCTTAAGCTCTCCCTTCACTTCAGCGTCCTCTATCATGCAAAGGGCCACCCGGTCTTTGATACTGCCGCCGGGATTCATGAATTCCGCCTTGGCGAATATGGGCTCATCCCTGAGCTTAATAAGGGGAGTATTTCCGATAAGGGCGATTATCTCATGAACATACATGCCGTACCTCGTCCTGTTTTATGCCGTCTCATCATCCTCATCCAGGGAAGGGACTATACTGTCAAGAAAGTAGTGATAAAGCCGTTCCCGGGTCTCCTTCACCCTCTCTATAATGGAAACCCCGTCATCCTCCCCGGGAAGATCCGTGATGATTTTGAAGAGGCTTCCCCTGCAACCCAGAAGGGAACAGGCCTGGATAAAGCCGGCCCCCTCCATGTCGACCATGCGGGCGACCCGGCTCACCATACTTCTTTCATCGGCAGTAACCGTGGGAATGTCCCGCGTTGCCAGGGTCGCGTTCATGTGCCCTTTCAGCAGGTCCGGTATAAAGAAACGGTCTTCCATGTCGGGAAGGCGAGGCCGGTCATACTCGCAGACCCGTTCGGCCTGGAGAACCTCTCCCAGGGTCAGACCCTTGTCCAGCGCGCCCGCCGCCCCCAGGTTAAGGAACCGGTCGAGACCGTACCTGTGATGAGCCATGGAAACGGCCAGGGCGGCCCGGCTCTTTCCCATTCCGGATATAATAAGAAGAAAGCCGTCCAGCTCGTAGACGGAAAAGGGACCGGAATCTGACACGCGCTCTCCTCTCCAGGGATGCGCCTCCAGCCGGGTCGCCATAACAATACCGATCACGGTATGATTTTCCCGGAACGGGCCATATCCTCCAGGAGACGGACCGCGTTCCTTCCCCGCTCCCCCAGGGATATTGAGAATTCGTTCACATAGAGGTTTATATGTTCATTAATGACAGAATCTTCCAGTTCACGGGCATGCTCCCGGATATAGTCCCGGGAATCGGCCGGGTATTCCCCGGCATAAAGGATAGAATCCCGGATGACCCGGCTCAAAGTTTCTCCGTCAAGGTCGTCCCCATCTCTTCGAAGCGCGATACAACCGAGGGGTATCGGTTCTCCGGTCTCTTCTTCCCACCACTCTCCCAGATCGATGATCTTTTCCAGGCCGAAGCGGGGATAAATAAACCGGCCCTCATGAATAATGACGCCCGCGTCCCAGGACCCTTCAGCTACTCCCGGAATAATGGCGTCAAAGGGGACATGCTCGATATTTCGTATATCAGGGTTCCAGAGTTGAAGGAGCATCCGGGCCGTGGTATACCTGCCCGGCACGGCCACCTTCATCCTCTCCACGGGTTTCGATCCATTCGATGTGACAAGGAGGGGACCACAACCATATCCCAGGGCGGCGCCCGCGTCCAGGAGTTCATATCGCTCCTTTACCAGAAGCCAGGCATGGAAGGAGAGCTTGGTGACCCTTCTCCTCCCTTCCATGGCCTCATGATTCAGCGTCTCCACGTCAGCGATATGGGTGGTAAAATCGAGCCCCCGGGTATCAGAGAGGCCGTGGACCATGGCGTGAAAAATCCACGTGTCATTCGGACAGGATGAGTAGGCAAGATCGACCGGTTTCATGGGGTCCCCCTGTCTGAAAGGAGGCCGTCACAGACAGGAGGGTCAACCATTTTTCTATGAACGGATAAACGAGATAGCCTCTTCCGGGGTGTGAAAGACTGCATAATAGTCAAACATCTCAGGATGCTGAATCATGATCTCCTGGAGCAGGGCTTCTTCCATCACGAGAACCATGTAGTCCCTGGTCTTCGGGACAAGGGAAAGGGACTTCATAAGAACACCCAGGGCAGGTGAGCTTACACGGTTCACCTTCCGCACATCCAGAACAAACCCTGAAGATTTACCCAGGTTCTTTACCTCCTGGCTTACGGCATCAAGAATGGCATCCGCCTGTTCACGATCAAGGGAGCTGACCAGTATCTCGGCCATATGGATATCTTCCTTTTCAAGATACTGCGACTTGTACACGTCCGGAATGGTACTCATCCTCATCCTCCTGTGGGGTACTTTCCCATCATTTAATACCGGTTACCCTCATGTGTCAATTCATTAAATATTTACATCCCGATCGTGTGATACTTTAAAATTTTGCATACTTTAAAACATTTCTATGCCGCGTCATTACCGATATTTCACCTGCCAGCGTCGGCAAAGGCCCGGAAACGATGCCGGTACAATTTCTGTTTTCACAGAAAATCTTCACTCAAAGGATTCAACCGTGGGTCCCAGGTGAATACCCCGGTCCAGGGAATCGATGATATCGATCTCTTCACCGGTAAGCTCAAAATCGAATATATCGATATTCTCCTCAATTCGTGAAGGATTGCCGCTTTTCGGTATGGGGATAATCCCTCTTTGAACAAGCCAGCGAAGAGTCACCTGTGCGGATGTCTTCCCGTGATATTTCGCTATAGAGGCGACTTCGGTAACGTCACCGATATTGCCGTTCATCAGAGGCCGCCAGGCCTCCAGAACGATACCTCTGGACCGGCAGTAACTCCGGAGTCCCTCCCGGTTCAGCCTTGGATGCACCTCCACCTGGTTTATGGGAGGAAGGGGGTATCCTGCTGCCTCAAGCTTTTCAAGATGTTCTTTGTGAAAATTACTGACCCCGATAGAACGGACCTCTCCTCTCTCCTTTAGCTCGTTCATGGCTTTCCACGTTTCAACGAATTGTCTCCCCACGGGCCAATGGATCAGGTAAAGATCGATGTCGGTACCCAGTCTCTCCCTGCTTCTCTCGAAGGCGCGAAAGGTATCCGCATGGCCCTGCTCATCGTTCCATATCTTGGTGGTAAGGACAATCTCGCTCCGGTCAACCCCGGAGTGACGAATCCCCTCGCCGACTCCCTTTTCGTTTCCATAGAGGGAGGCTGTATCAATAAGTCTGTAGCCGGCCTTCAGGGCGTGGGCCACGGCCTCGACCGATTCCCGGCCCTCTGGGATCTTATAGGTCCCGAATCCCATGACCGGAATTACAAGGCCATCAGAGAGGGTGATTGTTGGCGGTATTATCATATTATTTGTTTCCATATATATAGATTACCGATAGTATGCTTTCCGGTCAACTTCGTAAGGATATTTCTTGCCAATACTCACCTCCCTGCTCAAAAATGTCATTCTTCACAACGGAATCATTATGATACTGAGACCTCTCGCAGAGACATACGTACAAAGCCAGGATATGAAATCGTTCCGGGAGAGGAAAGATGATCCGGTCATTGAGATCGAGGGTCTCGCTCCGTCGAGCCGGTCCATTATTATCGCCTCTCTTTTTCTCGACCGGCCGGGACAATATCTGGTGGTGACTGAGGGAAGTCAGACCCTTTCCGACCTGGCCCTGGATCTATCCTGTTACCTGAGTGACGAGGAGCTCTTCACCCTGCCTCCCTGGGAGACCCTCCCCTATGAATACGTATCTGCTCCCGAGGCCATAGAACGGGAACGGATCCCCTCCCTCTACCGACTCCTCTCGGGAGAACAGGGTGTTTTCCTTACTACCGTGGAGGCCATGATAAGAAAAGTCCCCTCTCCCGCTTCATTGAAAGGTAAAGGTATCATCCTGGAACGCGGAGAGGAGATACCTTTCCAGGACCTGATTAAAGACCTGGTCAACTACGGGTACCAGAGGGAACAGCGGGTGGAGGTCTTCGGACAATTCGCCGTCAAGGGAGGTATTATCGATCTCTTTCTCCCATCCCTCCCCAATCCTCTTAGACTCGACTTCTTCGGAGATACCCTGGAATCGATCCGGGAGTTTGACGCTGTCACCCAGATCTCCATGGAGCGCCACGAAAAGGTCACGGTCTATCCCCGGAGAGAGATACTCCTCTCTGAGCATGAGATGGAGAAGCTCAGAAAGGACCTCGCCCCTCATATTAATCCAGAGACCGAGCTTCCGGATTGGCTTTCCGATCCGGAGGGTGAACATGAAATCAGGGGTATAGAAGACCTCTTTCCGGCCGCTATACCGGCTGACGTTCTGGCCCGTTACTGCCGGGAGGACGCCATCCTGGTCCAGATCGACCCTCCGGAACTGACAGGCCGCCTTGACGCCCTGCAAAAGACTTTCGCCGAGCTCCGGGCAAAAAGGATGCGCTCCTGCGTTACCCTGCCCGTGGAAGACCTTCTGGCGCCGGAGGGTCTGACCCCCGTGGAGATGCGGAGGGTAGAGGTCCAGTCCTACACCACTTCTCCCCATTCCCTCCGCTGGAAGATGAAGAGTATGCCCGGCTTCCAGGGCCGCATCAGGCAGGTCCGGGAGGAGATGGAGAAACGACTCCAGGAAGGATGGCGTCTGGTCATGACCACCGCCTTCGAGGGCCAGGCCCGGCGTCTCAGAGACCTTTTTCGGGAGCTCAAGCCGGGATCCACCTTCGAGGAACTGCAAGAGCGGCCCTTTGACGTGGTCATGGCCCCCCTACGCGAAGGGTGTGTCATTGAAGACATCCGGACCATGATACTGACGGACCACGAGATCTTCGGTAAGAGCTACCGCAAACGCCGGGCATTCAAAAAAAGATCCTCCCGTCCCATCGAGTCCTTCCTCGAACTGAAAGAAGGCGATTACATTGTTCACGTAAACCACGGCATCGGCATCTTTGACGCCATTGAGCGGATGAGCGCCGGGGGCGTGGAACGGGATTTTCTCAAGATACACTTCCAGGGAGAGGACAAACTCTACGTCCCCCTGGACCAGATTACCCTGGTGCAGAAGTATATCGGCCTGGAGGGAAAACAGCCCAGGCTGGACAGCCTGGGTAAAAAGTCGGCATGGAACAAGATCAAGAACCGTGTCCAGGAATCAGTCGAGAAGATCGCGGAAGAACTGGTGGAGATCTATTCACGGAGAAACGCTCTCAAGGGTTTCAGTTACCCTCCCGACACCCGCTGGCAGGAGGAGTTCGAGTCCCGCTTCGAATACGAGGAGACCCCGGATCAGCTGACTGCCATCGAGGACGTGAAGGATGACATGGAATCAGAGAAGCCGATGGACCGGCTGGTCTGCGGCGATGTCGGTTTCGGCAAGACCGAGGTGGCCATCCGGGCCTCTTTCAAGGCGGTCATGGCCGGAAAGCAGGTTGCCATCCTGGTCCCCACCACCATCCTTTGCATGCAGCATTTTTCCACCTTCAGTCGGCGTTTTGAAGGATACCCAATCGAAATCGAGATGATATCCCGGTTCCGCTCAGGGGCCGAGATCCGTAAGATCCGGGACCGTCTGGCGAAAGGAGAGATTGACATCATCATCGGCACCCACGCCCTGTTGAACGAGGAGATGAATATCCGTAACCTGGGGCTCCTGGTCATCGACGAGGAGCAAAAATTCGGCGTGCGCCACAAGGAAAAACTGAAAAAATTCCGAACCCTGGTTGACGTCCTTACCCTTTCCGCCACGCCCATTCCCAGAACCCTGCACATGTCCATGGCCGGCATCCGGGAACTATCCATTATCGCCACGCCGCCGGAGAACCGGCAGAGCATCGAGACCTACGTCATGGAGGACAACCCGGATATCATGCGGCGGGCGATCCTCAAGGAGATCGACCGTGGCGGACAGATCTTCTTCGTCCACAACCGGGTCCAGACCATAGATGTTCAGGCCTCCATATTGGAGAAAATGGTGCCCGAGGCCACCTACGCCGTGGCCCACGGTCAGATGAGAGAGGACGATCTTGAGGAAATTATCATCGCCTTCCTGAAAGGGGAATACGACATCCTTCTATCCACGACCATTATCGAGTCGGGCCTGGACATGCCCAACGTGAACACCATGATTATCAGCCGGGCCGACACCTTCGGCCTCTCCCAGCTTTACCAGCTCAAGGGCCGGATAGGACGTTCGGAACGGAAAAGCTACGCCTACCTCTTCTACCCTCCCCACTCCGTCCTTTCGGAGGAGGCCCAGAAGAGACTACAGGTCATCTCCGAATACTCTGACCTGGGAAGCGGCTTTCGGATAGCCATGAAGGATCTGGAGATACGGGGGGCCGGCAACATCATCGGTCACGAGCAGTCTGGAAACATCATGGACGTCGGTTTCGATCTTTACACCCAGATGCTTGAAGACGCGGTAAAGCGGATCAAGGGAGAGGAGGTAAGCGACCACTTTCGGACCCCGGTCTTTATCCACCTGGATTTCTATATACCGGATGAGTATATTGCCGACCACAGTCAGAAGATCGAGTTTTACAAGCGTTTCGAGGCATGCGAGGAGACAGAGGAGGTGGAGGAACTCTATTCCGAAATGGTAGACCGTTTCGGCCAACCCCCGGGAATCGTCCATTCCCTGGTTGAGATGGAAAGGATACGGGTCGTGGCTTCGCGCCTCAGAATTGACGAGATTCGCGAAGATTCCCGGCAGATACGTATACGGCTATCCTCCCAGAGCAGGGTAAACATCCATAACGTAGTGGAAGCCGTAAGCCGGGAGCAGAGGCTCACCTTCGATCCCCAGGACAGGGACACACTCCGCTGGTCCACCCGAAATCTGGGACCAGAAAAAAAGCTTGATAGCCTTAAAAAATTGTTGAAACAATTCTGACAGGTTACTTTCCTGAACACCCTATAGCCCACGGGGCAAAACTGTATCCGCAGAATCACGGAAATCATTATTTCAAGGGATATCCTTATGAACCGCTACACAGCTTTTTTCGCTGCCTTCAGTATCTTCCTGATGGCTTCATTTATTTCATGTGACAAAATGAAGGGTAAGGACGGCAAGGAAGATACCGGTAAGCCGGCCATCAAACTGGAAAACGAAACAATCTCCATTAAGGAGTTCGAAGATTATTATTACACCCAGAACAAGCTGGTGCTGAATCTGGGCAAGGAAGAGATCGACAAGATGGCGGCCAATCCGATGGCCCAGAACCATCCCACCCTGAGCAGAAAGAAATTCGCCGATTATATTATCAGCCGAATACTTCTCTACAAAAAGGCCATCGATGACGAGACCGTGGACAGAAACGAAATGGAAACCGTTGTCGAGCTTAACAAGTACAACAGCGTCGCCACCTATTATCTTCTCGAAAAACTCCAGGATGAGATCGACGTAACGGAGCAGGAAGTCGAGCAGTTCTACAACCAGAACCGCCAGACGTTCCAGGGAGTGGCCCTTAATGACCAGGTTGTAGCCCGAATCCGCCAGCAGATATTCATGAAAAAGTTCGAGATGAAATCGAACGAGTTCATTTTGAACCTGATCGCTGAAAACAAGGTCAACCGCGAAGGCCTGAAGCAGTACCTCAAGAACAAGACAGCGAAAGCAGAAAACGAGGCGTCTTCAGAAGAAAAATCCTCTGAAGAAGAAACTGCCACACAGTAAATCAACATATAACCAGAAATCAGAAAGGTCGGCTTATGCCGGCCTTTTTTTTCGGAAACAATTAAATCTCTCCCTTTCTTGACATAAAGACCCCCTAAGATTAAAAATGCACTGTTACCCGATCATTTCGGTAGCAAATACATCAGAGGGTATGAACATGAAAAAACTGTTATTAATGATTCTGAGTCTGACTGTCGTTATTTCAGGTTGCGGCGATTCTACAGATTCTTCTTCCGAAATAAACGAGAAGATCGACGGTGAGAAATATATTTCCATCGCGACAAAGCTCAATGTTCGCGACACCGCCAGTACGGATGGAGAGATTGTGGGGCAGGTCCCCATTGGAAACCGGGTTCTTGTGGAAAAAGGTACCAGGACATCCGGAGACGACTCTTCCTATACCTGGGTTAAAATCCATTACGGTGACATCAGCGGGTTCGTGGCTAAAAAATTCCTCATGCCTGACACGGATAAGGCCATTGTCCACCTGGAAAAGAAAGGAAGAGTGATCTTCCTGGGGAAACCGGACAACCCCACTCACCTGGATTACAGGTCAATGAAGATGGCCCTGAAAATGGCGGGAGATGATACTATAAACTTTCAGATACCGGAACAGAAAGGAGACTTTTTCATCCTGAAACACGCATCGGGGAAAAAAGGTTCTGAATATATCATTACCCACAGCGAGGTCTACAGCAGCAGTGGAAAACGTCTTCTCCGTACCAACAAACTTTACGACCTGGAAGCTTACCATAACGAACCTTCAGACAAGCTGGTCGCAGTCGAGGAGAAGATTCTCGGAACATATGAGTCACAATTTACCGGAAAAGTGTACGTTCTGAACCAGAAGGAGATTGCGAAAACCTTCAGGTTCGATAAGGAACAGCAGTACGAACTTACGTACCCGGGCGCGGGCATGCATAAATTTCAGGTAAAAAACAGCGAGAAGACCCCATCCTTTTACATCGCTTCCACGAAATATCTCTTCTCCCTTGACCTGAAAACAATGAAAATGAAGAAGGTGGCCATTGACCCCAACCCGCCTGAAGGCACGCTGCTGAAGCAGAAAGGTATCACCCTTACCGAAGGGAAGGTCCTGGTAACCTTTGAACCCGTAAACAAAGAGACCAGGAAATCCTTACCGGACGTGACAAGCATGGTGTATACAAAGGATCTGTAAGATAGTAAGCCTGGAACCGTGGAATCAGGAAAGAGGCGATACAACCGGTATCGCCTCTTTTTAGTATCTCCCGGGAAAACCTGCTTACAATTCCGGTGTGGTTACCGGAGCCAGCAGATTATCCCTGTTGCATTCTTTCAGTGACTGTAGCGAGTCAGGTAAAAGAAGACCAGTTTCATCCCAAAAGGGGAGAGAAGATCGATTCATCCACGGGAACGGCCCTGCCGGTAGAAAGATCAAGAATAACAAAGGTGACATCCGCCTCGGCCACCACAGTCTCCCTTCCCTTGATGGTGACCAGCTGGTGAAAGACGGCGCTTTTATTCCCGATCTTTTTCATACTGGTGGTTACCAGGAGGGTCTCCCCGTATCCGGCAGGATACCGGTAGTCTATGTTGATATTGACCGCGGCGAACCCCCATCCCTTCTCTTTGAAAAGTTCCGGCAGGTCGGTGGACTCGAACAGTTCCCACCTCCCCTGCTCCAGAAACTCCAGGTAGCGGGCGTTGTTGACATGTCCGTAGAGGTCCAGATGAAAACCGAAGACCTTAATCTCTATTGCGTTTCTTAGCTTTGTACTCTCTGCATGTTTATTCATCTTCTCGATCCTGTTTTATTCAACATTGAACTGCATCTACTCTGAACGGAATAGAGGCCAGCCTGTTCACGAAAGTCACCCTGTAGTTCAAGGTGAACAATTACGCTCGGCAGGTATATTAAATATTATACTTAAAAGTGAGAGTGCCTTACCCGGGGTCAAGTGGTTTTTCCGCAAATTATTATTGCCAATACATCGGACTTTACCACCATGTCCGGTGTAACAGGATATCACTCTCTGTTACATACAGACAGGTATCGCTACTTTTCCGCCAGGAGAGATATATTGAGAGCACCGAGATTGTTCATGGCCCTGATCGCGTCCCTTCTCCTTACCATGACCGCATGCAAAGACCAGGGCGCGGACGTGGATAAGGGTTTCAAAGATATGACGAACCTGAATCTGGAAGCAGATAAAGAGTACAGCATAGCAGGATGGAACTGCGGACCCTCAGAGAATTGCATCGCGGTTTACTATTCAGGCCGGGCCGGAAGCGGGTTTATTGTAGAAGATGGCGCCGGAACCCTCAAAGTCTATCGCGCTCTGGGAGATGATGATTTCACAGCCACGTGTAACGGTGGCAGTGAAACAACCATACCTTCTTCCTATTTTTCAGTTTCACAGGATCCAGCCAATAGTGAACTCTATGATATAACGATTAATACGGACTTCCCGGCTCCCATAAGCGGCTCAGCCTGTAACGCCCAAAACGGCGATACCGTTAAAGCACAAAAGTACTGAACCTACCATTCGTTTCTATGTATCCTCTCCGGATGGAACCGGTTGTTCGATGGCTTCTCCTCGTCGGCCACTCCCAGGGCCACAAGTGAAAAGGGTACCACTCCTTCCGGAATATTAAACCGTTCCCTGAGGGCGTCAATCCTCTCCTGGCGCGGGTAGACCCCCAGCCACACGGAGCCGAGATTCAATGCCGTGGCCGCCAGGAGCATGTTCTGGGTACAGGCGGCGCAATCCTGCACCCAGTAGCCCTGGTGCTCTTCCCGGGAGAGATCCGCGCAGACCAGGATAGCGGCCGCTGATTCAGGCACCATGCGGGCGTGGGGATGGATATCCGGTATGGAGTGCAGTATTTGACGGTCATCGATAATGACAAATTCCCAGGGCTGCTGATTGCCGGCGGAGGGAGCGTTCATACCCGCGCGGATAACCTGTTCAAGGGTACTGGTATCGACGCCTTCCCCCGTGTATTTACGTATGCTTCTTCTTCGGTAGAGAATATCCAGCTCCTCACGGTTCATCAATTGTTGCACCTCTTTTTACGCGTTATATGGTATACGGAAGGGAAATCGTTTTCTTCCCTTCCGTACAATCTACAACATGTGCGGAACATCGACCACTTTTAGTTTTGGCCGATCCCATATCTTTGAATTGACGGGCGCTTCTGTTACTGTAAGAATAGCCCCATGTACCTGGTAACCGTCGGCATCCTCTACGTGGTCCTTTCCGGGCTGGCGATCTCTCTCGGTTATCGAGACCGGAGCTGGTACCCCGTGGCCAAGCCGATACCGATGATTATCAACATCGTACTTGTTGCCGCCGCCCTGGCCTCAACAGGAAAAGTGCCCTACCTGGAGTTCATGATCCTGGCCGGCCTCGTTGCGGGCGTGACCGGGGATATTCTTCTCTCCCTTGATAAGAAGTACTTCATTTTCGGCCTGGCCGCATTCCTTCTTGGCCACCTGTTCTACCTCGCCGGCCTGCTTTCCGGCGTTTCCGGTTTCACCCTCTCAGGAACACTGGTCCCCCTGGGGCTAGCTCTGATCTATGGGATCATCCTTGTCCGGTTCATGAAAAATGCCGGGTTACAGCTTCCCGTGCTCCTTTACCTGCTGGTAATCGCTCTCATGCTTATTATAGCTATTCACTATGACCTTTCCCGGTGGGGATACCTGCACCTCTTCTCGGCCGGGGCAATACTTTTCGTAGTATCTGACGCCCTGCTCGCCTGGGACAGGTTCATACGCGAATTCCGGCCGGCCTCTCTTCTGGTTCTGGGCACCTATTACTCGGCACAGTTCCTGGTGACCCTGGCCATTATTCTTCCCCGGGGCATTGAGCTCCTGAAATAGGCTTCCTTATCGCAAGAAACACCGGTTTGACCGATAGTTATCGGTACACCCCGGACAGTTATCGGTATTCAGGAATCAGAAAGGGATTTTCCGAAACGTCGCCTGTAAACCGGCTTTCTGTTCAGGAGGAGAAACGCAATAAAAGGATATATAAGCAGATCAAGGGGGAAAAAACCTGTGGAAAAGGTGAGATCATCGATGATCTGGGAGCCGTTGCGGGCCCTGGCCACGATATGTCGGTGCTTCCATCTTTTCAGGGGGGGAGGCAACGTGCGTCCCGTGTCCACAAACCAGGACTCAATATCGCTCACGGAGTACCCGGTTATCAGGCTCCTCCAGCGATGCGGGCACCAGGAAGGCCCCACTTCCAGTTCGATCCAGTCTCCAAGACAGCTCCCGTCGAACCGGAGTATCGTCATCGGGAGGCCCGGTGGACGCAGGTCTTCGAAGAGCTGCCGATCCATGCCATGAAAAACCTCACGTACAGGACTTCCGACCCATGTATGTATTCGCATTCTCACGATCGATTCCTGCCCCACTATTCTATATCATGAAAGGAGTTACAACCAAAAAGTTCGGTTGACGTAATAACCCTTCTTCGACTTATACTTACTCCATGCTTGAACTGATACTGGTTGTTACCGGCCTCCTTGCCGTCTCCTTTCTCTGCTCAATACTGGAATCCGTCATCCTTTCCATCACTCGTCCCTACATTGAGATACTGATCCATCAAGACAAGGGGTCAGGCAAAACCCTGAAAAAGATGAAATCGAATATCGATGAACCGATATCCGCCATCCTGACCCTGAATACGATTTCCCATACCGTGGGCGCCGCTCTTTCCGGCGCTCTCGCCATCAAAATTTTCGGCGAAGCGTGGATGGGTCTCTTTTCAGCAGTACTTACCTTCCTTATCCTGATCTTCTCAGAGATTATTCCCAAGACCCTGGGCGCCACGTACTGGAAAAAACTTTCCGGCCCCTCGGCCGTCATCCTTCGAGCAATCATTATCCTCCTAAAACCGGTTCTTGTTCCGGTAAACCTTCTATCCAGTCTTTTATCCGGCGGAGCAGAATCGAAGGATATCTCCAAGGAGGAGATTCTCACGTTTGCCCGTCTGGGATACTACCAGGGGTCGATCCGGCCTTCGGAGTACGCTATTATCGACAACCTTTTCCACTTGCAGGATATACGCGTATCCTCCATCCTGACGCCCAGGACCGTGGTTTACTGGCTTCCCCATAAGGGAAACATAGATTCCGCATTTTCAAAAAAGGATGAACTCCCTTTTTCCCGCTACCCTCTTTATGACCCCGACAGCAACAAGATCCATGGAATCGTCCTCCGCAGGGACATCATGACACTGGTGACCCGAAAGAAAGGTTCTACTCCCCTGAAGAAGATCGCCATGAAAGCGGAAATGATTCCCGAAACCACCACCGTCTATCGTCTGCTGAACATGATAAGCGAAAGCCGGAACCACATGTATATCGTATTAAACGAATACGGAGACTACACCGGAATCGTTACCCTTGAAGACTGCATCGAAACTCTTCTCGGCAGGGAAATCATGGATGAATTCGACGCCGTACCCGACATGCAGCGCCTGGCCCGGCTCCGGGGCATGATCCATGAAGATGATTAATTAAATGAAGAAAAAAAACGGTATCCGGGAAGTCAAATCATCCAGGAGAACACCTCGCACAAAATTAAAGAGGGTGCCCTTATTGGACACCCTCTTTTTGTTTATCTTTTCTATAATCTCCTCAGTCTCAAACCTTGAGAGGCCTCTTCACCATGGAAATCATAATGGCTCCCGCGATACACGCGATACCCAGGATGGTAAAGGCGAGAGGGAAGTTACCCAGGTCACCCAGCATTCCACCCAGGACGGGGCCGACGATACCGCCCACACCGTAGGAGAGGAATATAAAGGGATAGTTATCGCCCACGTTCTTGGTCCCGAAGGTATCAGCTGTCATAGCCGGGAAGAGGGCGAAGTTACCGCCGAAGTTGAAACCGATGAGTGCCGCGCCAAGAAACAGAAGCGCGGGAACTCCGGCCATAAAGGTAAAGGCAAGAACTACGATACCCTGCGTTCCGGTCATGATTGCGATGGAAAGCTTTCTTCCAAGCTTGTCGCTGATGAGGCCCCATCCGATTCGTCCCAGGCCGTTAGCGAGACTGAAAAAGACAGCCATGGCAGTTCCGGCCAGGGCGCTGGCCTGGAGTTCACTGTAACCGGCAGCCTGGAGGGCCTCCATGGGATAGAGCTTCATAAGCCCGATACTCATGAGACCGGCACTGGCTCCGACAAAGAAGGTGAGCCAGATGAGATAGAACTGGGGCTTCTTAAGCATCTGTCCGCTTTCAAAATTGACCGTACCTTCCGCGGCCTGTCCACTGGCATCCAGTGCGGCTTCTTCATATCCTTCCGGTTTCCATCCATCGGGAGGAAAGATCATAACGATACCACCGATAATGATCATGGCCGCGAAGGCGACACCGTAAATCATAAAGGTGGCCGGAAGACCCAGATTCTCGATAAGATGGCCCCAGGCACCGGCCATCTTGACCCATCCCATGGCGCCGAAACCGAAACCTGCCACAGCAAGACCGGTTATCATACCCTTTTTATCCGGGAACCATCTCATTCCCACGGCGATGGGCACGACATATCCAAGACCGATACCGGAACCACCGATAACGCCGATAAAGATAACAAGAGCAGGAAAACTGGTCCCGCCGAAGAGACCGGCCAAAAAGTACCCGCCTCCAAGTACGATACCACTCGCGATAGCGAGCTTGCGGGGTCCGAGGGTCTTAAGCTGTTTACCGGCCCAGACCATTACGATGGCAAAGAATGCGAGTCCTACAGAGAAAACGATCTGTGTCTCGGTCTTGGACCAGCCCGCTTCCGTCAGAGGGGGAGTAAATACTGACCATGCGTAGATTGCCCCCAGGGCAAGTTGCATCAACACGGCCCCTATCACGACGAACCAGCGGTTCATGACCTTAGGCTTGTTCATGTGCTACCTCCATTTATTATATGATCGTGATCTATGACCACCGACCAATAGAATACTCTACCAGAAATACCTTTACCACCCACATAACTATCCCTGCTTGAACCAGGCATTAACCTGCCGGTTGTTTCATCTTACCGAACTATACCTATCATATGCTGGTGGTTGTCACCTGCAATTTATAGGGGATTCACCCATGAATTCAAGAACTAATCCTTCCAGGAGGCAAGAAAATACGAAAAATTGACGGTAATCGCCTCCTCATCCCCTGAACAAGGTAGAAAAGAAGATGTCATCCCCTTATAGCATGCCTCATCGAACCGTTAAACTCCCTGTCTCTATCTCCCTCGAATTAATCTTTACCCCGGCATTATAATCCTATACTCTATCGATACTAACGCAGAAAGAGGAATCATGTTCAAGCTGACCTTCTATGTCCCCGCCGGAGATGCCGAAAACGTCAAGGAGGCCCTTTTCCAAAAGGGAGCGGGTAAACTGGGAAACTACGACCGGGCCTGCTGGCAGGTCACGGGAAGAGGAGAGTTCCGTCCCCTGGAGGGAAGTTCTCCGGCCCTGGGATCAATCGGCGAGCTTCACGAAGTCGAAGAGATACGAGTTGAAATACTTCTGGAAGAAGAGCGGGCCGGAGACGTCATCGCTGCCCTGAAGGAGGTTCATCCCTACGAAGAACCGGCCTGGGACCTGGTCCGGATAATACGATGGTGATCCCCGTTTCTTATGAATAGTATTTTTAACCAGGTAAGTACCGGGAGAAAAGGAAAACCGGCGGCCTGAATAAGAAAGAGACGAAACCTCACTGAAGATTGACAAATTTACCATCATACAGGATCGATAGCCCGGACAGGAGGGAACATGTAAACTTCGATATAATCTCCATTGAAATTTTACTTCTTGCCTGTGGCGAAGGTATTGTGTAAAGTTCGCCAAAAAGGGAGCGTGATCCTGCCAATGACCAGCCAGAATGAGATAATCAGACCTTTACCTCTACTTGATGAAAGAGGACACATAACGGAAGAAGGCTGGGCCCGCCATCCCTACTGGCGGTACGATCGTTCCCGAATACAGGCCTCATGGCACCGCGTCAAGGAATGGGACTACTACGCCATCATTTCCCATGATGCCGGGTACGGCATAACCGTCACCCTCTCCGATCTCAGTTACGCCGCAGCGATTGCCATCTGCTGGCTCGATTTCAACAGGGGCACCTTCCGCCAGATCGATTCCCTTAAACTACTCACCCGCGGGAAAATCGGCTTCCCCTCCTCATCGGCAGAGGGAGACCTCGTCTACTCGGACAAAACGTTCTCCATACGGTTTATCAGGGGGCAGGATACACGTACCCTCATCATGGAGGCCCCATCCTTCGAATCACCCGACGGGGACCGGGGTCTGAAAGCGCACCTTACTCTCCAGCAGTTCCCGGAAGACGAGTCGATGAACATCGCCACATCCTGGGAAAAGAACAGGAAGGCCTTTTACTACAACCAGAAGATAAACTGCATGCCGGCCGACGGCCAGGTCATCCTGGGAGAACGTACCTTCCGCTTTTCCCCGGAGGATTCCTTCGCCTGCCTGGACTGGGGAAGGGGATACTGGACTTATCAGAACCGCTGGTACTGGAGCTCACTCTCCGCGCGGATAGACGGAAAAAGATTCGGGTTCAACCTGGGCTACGGTTTCAGTGACCGGACCCCCGCTTCCGAGAACCTACTCTTCCTTGACGGCAGGGTCCATAAACTCGACGAGGTCACTTTCCACTTCGATGAAAAGGATTACATGAAACCGTGGAGGTTCGAGAGCAATGAAAATCGACTGGAGCTCGATTTCGAGCCGGTTGTTGACCGGCACGGCACCACGAACCTGCTGATTTTTTCATCCTTCCAGCATCAGGTCTTCGGATATTTCTCGGGAAAGGTAAAACTGGACAACGGAGAGACCTTGAAACTGGAGAGGGTTCTCGGTTTCGCGGAGGATGTCTTTAACCGGTGGTAGGTCCCGCTCAGAATCCGATTATGAGCAGGGTGAAGTCATCGTGATGCTCACCATACTCATCGAAGTCACGGGAACCCTGGATAGCGTCGATCATCTCTGAGGGAGACAGGTCCCTGAGACGGACTAGTTCGTCCAGGAAGGTCTCCTCGTTCCTGTCGAGATGAACCGTCGGGTCATGGGACTCGATCACCCCGTCACTGCAAAGGACCAGCCTGTCACCCGGCTTGAAGAGGACGATCTTCTCTTCAAAGGCAAAGTCGGTATCGATTCCCAGGGGCTTGCCGGACGCTTTGAGTTTTTCAACAGTATCTTCTCCGGAGCGGAGAAGATACTGGTTGTTATGACCGGCGCTTCCATAGGTGATCAGGCCGTTATGAGCGTCGACCATGGCGTAGAAAAGGGTGACAAACATGCCATGTTCCGAGTCTTCCCAGATATAGCGGTTCGACTGACGCAGGAGCTGGGCGGGCGAACTGTAGATTCGGCTCTCGGATCGGACGATATTCCTGGCCAGCCCCATGAACATGGCAGCCGGAATACCTTTACCCGAAACGTCTGCCACCAGGATACCGTATTTTGTGTCATCGAAGATAAAGAAGTCATAAAAGTCTCCCCCAACCATCTTGGCCGGAATATAGCAGGAGGCCAGATGATGTCCTGCGTAAGTGGCCGGTATCTCCGGGATGATCTTCTTCTGAAGTTCAGCCGCAATATGTATCTCCTCGTCCAGTCGTTCCCTGGAGCGTGATTCCTGGTAATTCTTCTGGTTCATATAGGCGTCCCCCACCTGCGTGGCGATGGTGGAGAGGACCCTGAGATCAAATGAATCGAAACTGTTCCCGCTCTTCTTGTCCGAAACGTTCAAAACGCCGATAGGCCGGTTATTCACGATAATGGGTACGGCTATAAAGGACCCCGTAAGGTACTTGCCGGAATTCACCATAAGTGCGGGAGGGATATCCCTTGCGATGTCCACCACCATGAGAGGATCGGCCGTGGTCAGGACATGCCCCACGATAGATTTTTCAACAGGGACAGAGGCCCCCTGCAGGTCGTCCGGCAGGCCCTCGCACGCAACACAGGTCAGGTCCTTACCCCCTTCATTCACGAAAAAGAGGGAAGCCCGTTCAACTCTCATAAGATTCCTAACCGCCTCCAGCACGCCGGTAAATATATCCATGGAATCCCTGCGGGTCAGCGAAAGGGCCTGGGAGACATGATAGAGGGTAGTCAGTTCATGAATGCGGTTATTCAGCTCATCCTGGAGCCTCCGGTTGTCTATGGCGATGGCGGCCTGGTCAGCCAGATACTCCGCCACTTCCAGGTCCTCATGATTAAAACCCTCCCTGTCCATGGTGTTTACCACTTCCAGGACTCCGATCAGGTCTCCGGCCACGCTCATGGGAAGACAGAGGATGTTCCTGGTTTCAAAACTGCTCATGCGGTCGATCTCCCGGTAAAAACGGGGATCTTCCTGCACGTTATCCACGATCACTGCCTCTCCTGACTGGGCCACGGTACCGGCTATGCCTCGACCACGTGGGATCCTCTCCCCCTCGATGATCCGGCCCTTTTCCCCGATAACGACATTGAAAATCAGTTCATCGGAATTCTTGTCATGAAGGAGCAGGGAGGCCCCCTCGGCACGGAGGAGTTCCTTGGCCGTGTCCATTATCACGTTAAGGAGTTCGGAAAGTTCCAGTCGAGAATTAATCTTCCTGGGTATCTCGCCTATCCGGGATATATCCATCATAAAACCTCACAGTTGGTAGAAGGGACCAATATCAACACCCTCTCCGGGTGTAAATCCTTTTATACAGATAAAACGATTCATTTTCAGCGGGACTGGAATTTTCCATAAAAAACTCAATTATTTTCGCCGTTTCGGCGACGGGATTTGTCCACACGTAAAAACATCCTGAGGTATAATTGCCGTGTATCTTCAAAAACGCGTTGCCCGAGGTGATTATACATATACCCGTTTCAGCAGGATGGGAAAACGTACTCAAGATCAGGCTCTTTACGACGGAGAAGAATGTGATATCAAACCTTTCAGGACGACTGACGGGAAAAAAATAAAGGAACCTTCAAGGGTCGTCTTCCTCTCTTCTCCCATTATTTGTATAATGCAGAGGAACCGGAGAGGACTCAAGAATTTTTTAACGGAAAATTTCCGCCATAAAGGGCTGGTACCACGACCCGAGAGAAAGTCCGCTTATATACCCGCAATGGCCGCCATACCTCTGGATGACCAGTTCCGTGGATGGGGAAAGCTCCAGGTCCGTGAAATCCTTATAGGGAATGACAGGGTCGTCCCGGGACATGAGAATCGTTAAGGGAACCGTAACCTCCCTGAGGGCGTTCCTCTTGATGGTATAGTGACTGAAGTAATCCGACGGGCCACGGTAGTCCGTGTATTTTTCTATCAGAAGACCGGTCATCTCCATAAGGGTCTCCATGGCCAGAACGTCTTCCAGTTCGTACAAATCGGGAAAATGGCGTTGTTTGATTATAAGGGATCGTTTCCACTTTCTCATAAAGTATTTTCTCAGCAGCGGATGATCATCGATGGCCCGGGTCGAAAGGTCCGGATCCAGGGGAGGGTTCACGGCCAGGTATCCTTTCACTCCATGGAATTTTCTCCGGGAGGCCTCCCGCGCGATTCTCAGGGTAAAATTGGCGCCCAGGGAGAAACCGGCAAGAAAAACGTTCTGCTCCTTTCTCTCCTCGACAAGTATCCTGACGGCATCAAAGGTCTCTTCAAGAAGGGTGCCGTAAAAGAGACCCTGGTTGAAGGAATGGCTTGTCCCGTGGTCCCTCGGATTAAAGCGAATCACGGAGTATCCCCTGTTAAAAAGGTAACGGCCGGTATTCACGATATAGGCTGATTCATGGCTTCCCTCCCAGCCGGGAAGCAGTATAACGGTCCTCTTCCCCGGGCCGGGTTGTGAAGACTCAAAGTATTGCAGTTTTATTCCTTCACCTGTAATCAGATGCTTCTCGACACCGTTCGTTTCCAGGCCGCTACTCCCCGGGTTTCGCAGACGGGTACTGTTTAGAACAGTCTGCAGGGCCGGATTTCTAAGATAGAAGGGCGGATCAAATGTATTCATCAGATTCACTCCTGATTGACAAGTAGGTCTTCTGTGGACATTGCCATTCCTGAACATCCCGCCTCAAGGACTTTTCCGGCGTCATAATCCCATTTTTTCATTGAAGTAGATAGCCCATTCGGGAGAACCTGACGGGAAGTTCCGATAAACAGGCAGGATACCATGGAAGCACACCTTAATTCCCTGTGGGAGTTTATCTCCAACAGTCGAATCATTTTCGGCAATACCCTTCTCGATTACATAGGCGCCCTGATTCTCTTTCTGGGAGGTACGGCGGTACTCTTAATTATTCGAAAGTACATTTTCAGCCGGGTTGAATCCTGGGCGAGAAAATCGACCTACCAGATCGACGACACCATCATTGACTCTCTCAGGAGTAAGTCAGGCCCTATCCTGATCATTATACTTCTTTATATGAGCACCCGTGGCCTCTCCATGCCGTCCGGCCTGGAAAAGATAGGGAAAGTCGTCCTCGTGGTCCTCCTTGCCGTTCTTATCCTTCGTTTCGTTCTCGACATCCTGCTCTTCATCCTTCGCCAGAGAATGCTGAAGGATGACGGAGAGTCCCGGGCCAGCGCTTACCAGGCCCTTTCCGTTCTTCTGAAGATCGCGGGTTGGACCCTGGCCCTTCTTATTGTCCTGGACAATCTCGGGGTCCAGATATCCGGTCTCCTGACCGGTCTCGGTATAGGCGGTGTGGCCATCGCCTTCGCGGCTCAGGCCATCCTGGGCGATATCTTCAGCTACTTTTCCATCTTTCTGGACAAACCCTTTGAAGTGGGCGATTTCATCATCGTCGGGGAGTACATGGGGGTGGTTGAGAAGACCGGGATCAAGACGACCCGTCTCCGCAGCCTCTCCGGGGAAGAGCTTGTCTTCTCCAACAAGGACCTTACCGCATCGAGAATCCGCAACTACAAGACCATGAACGAACGGAGGGTCTCTTTCAAGTTCGGCATCAAGTACGAAACGCCTCTTGAGAAAATTGAAAAGGTCGAAGAGATGGTCAAAGAAATCATTGATACCATCGAACAGATACGCGTTGACCGGGTAAACTTTCACTCCTTCGGAGACTTTGCCCTGATTTTTGAAGTCGTCTATTACATTGAACTGGCTGATTACAACATGTACAGGAGCATCCAGGCAACCATTAATCTTGAACTCGTGCGCACCTTTCGCAAAGAAGGTATTGAATTCGCCTTCCCAACGCAGGAAATTATCCTGTCGAGGCAATCGGACTAATAAGGAGGGCGCCCTTCCGGACACCCTCCTCAGCCTGAATATCTATCCTCAAACGCGTTACTTCGCGTTGATCTGAATTTTTCTCGGTTTGACCTCTTCACTCTTCTGGAGACGAAGGGTCAGAACACCATTGGAAAGCTCAGCCTCGATCCCATTCCGGTCGATGTCATTACCGACGCGGAAGTTTCTCTGGTAACTCTCGGCGTCAAACTCCTGATACAGGGTCTCCCGCCCGTCGTGTTCCCGGTTAGTTACCTTCGCCTTCACCTCAAGCTCATTGTCGTTAAGAGTAACATCCACATCCTCCCTGCGGACTCCGGGAACTTCCATCTTGAGAGTATATTCATTATCCGTCTCATAGATATCGACCAGGGGAAGAATGGACGGGTATGAAGCTTCCCTTTTCGTCAGTTCCTTCTGTTTTGTTGCGCTCATCTCTTACCTCCTTACCTGATAGCGATTCTACGTGGACGCGCTTCTTCGCTTTTCTCAAGACGGATTGTAAGGATTCCATCCTGCAGTTCCGCTTTCACCTTCTCAGGATCTACCCTGTAGGGAAGTTTAATGGAACGCTTAAAGGTTCCGAACTGCCGCTCCCTTCTCATATAGGGCTCGTCGGTGTAATCCTCTTTCTTTTCGCCTTCAATAATAAGGCTGTTATCCGCCAGCTCGATATTCACTTGATCAGAGGCAAGACCTGGAATAACGGCCTGCACCTCAACCTCATCATCCCCTTCATAGAGGTTGACCAGGGGAAACTCAGTCCGAAGCCTCTGTGTAGCAGCCTCGTTAAAGTAGGCGTTCACGAGGTCTCGAAGCTGAGCAAGGTCGTTGTACGCGTGATAGGCAAACATGGGTAACCTCCTTGCTCCTTCGGTCTATTCAACCTTTATTCTTTTGGGTTCTTCCTTCACCTTTCCGGGGATCCTGATTTCCAGAATACCCTTAGAAAGGTTCGCCTGTACCCTGTCTACATCAACGTCCCGGGGCAATCTGACCGACCTCTGGAAAGTACCGAAGCATCGTTCGGAGAAGAACCTTTTACCCTTCTCTTTCTCAAGATGCCGTTCTCTCCTGCCACTGAGCGTAAGGTACCCTTTTTCGATCGTCAGGGTAATATCTTCCTCTTTCACACCGGGAAGCTCGACAGATACAATAATTTCGTCATTTCCCAATTCAACATCCATGGCAGGTTGCCAGGATGTCTCTCTCAGCCGGTTTATATCACCTTCGAAGAAGTCATTAAAAAGTGTATTAAGACTGGTCCGAAAGCGATCAAAGTCCCTCTCCGGCCTGGCAACATTGTTATTTTTTTTTATGCTCATGGAAACCTCCTCTTGTTAGCACTCGATAGAGGTGAGTGCTAACAACGTTACAGATTAAAAATACACAGGAAAAGGGAAATCGTCAATAGCAGGATGAAAAAAATATCGATTTTTTAACGCGCTACCAGGGGGCGGGTATGGTGGGAATATCCACCTTTCCCCTCAAGGACTTCATACTCGATAATCCGGTTATGGGGCAGATAGAGGCGAATAGCCGAGGGCTGATTGATATTGTTGGAACGGACATATCTCTCCCTCGCTGAATTGAGTTCCCATCTCTCCAGACGGAGACGGTAATACCTTCCGGCGGTAAGCATAATTCGCGCGCTCCTGGTTGTCGAAGCGGGACCCGTCTCTGTCCTTCCTGATTCCTTTCCGTCAACAAACAGCCGGTAGTAGACGGGAAGCTCTGCCCGGCCCGAACGGTAATCCTCCTCGCGCGGAGGGGACCTGACTTCCACCACCAGATTATAGTCTTCCGGCATGGCAAAGGTGACGCCGGGCGCGTACTGGGCGAGACTTGTCATCGTTGCCAGATCGACAAGTTCCCGGGTATCATCCGAGCGGACAACACAGAACATGTTTTCCCTTATCTCTTCTATGCCGGGAGCGGCTTCCCCCTGAAGAGGGACCTTCTTTCGTCCCAGAACCAGGAGATAGCCCCTCTCCTTATCCCCGGGACGTATCATGACCGGCTGGGCCCCGGATAGTCGAAAGTCGACCACCCTGCGGAGCCCCCGGATAGTCCTCTCGTTCAGGTTTACCCTGTATAAAAAAGGGAATTCTTCACCCTTCCTGCGGGCCAAAAAATAGAGAAGGTGCTCCCAGCCCTGGAGGGAGAGGACCCGGTAATCCTTACCGTCAAGGGGAAGCCTTTTCTCTAACGGCCTGGAAGACGAGGAAGGAGCGAAACCGGCTATAAGGGCTCCCCCGGCCCCCTCCTTTCGGATGTAGAAAATGGAATCTCCCCTGTTGTGAAAAGCGAGTATCCCGGAAACCGGCAAAACCTCTTTCCCGCCCCGGCACCGGTAGATCCTTCCATCCTTGAGCCACAGGTCTCCCCCCTTCTCCGGAAAGGCCTTCTGGGCCGGAAAGAAGAGTAAACTACAGACGATCAAGCAAACCGCTGAATTCCGCACGATATATCTTCATTCCAAGTCGATTTTGAGAGTCTATTATTTCTCTGAGGATCTCACTATCCGTAAGGGGATTAATGCAAACGGACCGTAGTATTACGATATCCTGATACCTGTATTTCGGAGAATCAAGAGTGGTCCTTGAAACAAAGCTGGTATCCTCCTCGCGCAGGGCCTTATGAAGCTCCACGTTCAGATCATTCAGGACCTCGTTGATACGGTATATCCGCGAACGGGCCTCCATCATCCGCGTGTCAATGGTCTTTCTCGGACGATTGATGTCACCCGCCGCGACCATCAGAGACTTCAGCTTCTGGCCGGTCTTTTCAGGGACAAACCTGTAATTAAAGATAAAAAGCTCCGGCTGGTTCATGGCCTCGAAGTTGCGATGAGCCTCCACGAGGCCTCTGAGACTGGATGTCACCTGGAAGGCGTGGTCAAAGAGAAGTTTGAATCCCTTCTGCCCCATAATCTTCAGGCTGGCCCACGGTTTCAGGGACGCAAAAGAACGTGAACCTTCCAGGGTGAAACGCCCCAGGTCGACCGAGTCGGGGCGAATGATATAATTGGAGTAGTGCCTCATATTCTGGAGGTCCTTTTCGTTTCGAAAAAGGACCATCCCCATGGAGACCGGACAGTAAAGGAGCTTGTGAGCGTCGACCGTAACGGAATCCGCCTGTTGAATACCATTGAAAAGATATCGATACTCATCCACCAGCATCAGTCCCCCGCCCCAGGCGGCGTCCACGTGAAAATAAGTCCTGTGCTGTTTGGCGATTCGCCCGATCTCTTTCAGGTTGTCGATATTCCCTGTCTCAGTGGTTCCCGCGATCCCCACGATAGCCATAATCAATGTACGGGTCTGACCCTCCCTGTTTTCTAACTCGATGTTTTCGCATACCCGCTTCAGTTCATTGATATCCATGCGATTGTTTTCATCAACCGGTATCCGAAGAACATTGGTATCGCCGATACCGATGACCCGGGCCACCTTATCAATGGAATAATGTCCTCTCCTGGAAACAATTATCACGGCCCGATGGTACCCGTAATGGCGGAGGGCCTCTGCCACACCGGCCCTTCGAACACCGGGAAAAGTGCCCCTGGCCGGGAAGGCCTTGTTGCGAGCGACAAGGAGGGCCGTCATGTTTGCCATCGTTCCGTCCATGGTGACGTTACCGAGTGAAACATCCCGGTTCTGGATGGTTGTCTCGTAGAATCGTTTTTTTCGGTTATAGACGAAACGGTGCATCCAGGCGATCAGCTCTCTCTCAACATAAGTCGACGCCTTGGCTGACTCTATCTTCACCTGGTTCTGGTTAAGGGCGGCAATGATCATCTCCAGAAGGATCATGAAATAAGGGATGGCGCTGGTCATGTGACCTATATAATAGGGATTGCCGACCTTGACGGAATGGGCGATAATACGGTTCTTTATCTCCTGTAGAACGTCAGAAAGAAGCCGGGGCTCCCGCGGAAACTCCGCGTCAGAGAAGAGTTTACCGAGCTCGGGAAGGGAAATGGAACTGTGAATTCCTTCCTTCTCCTGAAAGAAGCTGTGGATGAGATCGAGAAGCTCGTACCCGAACTCAAGGAACTTATCCGGAGAATCGGGCATAATAAAGAGCTTGCGGACCTGGTCGATGTCCGCCCGGCGGAAATCCGGCCTGTCACTTTCATGTCGTAGATTCATACAAATCCTTCCGGTAACATCATCGATCTGTGAGGCCATATTGCAAGAAGTTTTATTGCTGGAGATCCGCCATTAATTTGGTTAACCTTTCACAGTTTCGTCCGATAATAACAGAGAACCCGAAACAATCAAGTCAACGGATGGACGCCATGGGTACAAAACAGGAACCGATAATAGACTCAACCTGGGTTTTTCCCGAAAGTATCAGCTTCGATGCGGTATCGGAATATGCGGAGACCTTCCATTCCATCAGCGGCAATCGAAACATGGTTTTTGATCTGAGCCAGACACATAACATTCATTCATCCTTTATCGGGTTTCTTATCCATGCCCGCCACACACTTCGGACAGAGGGGGGGCAGCTGCATCTGCACCTCTCCTACACGGTTGAACGGCTCCTTGTGCTCCTCAATCTTATGGAGTACTTTTCCCCGGATATCCGGGTGGTAAGCCGTCGCAAAAGTGCCTGAAATCGTAAAATTCATTTGACAAAAGCGCCCTGCTCTCTCATATATCATTTACATAATAAAATACTTAAACAGGTAGCGTCATGATGTTCGATAACGATCAGGTTGAAATTGCATCCGAGCTTCTCAAATCGATGGCCCATCCTATCAGAATGAAGATACTCTGCTTCCTGATGGATGGAGAAAAGAATGTAGGCGAAATTGAGAAACAGTTCGGTTCAACCATTTCCAACATATCCCAGCACCTGACTGTGCTCCGCAAGGCGGGAATTATCAATCGCAGAAAGGAAGCCAATTACATGTATTATACCTTGAAAGACGACACCATCCTGACCCTCATGAAGACCATTAAAACTCTTTTTTGCCACTGATCCGCTCATCCTTCCGACTCTCAAGAATATTATCCTCTGAAAACAGACGTTCCTCTTCCCGAAGGTAACAGTATGCACGCAGATACCGCTTTTTTCCCCGGCTGTACCTCTCCAGGGGTCGAATGGCCCGTTCCGTTTCCAGCCCCCGTACATCCCGATATCGGATCACCAGGATACCCTCCTCTCCACCCTTTGACAGCCATTTTCCTCTGTTCCGCTTCCTGAGAGTCGATCGCACAGGTTTACCCATAATTCTTAAAAAACCCTCCAGGCTCCCTGAGGAATCGATACCGGCAGCGCTGATAATCTCCATGAAGATTCCCTTACATGCCCGAGCGTCATCGAGAGCCCTGTGAAACCGCAGGTCCTTTCCCGAACTGCCGGCAAGCTGGTTCAGACGGTAACCGGGTCTTCCGGGAAGAAAACGCCGGGCGAGGCGGAGCGTGTCCAGGGCCACATGACCGGTACATCCCGCCGCCTCGAGAAAGGCCAGGTCAAAGATGGGATTATGAATAACAGGGACCGTTTTATCGAGAAAGAGCTCAAGTTCTTTGGAGATATCTTTGAAAGATGGGGCGCCGTTCACCATGGCGTCATTAATACCGTGAATGGATATGATGTCGGGCGGGATGGGACGCCCCGGGTCCACCAGGGAATGAAAGACCTCTTTTTCCTCTCCATTCATCCTGAAACGGATAGCCCCCACTTCCACAATCGCGGATATCAGGGGAGAAAGTCCCGTTGTTTCCAGGTCAAGTACGCAAAAGTCGATCTCATTAAGCGGGGTAGCAGGATCGGGTAAACCCATGATATTAAAATTCCCCCAACATCCTGACCTCGGTTGTCAGAGACACCCCGAAGGTACTGAATACCCGTTCCTGCACGGTCTCTATACACCGCCGGATATCATCGGAAGTGGCTCCCCCGGCGTTTATGATAAAATTGGTATGCAGTTCCGAAACCATGGCTCCACCCACGCGGAAACCCTTGAGTCCGGCATCATTAACCAGTTTCCAGGAAGAATGTCCCGGCGGATTTTTAAAAATGGAACCGGCCGAGGGATACTCCAGTGGATGCTTTTTCTTACGGTCCTCCAGGACCTCGTCAATAACCCGGCGTATCCGCTCCGGGTCTTCTATCCGGGGAAGTCTGAACCATCCTCCCAGAACGAGCGCCCCTTCCGGAAGCCCCATGCTGCGGTAGGTCACCTGGTCCTTCTCGATGTTCCGGCGAGCAGGCTTTTCACCGGGAAGAACGACATCAACCGCCTCAAGAACATCGGCAAAGGTACCCATATAGGTCCCGGCGTTCATGATTATTCCTCCGCCGATATTACCGGGTATGCCGGCCATGAACTCTACGTCTCCATACCCCAGTTCCAGGGCCTGTTCGATGAAGTCCTCCTTCCGAAAAGAAGCGGGAGCATACAGAAGGCCCTCCTCTTCCCGGAGCTGCTCACTCCAGCGATCACCGATTCGAAGCACAATACCCCGAATACCGAGATCGCCTACCAGAAGGTTGGAACCCCGGCCGATCAGGGTAAGGGGCAGACCCGAGATGTTGCCGAGTCGAAAGGCCTCCAGGGCGTGATCCCGACTGTCCGGCTCCACCAGTAGATCTGCCGGTCCTCCGGTTCTAAACGTAGTATACTCCGCCATCGACTCATCCAGAAGCACGCGCCCCAGGTGAGTCATCCCGGAGGCAAGCGCCCCCACTCTCTCTTCTTTATTCATTACGCTTCTCTCTCCATGGATTGGAGAACAGGAGAGAGTGGAGACGGTTTCTGTCAATGACTATCTCCGGATGATCTTAATCCTGATACTTAAACGACAGCTTTAACCTTGCCCTGTAAAGAAGGACATTATCTTCAAACTTCATGTCGAGCTTTTCTACCTCCGCGATCCTGAGATCTTTAACCGATTTTGCGGCGGTATCCACGGCTGTCTTTGAAGCATCTTCCCAGGATTTTTCACTGGTCCCGATTACGTCTATTACCTTGTACGCACTACCCATACTCTCCTCCTGTGTTAATAGATTAACCAAAGCATACTTCCATAGTACGACATTAACAGGATTCTGTCAATTTTTCATTTCAATTAATCCGCTGGACACTCCAGGAATCAGATGATCTTTGTACCCGTTTTCTTTTTCTATTCGGAGGGTTAAAATGTCATCTGTCCTGCTGATATCGAGTCATCTCTATCGTTCTACCCGGAGGGCCGGTTTCCACATGCTTGCCGAGGCTTTTTATCGAATGGAGTGGGAAGTCTACTTTCTGAGCGTTGGGAAAAGCCCGGTCGGGACCCTTAAAAGCTATTACAGAAATAATCCCGTGGACAGGAACAGGATCAATCGCTGGATCGAGGAGAAACCGGGTCTTAAGAGCTATGTCTGGTACACGCTGTGGCATCCCATGAACGCCCATAATTCTCTCCTGAATTTCCTGAGCGGGCTCCTGTTCAGACATTACGGAAAATTTTCCATGCCCGGAGAAGATGAATTACGCAATCGGTTCGACCTGGTCATCTTCGAAAGCAGCAGTGGCCTTCTACTCTTCGACCGGATCCGAAGATTTAATCCAGGAGCAATATATGTCTACCGGGTTTCCGATGATCTCCGCATCAAGCGGCCCCACCCTGTCGTCCTGAAAAAGGAAAGAGAGATAGCCGGTTCCTTTGACCTGATAAGCGTGCCCTCATCCTACATTGAAAGATTATTCCGGGATCTTTATGGAAATGTTCCCATAGAGCGCCACCTTCACGGAATAGACAAGACCATTTATGACAGGGATTATCCCAACCCCTATGCAACCGGGAATAATTACGTCTTCATCGGGAACGTGCATCTTGACAGGGAATTTCTCGAATATGCTGTCGAAAAACATCCTGACAAACACTTCCACATTTTCGGTGACCACCCGGGACTCGAGAAGAGGGAGAACCTTCACCTCTACGGGGAGGTTCCCTTTGAACAACTGGCGCCTTACGTTCTTCATGCCGACGTCGGTCTTGCCGCCCGGGAGAATACGCCGGGAGCGGCCGCCTTCAGTGACAGCCTTAAGATACTGCAATACACCCATGCCGGGCTTCCAATCATAGCGCCCGATTTTATTCCCATGGAACGTGACCATGTATTCTACTACCGACCCGAAGATCCAGAGAGCATAAATCACGCCCTGAAAAACGCCCTCTCTTTTAATCACAACCGGGTGACGGAAAAGGTAAACAGCTGGGAAGACCTGGCCCGGAAACTTGTTGAGGATGGAAAGAGGTATTCCCTGTCATCCTGAAAGATCGTCGTAGACCCGGCGGGCGATGACCTCCCAGGTATATGTGTTCTCAACATGGGTCCTCTGGGCCGCCAGGACACTTTCCCTCCTGTCGATATCCATGAATTCATACATGCGTTCACGAAATTCACTATATGAATGAGGATCAAAGGTGTTCTCCTCTCCGATAATTTCGGGTATCATGCCTACGCGGCTCCCCAGGGCGGGTGTCCCGGCCATGATCGACTCGATGAGGACCCTGCCAAATTGTTCTGTCCATCCCCGGGTGGGCCGGCTGGGGAGGACGGTTATCTCGCAAACATTGTAGAAAGCGTTCAGCTCTTCACGGTTAAGCCTTCCGAACCATTCCACCCGGGGATGATCCAGGATGCGTCCCCGGTATTTTTCCTCTTCCAGGTTCCCGCAGAGACAGACCCGTACACGGCTATCCTCATCGGCAAGCTCAAGGAGCAGATCGATCCCCTTTTCAGGCACGATACGGCCGGCGAAACCGATGATAAAGCCTTTCAGGGAATCGATGCCCCTTCTTTTAAGGAAGCTCTCCCTTTCTTCCAGGCCCAGTGGACGGAAGGCCCGGGTAGAGACACCGTTCGGCATGGGACCGGCAAGCTTCTCCGGCGGACAGTTCCGTTTTACCAGGATATCCCGACACGATTCGTTCCGGTAATAGATACGCTCGGCCTTCCGGTAGATAAACTGTTCCATGGGATTACATCCTCTCAGGAAAAGACGCATATTGATAAGGGCGCTGTCGACACAGAAGGGAATGGAAAGCCGCCGGGCGACAAGGGCGGCCTGGAAGGCGCTCAAGGAGTGAGGTTCTTCATGAAGGTAGAGGTAATCAGGTTCAATCTCGGCGATGATTTTTCTTAACCGCTTATGAATAATGGCAAGAGGATGGAAAGCAAAGATGGTGGATGTTCTGATAAAGAAGATACCGTCCCGGTCCTCCGGCACATCCTGCACTTCCCACCAGCCCCCTGGTACTATAACATGGATCTGTTCAAAATATTGTCTGAGGGCGGTATACCGGTCAAAATAGACATCAATGGTCCCCGCGTGCCACAAGATCATCAGTTTCATGCTCTTCTCCCTTGATCGTTCTCAGGCCATTGTACAGAATTCCAAAGATGAATCAACCTGTTTCCATGGGGGGCCAGACCCCATTTCCGTTAATAGTGTATTTGACAAGAAATGCCGCTACTGAATGAATAGGGGTCTGACCCTCCTGGGTCTGGCCCTCGGACGTCTCGGCTATGTCCTCTATGACCAGCTCCTTTACCTTCAGGCCATGAGAACCATGTATCATGTGCGAAAATACGCCCAGGCCTCCGAGGACCACGACCTGAGAGACCGGATCCTGAGACGTAAGAGAATGATCTACGATAATTACTGGCTCCTGGAGGATGGCGCTACTCCTGAAAACGTCTACCATGAAGTCCTGTACCGGAAATCGAGGGAAGCCGGCAAGTACTGCATCAACCGGTACTGGATGCCCTTCTTTACACCCCATGGCTATGGCTACAGGTTCGATGCCATGGCCAATGTCATGGCTTCCCTGACCGGTGTTTCCGATCTGAAAAGGAGAGAACAGGTCGATCAACATATAGAAAAGATCATCGCTGAACATATCTACAAACTCCTTCCCGCCTTTCACCCGGTCATCCGTCCCAGGGATGAGGACTGGGAAGAACTCCAGATGACCTTTTCTTACCATTTTAAGAATCATCCCCATGAGTACCATAACGGAGGTCTCTGGCCCCTTATATCCGGTTTCTATGCCGCGGATCTGGCCTTACGGGGGAAGATTGAGAAGGCTGAAGAGATGCTAATCGATATACACAGGGCCAATTCCATTATGGGAAAGGATGGAAACTGGAGTTTTCCGGAATATATCCATGGAGCCGAGTATACTCCCGGAGGAACTCGTTTACAGGCCTGGAGCGCGGCATCACCTATTATCGCGCATAGTGTCATCTACAATGATGAACCCTTTTTTCATATAGCAGGAGCCGCCTGAGGGTCACCTGAGGGTCAGACCCCTCTTCCATTAAAAGCGTTAAATCCATCCTTTGCCGCTATTACTGTAAACAGGGTCTGGCCCTCCTCTCATTTTTATCTGCGCGTAAAAGCATCTTCAGGTATAATTACTGAACAAAAACTCGCATTTATTCTTTACCGTGAGGTTAAGCTTTTCTATATGTGGTTAATAACAGGCGAAAAACGGTGTATTCCGATAATAAGCATTCGAACAACAATGGATATAACCTCGAAACAGAAGAACATACTCCTTGTGGAGGATGAACCGGTGACCGCCCGGTTGACCGGGGAGATGCTGCGGCGACAAAACTATGAGGTTGACCATGCTTCAAGCGGAGAAGAGGCGATCAGGCGTCTGCAAGATCATCCCGCGGATCTTATCCTCATGGATATAGACCTGGGTGAAGGCAGGATCGACGGAACTGAGACCGCCAGGCAGATTCTTTCCCGGCATGATCTTCCCATAGTATTTCACACCAGCCACTCCGAGAAAGAGATGGTAGAACGGGTTAAGGGCATCACCCGTTATGGTTACGTGTTAAAAAATTCCGGAGAATTTGTTCTCCGGGAGTCGATCTGCATGGCCTTCCAGCTCTTTGAATCTCACAGAAAGACACGGGAGAGCGAAGACCGGCTGCTTCAGATCACAACAAACCTGGAAGATGTCGTTTACGAGTATGACCCGAAAGATGACCATTTCCTCTACGTAAGCCCATCCTACGAGACAATCTGGGAACGTCCCCTTGAAGATATCTACCGGGAGGCCGTCAGACTTCCGGAATCGATTCACCCGGATGACCTTCCCGCCTTCAACCAGGCGGTGGAACGTGAAGGGCAGGAAAAAGAATTCCTGGACATGCAGTATCGCATACTCACGCCCGATGGGAAGGTGAAATGGATCTGGTCCCGAAACTACCCGGTCCTGAACCGGGACGGTAACCATTACCGGACCGTGGGAATGGCCCGTGACATTACCCGGGAGAAGGTCATGGAAGAGGAACTCAGGAAGAACAATGAAGAGATGACCCTGATGTTCGACCACTCCCCGGTCATGATGCTTCTACTGGATGGTAATACCCGGGTCCGGAAGGCCAACGCTTTTCTTGAAGACTTTACCGGATCACCCGCGGAAGAGCTCATCGGAAAGAGAACCGGTGAAGCCCTTAGATGCGTTAACCATCTTACCGACCCGGATGGCTGCGGCTACGGGAAGGAATGCCGGACCTGCCGGTTCAGGGAACTCATCCTCGAGACCTTCACCACGGGCGTTAATCATACCAGGGTAGAGATATCCCTGCCCATAGAATCAGAAGGGAAGGAGCAGAGGGCCGTCTTCCTTGTTTCCACCATCCGTCTCCATCATCTTAAGGAGCCCCTGATCCTGGTTACCGTCGTTGACATTACCGGGATACGAAAAATAGAAAAGACCCTGGATGACACGTCGAAAAAACTTCTCGCCATTTCGGAGAATACCCGTGAGGCAATATGTATCCTGCAGGGAGGCCACATCGTATTCGCGACCCGGCGAATGGAACAATTGAGCGGGTTTTCCCTGGATGAACTTTTAACCAGACCCTTTGTTGAATTCATTCATCCAGAGGATAGGGATAAAGTTCTTACCATGTATCACAGGCGCCTCACGGGAGAAGATGTGCCCGATTATTATGAATTTAAAGGAGTGAGAAAGGATGGCGGCCTAAAAGTCTTTCAGGTCAGAGGAACCACGTTCGATCTAAAGGGCCAACCGGCAACGGCGGCCATTCTTATCGATATCACGGAAAACCGAAATCACGAAAAGTCACTGGAGATGGCCCTTCGCGAGAAAGACCTCCTCATGAAGGAACTCAACCACCGGGTGAAGAACAACCTCTCCATGATCTCTTCCATGATTAACCTGAAGGCACTGGAGATGGGTGACGAAAATCTATTCTCTAACCTTAATAGCCAGATCCGGGCCATCACTCTGGTCCATGAGATTCTCCACCAGGGAGGAGACGTCAGCCACGTTAATTTCAAGGAGTATGTTAAACGCCTTCTGGAAACGGTTTTCGATTCCTTCAGCCATTCTACTGTTGAGCTTGATCTCGACATCCAGGATGCATACTTCTCAAGCCGCACCACCGTGACCCTGGGTCTCCTTGTCAACGAGATCGCAACAAACGCCATTAAACACGGATTTATTCCCGGAGAGCAGGCCCGCTTCTCTATTCATCTCCGCAGAGAAGGCGAAGGGTATCTCCTTACGTTGTCAAATAACGGCCGTCCCTTCCCCGGGGATGTGCACCTCTACAACACCGAGACCCTGGGCATGAATCTCATTTCAGCCCTTTCCGTAAGGCTTCAGGGGAAAATCGAACTGGAGAAGAACCCCATAACTACCTTTACTGTCACCTTTCCGGCGGATTAAAGCGACATTTCCCTGAGGCTCATAAAGAAAACACACTAATAAGGTTTGTATATAAATCTCACGAAGGGGAACCTTAGTGCCGATAGAGTAAATGGATCCCTTTCACCGCAGATGTGAGGAATGAGCGACGCAGGATGAAAAAAGAAAAGACCAGAAACGTTATCCCCGATCTGGAAGAATTCACAGATGAAGAGGGGAACAAATGGGTCCAGACCTCCACGGACGATCTTTTCTCCATGGGGGAGCTCAATGAGATATTCAAGAGCATCGAGAAGGAACGGGACAGAGGGGAAGTTGTCCTGGCCCGTATCGATTTCCAGAAGGTCGACAGGGAATATTATACCGCGGCCGTGGAGCTTCAGAAACGCCTGAAGAAACAGCAGGACCTTCTCAAAAAAGTAGTGGTCACGAGCCGCGAAGCCCTGGAGAAGAAAAACAGTAAGCTTAAAGAACTTATTGAATATATACGGAAACTCCACACCTTCCTCGCGTATCTCTCATCAAAAGATAAATTCGACGAATCCGACATCCCGGCACACCTGACCATCCGTCCAGAAAAGGAAGAAATCAGAGAAGAAGCGGTCTACGAAGACGTGGAAGAAGTGGTACTGGACCCGGATCAGAGCGAGGATTCCCTTAACAAGTAAAAAAAGTTTGACAGGGGTTCTCCCCCCCGTGGACTACGATTATATACGGGAGGATCACGGTGACCCTGAAGCTTTTCAATACCATGTCCCGCCGGGTCGAGGAGCTTATCCCCGGAGGAACAAAACTTGATAATCCCGGAGACTACCCTCCGGTTACCATCTATTCCTGCGGCCCCACTGTCTACGGTTACGCCCACATCGGTAATTTTCGTACGTTTGTATTCAACGACCTGCTGCGCCGCTACCTCCTCTTTCGCGGTTTCTGCGTAGATCACGCCATGAACATAACGGATGTGGACGATAAAACCATAGCAGGAGCCGCTGAAGAGGGTGTCTCCCTTAATGATTACACGGATCGTTACATAAAAATATTTTTTGAAGACCTCGATAACCTCAACATAGAGAAGGTGGAACATTATCCCCGGGCAACGGAGACCATCGACAGTATGGTCGAAATCATGACACGCCTGGACAAAAAAGGACTCATCTACACGCGGGACGGTTCTGTCTACTTCAGCATTGAAAAATATCGACCGTACGGACGGCTGAGCGGCGTGGACCGCAGGGAGTTTAAGACCGGCACACGTTACGACACGGATGAATATGACAAGGACGATATTCGGGATTTCGCCCTGTGGAAATCAACGGAACCGGGCGAAGTCTCCTGGGAGACGCCCTTCGGGCGGGGTAGGCACATCGAATGCTCCGCCATGATAGAAAACATCTTTCATGATACCATCGACATCCACACGGGTGGAGTAGACCTTATATTTCCCCACCATGAGAACGAGATCGCGCAGAGCGAGGCGGCCTTTGACCGGACCTTCGTGCGCAACTGGATACACGTTGAGCACCTCATGGTTGACGGGGCCAAGATGTCCAAGTCAAGGGGCAATTTCTACACCTTGAGGGATCTTCTCGACATGGGACACTCACCCAGGGGAATACGATACCTGCTCCTCTCGGCCCATTACAGAAAGCAGTTTAACTTCACCCTTGAAGGCCTGGAACAGGCCCGACAGGCCCTGGAACGGATCGACAATCTCCTGATACGGCTCCGGGACATCAATGACGACGCGCCCGGTGACGATTCGGAGTCTCGCCTGCTGCTGGATGATTTTCTAATCCGTTTCACGGAGACCGTTGATGATGACCTGAACATCGCCGGGGGAATGGGCGTCTTCTTCGAGTTTCTTCATGAGATTAACAGCCGTATCTCCCTCGGCAGAATATCCGCCGCCGGGAGGAATCTCCTCCTTGAAGGATTGAAGAATATCGACCGGGTTTTCGGCTTTATCTTCGCCGAAAAGAGAACCGACGTAGACCCGGTCTGGATCGAAAAGATGATCGAGGAGCGCAGGAAGGCCCGAAGCGAAAAGAACTTTAACTGGGCGGACGCCATCAGGGATGAACTGCTTGAGAAAGGAATCATACTCGAAGACAAGAAAGACGGAACGCGGTGGAAGATCCGGGAATAGTTTATGGCCGCAACACCGTGCTGGAACATCTGAAGGCGGCCCGTGAAGACGAAGGCTATCTCCTTCACGTATCCAGGAAAGCCCACGGAAAGATACTGCAAAGCATCCGGGACGCGGCCCGGAGCCGTTCCATCCCGGTCCGCCATGAAGACCCGGAGTACTTCTCCCGTTTCCGGGACGCCAGGCACCAGGGCGTCGCCCTGGAGGTCCCGCCTGGCAACACGGGAAGCGGCGACGGGCCCGCTTCCCCTTCCGAGGAGGAGTGGCTCCGGGATATTGCCGACGGAGAAGGTCTGATCGTTCTGCTCGACCAGGTGACGGACCCTCATAACGCCGGTTCCATCATACGGACAGCCGAGGCCCTGGGTGCGAATGGCGTTGTCATGACCCGGGAAAGGAGCGCGGCCAACTCCGCCTCCCTTGCGAAATCATCCGCCGGGGCCACGGCATGGCAGCCTCCCAGGACCACGGCAAACCTTGCCCGATTTATTGACAGGGCAAAGGATATCGGTTATCAGGTCATCGGGGCCGCGAGCGAAGGGGAAGAGATACCCCATGACTTGCCGGGGATGAGACCGGCCCTCCTGGTAATCGGCAGTGAAGGATCCGGACTCCGGCGATTGACCCGGGAAAAATGCGACCTCCTTGTCCGCATCTCCCTTAAAGGGAGGGTCGAATCCCTTAACGCGTCGGTTGCCGCCGGAATATTGATCCACGAATTCCTTCGAAACTGAATCGAAGAACCGTACAGGACATATAATGAACATTGAGCATATACGAAATTTTTCCATCATCGCTCACATAGACCACGGCAAATCGACCGTGGCGGACCGGATTATCGAGCATTGCCGCCTGGCCCCGGACAGGGGTCAGGTAAACCAGATCCTTGACACCATGGATATCGAGCGGGAACGGGGCATTACAATAAAGTCCAATGCCATCACCCTCAATTACACATCCAGGGCCGGCGACGAATACATCCTGAACCTGATAGACACGCCGGGACACGTCGATTTCAGCTACGAGGTATCACGGGCTCTGAAAGCCTGCGACGGCGTCATCCTCCTCGTAGACGCGAGCCAGGGTGTTGAGGCCCAGACCATCGCCAATCTTTACCTGGCCGTAGAGCATGATCTGGAGATCATTCCGGTCATAAACAAGATCGACATGCCGAACGCTAATATAGAGATGGCGAAAAGCAGTATCGAAAAAACCCTGGGTCTCGATCCGGAATCCGCCATCCTGACGTCGGGAAAGACCGGGGAAGGAATCCATAATCTCCTTGAGGCCGTTATCGACCGTATCCCGGCTCCGACCGGCGACCCGTCCCGCCCCCTGAAGGCGCTCATTTTCGACTCCTTCTTCGACAAGTACCTTGGGGCCATTGTTAAGGTACGAATCTTTGACGGCTACGTCGGCAAGGATGATCCGATTAAAATGATTTCCACGGATAAGACCTATGCCGTAAGCGAGGTGGGCTGGTTTCGTCTTAAACTGGAGAAGCGTGACCGTCTCGAACCGGGCGAGGTAGGATACCTGGTCTCGGGCATCAAGACCGTTGCGGACACCAGGATCGGGGATACCGTTACCCGGACGGACAAACCGTGCGAGTTCGCCCTGCCCGGTTTTAAGGAAGTCAAACCGATGGTCTTCTCCGGCCTCTACCCCATGTACAGCGAGGATTATGAGAACCTGAAGGACGCTCTTCAGAAGCTCCAGCTCAATGACGCCTCGCTCCTCTATGAGCCCGACAATTCCGTGGCCCTGGGGTTCGGCTTTCGCTGCGGATACCTGGGGCTGCTCCACATGGAGATCGTCCAGGAACGCCTCGAAAGGGAATTCGACCTGGCCCTGGTTACCACGGCCCCCAGCGTTGAATACCACGTACGCCTGGTAACGGGAGAGGACATCATTGTGGACAACCCGGTCAAAATGCCGGAGCCGGGGTCTATCGAGTGGATCGCGGAACCCTATGTGAAGGCCTCTATCGTTACTCCCAGAGATTATATCGGTAATATCATGAACCTTGCCACGGAAAACCGGGGCATCCATAAGGACATGGAATACATAGATTCTCTCAGGGTCCAGATCAACTATGAGCTTCCTCTCTCCGAGATCGTCTTCAACTTCTACGACAAGTTAAAGTCCTGCTCCCGCGGATACGCATCCTTCGATTATGACTTCCACGACTTCAGGGAATCGGATATGGTAAAAGTCGACATCCTTGTGAACGGAGAACCTGTGGACGCCCTCTCCTTCATCGTTCACAGCGAGAAAGCTCAGAACCGGGGCCGGGAGATTATCACGAAACTGAAGGACATCATACCCCAGCACCAGTTTAAGATACCCCTCCAGGCCGCCATCGGCGCCCGTATCGTCGCCCGGGAGAACATCTCCTCGCGAAGAAAAGACGTCACGGCCAAATGTTACGGCGGTGACATAACCCGGAAACGGAAACTCCTGGAAAAACAGAAAGAAGGGAAAAAGCGCCTCAAGCAGATAGGCTCCGTGGAGGTTCCTCAGGAGGCTTTCCTGAGCATTTTGAAGATAGACTGATGGAATCTCCCGACAGACATCTTCTCGAGGCGGCCCGTACGTTCGCCCGAAAATCTATGGAAGGGGTTCCCCCAAGTCACGGCTGGGACCACGTGGAACGGGTCGTCCGTCTTTGCCGTCATATTGTCCCGACGGAAGAGGATGCCGATCCCTTTATCGTGGAACTGGCCGCCCTGCTCCACGATATCGCCCGCAAAGACGAGGACGCATCGGGAGGTGACATCTGTCACGCCCGGGAAGGGAGCCTGAGGGCCGAAACCTTTTTAATCGATTCCGGCTGCGACCGGTCCCGGGCCGAAAGGATCGGTCTGGCCATCGCGACCCACAGATACAGGACCGACGCCCCTCCTTCAACGCCCGAAGGACGTATCCTCTACGACGCGGACAAGCTGGACGCCATAGGGGCAGTGGGCCTGGGGAGGGCCTTCCTTTTCGCGGGAGAGGTGGGAGCGAAACTGCATGACCCGAACGTTTCCATCGAAACCACGAAACCCTATACCATCGATGACACGGCCTACCGGGAATACCGCGTCAAACTGCGGCACATTCATACCAGAATGCTGACACGGGAGGGCCGCAGGCTTGCCGAGGACCGGCACCGTTTCATGGAAAATTTTTTTGCAAGACTAAACCTTGAGATCGCGGGAGAAAATTAATAAATATGGAACATCTTGCCATTTTTACCCTGGTTAACATCGCTTTCACGGTTCTGATATCCTACCTGGCCTTTTCCCGTATTTCAATCTACGGAAAATATTGCTTCGACGTAGAGGCGGTTCTTAAGGGCCGCAAATGGTACAGGCTTCTCACTTCGATATTTCTTCACGCCGACTGGAGCCATCTCATTTTCAATATGTTCAGTTTCTTCTCCTTCGCCACCCTCATGGAGGCAAAGTACGGCTCCCTCATTCTTATGGCCATCTATTTTGCCAGTGGAGTGGCCGGAAACCTGCTGGCACTCCTCCTCAACCTTACCCGTTTCAACTACCGGGCAGTAGGGGCTTCCGGTTCGATCGCGGGGGTCATATTCGCTTCCATCTTTCTCATTCCAGGGGGGAGTATCATTATCTTTCCCCTTCCCTTTCCGGTTCCGGCATGGACCTTCGCCTTTATCTTTATTCTGGTCACTCTCTACGGCGTGGGGCTTAAATCAACGGATATTGGTCATGAGGCCCACCTGGGAGGGGCGCTGGCGGGCATAGCGGCGGCTTTAATCATCGAACCTTCCATACTGACAGAGCAGACCCTGTTCCTTGCCGCGGTCCTGGTCCCTGTCCTTATTTTTCTGGCCATTACCCTTAAGGCCGGCCCCGCGGGCTGGCCCTGGGGACGATAGGCCCGGCTATTTCCAGGTAACGGGCAGATCCGGATCGAACTTACGAACCCGTTCCGGATGGTAGGGTATGACCCGAACCGTATAGGCGAACTGACCCGACTTGAGGCAGAGAATCTGTCCCTGGTAGGTATGCTTCCCGTTTTCGTTAGAAACGTGTTTCATGGGCAGGGCCACACCGTTGGTGATCTCGTTATTCTGGTTTACTGAACCGAAGTAGAGTTCGACCTCCACCTGGTCAGGCGTAAGGCTCCCCAGCTCGATCTCCGTGGTTATCTGCAGGGGAGACCCAACGGTAACCTCACCACTCTCCCCCCGTCGTGTATCCAGGACTTTTACTCCCTTCCACTTTTCCTGGATGGTCTTCTTCCAGTTAGCCACATCACGCGCCACGGCCCCGTTATCTTTGATCAAGGTTCTTCCCTTATGATGGGCGGAACGATAATACATCTCCGTGTAATCCTTGATCATCCGGTTCGTGTTAAACTCGCCGATAAGGCTTTTCATGGATTCCTTGACCCTTTTAATCCAATCCTGGGGTATCCCGCTGACCCCTTTCTGATAAAAGGATGCCTTGACTTCCTTTTCCAGGATATCATAGAGAGAAAGGCTTTCCACTTCGTCCTGGTATCCCTGATCATCGTACTCCTCTCCCTTACCGATGGCCCATCCGTTCTCCATGTTATAAGCCTCATCCCACCATCCGTCCAGAACGCTGATATTCAGGCCGCCGTTGGGAATGACTTTCATGCCGCTCGTTCCGGAAGCCTCCTTGGGACGGATCGGGTTGTTAAGCCAGACATCCACACCCTGGACCAGGTATCGGGCCAGGTTGATGTCGTAGTCTTCAAGGAAGACCACGCGATCCCGAAACCTTCCGTCACGGGTAAGATGTATGATCTGCTTAATCAGTTCCTTTCCCATGTTGTCCCGTGGATGGGCCTTGCCCGCGAAAATGATCTGGATCGGCCTCTCCTTATCATTCAGGATAGAGGCGAGCCGCTCAATGTCCCTGAGAAGGAGGGTGGCCCTCTTGTACGTGGCGAATCGGCGGGCGAACCCGATGGTCAGGGCGTCCGAATCGAGAACTGAGTGAGCCATTTCCGCCTCCCGGGGCGGCACCCCTCGATTTATGAGCTGGCGGTATAAACGCTGCCTCGCAAAAGATACCAGGCGTTCCCGGAGACGAACCCTGGCCCTCCAGAGTTCAGAGTCCGGGATCAGGTCGATCGATTCCCAGATTGAACCGTCCGTTGGATTGTCAATCCACCGGGGACCGAGATACCGGTTAAAAAGCCTCATCATCTCGTCGGAAGTCCAGGCCAGGTTCTGGATACCGTTGGTAACGTGACCAATCGGAATCTCATCCTTCGGCAAATGAGGCCAGATGTTCTTCCACATATTACGGGACACGTGACCGTGGAGTCGTGAGACACCGTTACATCCGGCCGCTGTCTTTATCGCAAGGACCGTCATACAGAATAATTCCTTATCGTCTTCAGGGTCTTCCCTTCCCAGGGCCATAAATTCTTTCTGACTGATACCGAACTTCTCATAGTAGGAACTGAAATGGAGGTCCACCAGAGCCGGATCAAAACGGTCATTCCCGGCAGGTACCGGAGTGTGGGTTGTAAAGACGTTACTGCCGCTAACGAAAACCCTGGCCTCATCAAAATTCATGTGATATTCTTCCATGGCGAGCCGAATCCTCTCCAGGGAGAGGAATGCGGCATGCCCTTCGTTCATATGAAAGACGGTAACCTGTATCCCGAGCTCTCGTAAGAGTCTAATTCCGCCCACGGCCAGCAGCTTCTCCTGCATGACCCGCATTTCATGATCGCCTCCGTAAAGATAATCGGTCACGGCCTTATCATCAGGGGAGTTCTGGTCAATATTCGCATCCAGAAAAAAGAGCCGTGTCCTTCCCACAAGAAGCTCCCAGACTTTAGCGTAGAGATTCCGTCCAGGAAACTCAACCTCAATGATTAAAGGCTGACCATCCCGTTCTATCTCGCGTATGGGCAGATTGTAGAAATCAAAATCGGGAAACCGTTCCTGCTGCCATCCGTCAAAATTCAGGTACTGGCGAAAATACCCTCGTCGATAGAGAAGACCTACGCCACAGAGGGGAATACCGAGCTCACTGGCTGATTTCAGATGATCCCCGGCAAGTACGCCAAGACCGCCCGAATAGACAGGAAGACTTTCATGGAGTCCGAACTCCATGGAAAAATAGGCAATCATTGCGTCTTCAGGATTGTCGTCAGTGTCATCATACCAGGATTTTCTAAAGAGATGCCATTTAAGCTCCTCGTGAACCTTCTCCATGTGGGCTATGAAACTTTCAGACTCGGCCAATTCATCGAGGACACTCTGTGATACACTGCCTAGAAGGCGAACCGGATTATGATCAACCTCCTCCCACAGTTCCACATCTATCCTTTTGAACAGCTCAAAGGCCTCGAAGTTCCAGACCCACCAGAGGTTGTCGGCGATCTCCCTCAAGGACTCCAGCTTTTCCGGCAGATATGGCTTAACTTTAAATTTTTCTATTCCGACCATGTACTCCTCACTCACATACTATTTCACGAAACAATCGGGGAATCCGACTGAACAATGGGCAAACTATTGCGGTCAGCCTTACTTGAAAAGTACAATAAACGCCTTCCCGCCCTTTATTTGCCTCTTTTTCACATACCCGGGGTGGTTTCGGTAACCGCGGGAAGATAGACAAGAAACTCGGCCCCTTCTCCCTCTTCCGAAACGACATCGATATAGCCCCTGTGTCTCTTAATGACAGCGTAGCTTATGGCAAGACCCATACCACTGGCCATCTCACGGGTGGAATAATAGGGGTCAAATATCCTGTGAACCTCCTCCACTTCGATACCGCTACCGGAGTCCTTCACGGATACAAGGACATATTCACCCGGTTGCAGTGATATCTCATGATGAGATACCTCTTCTTCGACGTTTATGTTCCTTGCCTTAATCTCAATATGTCCCTGGTCGTCCTGGGCCTGCCTCGAGTTTACAAGGATGTGCTGGAGGGCCTGGGAAATCTGCATCACATCGATCTCCGCGCTCCAGAGGCCCTCTTCGATATCCAGGTTCCAGGTCCCGCCATATCCCTCCAGCGAGTAATCGACCGTGTCCTCGAGAAGATCATCCAGGGTTGCAAGCTTTTTATCCGGCCTTCCTCCCCGGGCGAAGGTACTGAGTCGCTGAGTCAGTTCCTTTATTTTCATGGAGGCGTCTTCTGCATCAGTGAGAATCTCTTTGAGATTATCACTGCAATCGTTAGCCTCCATACGCGCGAGTGAGAGATTGCCGATAATGGCGGTCAGGGCATTATTATAATCATGAGCGATACCGCCGGCCAGTATACCGATAGCCTCAAGCTTCCGGGCCTGGAGCAGCTCATCCTGAATTTTGCTTCTCTTCGTTACATCCCGCGCGATACCCCGGATTCCGATAACCTTACCCTCAAGTGAATATACGGGAGAAGCGGAACCGTCCAGCACGCGTTTTTTACCGTTCTTACGAATGATGGAGAGATTCTTGAAATCCGTCGGCTTTCCTGTTCTAAGTATATCATCGTTCACCCTGTCCATGGTTTCATGATCTCCAGGGGCCACCAGGTCATAATATGACATACCCTTGATCTCATTTTCATCATAACCGAAAATCCGGGAGAGGGCTCGGTTAATATACCGCACCTTTTTATTATTATCAAACTCGTAGTATCCATCCTGAAGGGACTGGAGCACGGCATTACATTTCATCTCCGCGTCATCCCGGCTGATTTCCGCATTCATACGACGATTGATGTCACGGGCAATACCCTGCGTACCTATAAAGCTCTTCTGTTCATCATCTTCCGATACATAAATACCTTCAGCGCTTATTGAAAAAAAACGGGCGCCATTCAGGAGAGTATCTTCCACTTCCACGGTTCGGTAATCATGGCCGGGGACCATTATTCGCAGTTCAAAGGATTGTGTCTTCCGTTTGCCGGTACGACGTTCATTGACGCGATAACGAGCCTCGCCTCTGTCCTCGGGATGGACTATCTCGAGCATGGAAGTACCGATAAGTTTCACTGGATCGTAACCGTAATCTCGAATCGCTTCACTTATAAATGTGAACCTGCCCTCCGGGTCAAGGCGGTAGACCACATCCGGTATGGTTTCAATAATGGAATTAAGCTGTTTTTCCGATTCACACAGGGCAACCTGGATCTTTTTGTATGATGTGATATCCTTGAAGACGATTTCCAGAATATCCCCCTGTTTATACTCTGCCCTGTGACAATCGATCAATAGCCATCGTTCCTGTTTATCCAGGGATGTGACATGAAGTTCCATTCCCTTGATGTCAGGATCATTCTCAGCCTGTTTAAGGACTATGATGAATTCCCCTGTATAATCGACAATATTATTTCCAGGGAGATCATGGAAAGAGCCCAGTCTGGTGTTAAGCTCCAGTGAATCAAAGGCGAACCGATTGCTATGTCGTACAGTACCATCAGTGTCAAGAATAAGGATGCCTATCTCAGCGTAATTAATCCAGTCGAAGAGCTCACCGACTTCCGGACTTTCTCCCGAAATATACATGTTCAGATCATTCGACATAATCGGTTCCCTTATCAATTTCAATCCCAATCAGCAACAGGTCATCCCCATAAGGGGCGTCCTCTCTGTATCTATCGAGACTCACTAACAGATTATCAATACTTTCGTCAAGCGTAACTCCTCCGCCATCCATGATTATACTACGTACCCCTTCCAAATTGATCAATTGTTTTTCTCGGTTCATAACCTCGATCAATCCGTCCGTGTACAGATAAATTCGATCTCCCGGTAAAAGTTCATGACTCTCTTCTTCAAATCCAATATCCGCCAGCACACCCAGAAGTTTTCCCGAAGGATTAAGGTCTTCCATGGAAGCGGAAGATTTCCTCGCTAAAAGGACCGGCGAATGACCTCCACTGGCCAGGCTGATACGGGCGCCGCTCCTATCTTTCCTGATCTCGATAGTCAGGGCCACGGCCGTCAAAAAGTACGAAGACAGGGAGCCGATGAGTTCACGATTAAGGCTATCTAGAAGTCGGGCAGGATGTTTTCCGAGAACCGGCATCAGACGGTCGGAGATTGAACGTACAAGAGAGAGAAAAAGGGCGGCCGGCACGCCATGCCCCGCCACGTCACCCATTAGAAAAGTTATGACGCCCGGTTCCCCGCTGTACCAGGTGTAAAAGTCTCCACCCACCATTTCCATTGGTATAAACCTTGTTGTTACCGAGATACCAGGCATAACCGGGACGTCCATGGGGTAGAGTCGGTCGATTATCTCTCTCGCCTGCCGCAGGTCCTGGAGCATCCGTTCATTATGATTTCTGAGCTGTTTCTCACTCTCTCGGAGAGCGATTTCATTTCTCTTGGACTCGGTTATATCTTCCTTCACCGCCACGAAATGGGATATTTCGCCACCATCGGTCATTATGGGAGAGATGGAAGCCTGTTCCCAGTAAAGCTCTCCGTTCTTTCTCCGATTATGAAACTCTCCCCTCCATTCTTTTCCGGAAAGTATGGTCTTCCATAGCTCACGGTAAAATTCCCTCTCCTGCATCCCCGGGTAGAAATATTAAACAGGTTAGCCATAGAAACTGAAAGAATAAAAAAGATCAGTCTATGGAATCGATAAGCTCATAAACAGAATTTCCATCTTCCGGAAACTCGGCTGTCAGGAAGGAAACAAGGAGCTGCATCTCACTGTCCGCCATCTTCTGTACCAATTCATTCCGAATAACACTGGCCAGGGGGACGGCAAATTTTCTGTCCTTACCGGGAAGCACAATAATCACCTTGTGCCGATCATAACGTACCGAAAAATCTGAATCGCCCAGCCGGGCTGTGATTGTCACTTCAAATTCATGGATCAGGCGGGAGATTTTATCACTTCCGTGAAGATCATAGAGTTTCCTGTAATTCCGTATGGTAAAGAGGACCAGGGTAAGGGGTACCTTAAGCCGGAAAGCTCTGGATATTTCCTCTTCGATTCTCCGATAGACGATTTCGATGCTGTCCATGAAATGAACGTCTCTGAAGGTACCGGAATGGATGTTCTGAAGCAGGGGGATCATGATACGCGCCAGACGGACCATCTTGTAATCGATCTCATCTGTCTCAGCCTTCTCATTCGCAAGGAAAAGCGCGATAAATCCGCTTACCCGATTTCCCATAAGGGCGGGATAAAACCGGGGAGAGTTCATCTTGCGTATCTGGCTCTCGGCGAATGTCCCGGCCAGAAGGGGGGAACGGTCCGGGTCAGATAACACCAGGGGGGGGACAGCCTCCTCCATTTCAGAAATTAGTCTTACTGTTCCATCAACGCGGGTATTTCGTTCATCAATCAGACAATAATCTTCACGTTCCGTGAAAAGAGGATGATACAGATTATCCTGGGGGTCATGTAAAAAGAAGGTATAGCTTTCAATGCCGGCTTTTTTCATAAAACCTTCAACCAGCAGTCCGATGGAAGCCAGGGTTTCCGTCTTGAGAAGGTCTCTGTGAATCTCTTCAAGTTCATCATTGAACCGCTTCTGACGTTCCAGACGATTAATCTCCCGGCGTATGCGTTCATCCTTCTGAAAATGATACAATACTTTTCCGGAGGTACCGGCAAGACGTCGAATGAACTGAAAATCATCGCGGGAATATTCCTGCCCGCTTATATGATTTCCAAGAACGATCACACCCGGAACCGTCTCCTCCCCTATCAGGGGGACAAGGAGCCGTCCGTCAATGGCGATATACCGATAATACTCCTCGCTCATCTCTTCCCTGAGATCCTCAATATCAATAATATCCCTTCTCTTCAGGCATTGAAAAAGGATACCTTCATCCTCCTGAAAGACAAGGTTTCCGGAAGGCGTCACACCCCTGGAATCGACGAGTCTCCATTCCTTTTCTGTCTCAAGGTCGGGCAAAATACAGGAAGCGGAAGAGACACCCACCTGTCCCATAACCGCGAACACAAAAGTATCGAATACCTGGTCCGCGTTTTCCGATCCGAGAAGATCCCGCTCGATTTCACGAATGATCTCTTCCTCTTCGGATGAAAATAGATAGTCTTCATCATTCTCTGTTGTTTCAGAGCCGGGGATCTCATGGGTATATCCGTCACCGGAATCGATTACATCTCTATCGGAAGGCTCCGGTGAAGGAGGAGGGTCAATCTTTTGAGGCGTGTCTTCACTATTTCTCGGAACATTCTCATCGGACACCGGAAACAGAGGGTCATCTTCCGGTCCCATGAGGTCTTCACGGTATTCAAGATTATAGGGACGCTCATGTTCACGGCTTTCCTCTATATCCCCCGATGTACCTTCGTCCCTGGAGAGAGCATCTTCTCCATCATCGTCAGGGAGCGAAAAGAGGTCATCGGTCTCATCCTCCGGGGGAAGGGCCGTCAGATCTTCACTCGTAAGACGAATATCCTCGCTGCTGGTGCTTTCTTCCTCTATCATCTCTTCCTCTTCAAGAGAATTTTCTTCATCTGGAAGAAAGAATTCATCCTCGTTTTCAATAAATTTGAACTCACTGCTCTCTCTTTTTTCTTCCATCTCGGGAACCGACAGTTCCCTTTCCCCGATTTCATTATTCTCCGCGGCTACCGGCAGCATACTCTCTTCTGATTGCAGGCTGGAGTCCCCATCCACTTCAGGAGAACTCTCTTCATCGACAAATTCGGTTTCTGCGGGACCGGCAATCCTGTCCATGAGGGTCTCCTGACCATCACGGTTTATTCTCTGTTTGAATTCCAGCGCCTTTTCCCTGAGCCCCATATTCACACACCCAGATCATTCAGGAGGTTAACATAGATATCGAAATATTCCGACTCAGCGAATCTCTTTACCGTGCTTTCGGGAAGTTTTTCGAAGAGGCCGTCAAGATATTTCAGAAGGCGGGCCAGATCTTCCTGTTTCGGTTCCGGGAACTGATCGATAAAGCGATCAACATCATCCTCTTCTTCCAAAATCACTACCCGATCGGTTATATTATAAACCGTATCAACAATCTGGATATTTTCCGGCCGTATGTCAACACCCAGAGCCTCAAGACCGGACTTTATCTGGTCCACATCCTCTTCCCAGATTATGGCCCAATTCGAATCAATATCATTCTCAACTGATTCTTTCTCTGAGTCAAGAAGGCTGTCTTCAGAAGGGATAAGGTAACTACACTCCCTGGAAACACCCCTGATGAGCCTCTCTTCCTCCGCGGGACGGAAAAGCCCGACCATACTATCAAGGTCCACATGACTGTATTCCTCGCCAATGAGCTTGTCCTCGATAGACTCGAGTTCATTAAACGTCAGACCCATGATCTCTATGGCGCTGGTTATTGATTTTTCCTTGCGCAGGCCGTGATACACGTCTATCTGGCGGAGGTATCGACTGTAGTCCTCATCAATAATGGCGCTGTGAATAAATTCCAGTTCATCATCCCGATACTTGATTTCCTCATCTTCGAAATCCAGAAACAGATCGTCGTAACCGGCGATGGCCTCGACCGGGGTGAAAGCGATCCTGTCACGGTCTTCTTCCCGATCTGCTTCTTTGAGAATGACCGGTTCTCCCTCCGCGGTTTCAGATAGATGTACTGTTACCTTGTCCAGCTCACCGGTATAGAGAGCCACCGGCCCTTCAATACCCATACCTTCAACCAGGTTATCGTCGATGATATAGGCGTTCTCCCTGTCCGAGGCGAGGCCATGGAGTGAATCGGGGAGGACTTCGCTTGGAGCTTCCGGGGCCGGTTCGGGAACATAATCCTGTTGCTCATGGTACTCCTCTTCCCCGGAATCTGTCTCTTCAAACGGTTCCCCGGGGGCCGATTCCACGGTCTCCGCTGGTTTCTCCCGGTCCACGGGCTCTGTGTCTGCTTTCTCTGTATCAGAAAACACTTCGGGAACGCTTACCGTGGTTTCAGCTTCCTGGCTTTCCGAGTAAAATGTTTCACTGTCCAGGACAACTTCCAGGCCATCGTCTTTTCCCTGAGGTGAGCTCAGGCCCTCTGGAGCCCTTTCCTGTACGGCATCCCCGGAAGGGGTCTCCCTTTCATCCTGTTCCTCTTCTTCCAGTTCACCATCATAAACGACTTCTTCAATAATATCCGATATCAGTTCATCCTCGTCTGAGGGTGACAGAAGGTCCTGCCTCTCCTCCCCGGCCTTTTCAGACGCACTGGAAGGATCTTCTTCAGCGTCTTCCATTACGTGGGTAACAGGTTCTACCTGACTCTCATCTGTCTGACTCTCATCTTCAGCTTCATCGACTGTTTCCCCTTCCCCGGTTATTTCACCGGCCGTATCAGGCGTTTCAATATCCTCATGAAAGAAAAAGTCATCCACTTCTGCGGGAAGGATGGTGGATGCTCCCTCATCTTCATCTTCATCGAGCATGACAAGGGATTCATCATAGGTATCTTCTTCCGGGGAGGATGTACTCTCCGGCGAGGCGGGCCTCCCGGCTCCATCTTCAGAGGGCTCTCCAGGAGGGATATCTTCACGGGAAGTTGACATGGATGAGGATTCATCCATATCTTCCTCGCTTACGGCTTCGTACTCTTCTTTAGCCGGGGTTTGCCGGGGAGAAGACACAGAATCAGCCGGTTCACTTCCTGAGGAAGGAGTCTGTTCTTCTTCGTCCAGGGGAATCAGCTCAAAATCTTCCAGGCCCTCAATCAGATCCTTTTCCGTCAGGAAGAGGGTGTCGTCACGGGCAACGTCCTCGGCTTCCTTCAGATCTATGCGACCGATATCGCTTACGTCAAAGTCCTCGGGAAGCCGCTTTTTCATCTCATCCGAAATGGCGATAGAACTTTCACCATCAGGAGCACCCCCGGATTTCAAACCGTTATTGTCGTGGTCCTTTTGTGTCATGATTCAATATCGTCGTATCTAAACCTTCAAAGGTTTTTTAGCAACTATAAAAGAAGCCGGTACAGAATACATTCTGTCAGTATATTATCGGAAAAAGAGCAGCCTTCATTGACAAGATTACAATCACAACGCAAAAAGGGATGCCGCTGGGCATCCCTCTGATTCGTGCTTGATTGAAATAATGTCAGCGGGAAGCGACTTTAAGTCGGGCCTTGAGTCGCCGCTTCTCCTGCTGAATTTTCAGCCATTCCCCGGATGGCCCGCCGGTACTGCGGTTCTCTAACCCTTCAAGCTCCTGCTTGATAGATTCAGCGTCAAGATCATTTTTTACATAGGCGTGTTCCGCAAGTATGATTAACCTGTTTTCCCGGAGTTCAGCCACGCCTCCCTCTACGCACAGATATTCAACACCGTCGTTTCTCCGAAGCTGCACTTCACCGATTCCAAGCTCCGAGATGATAGGAGCGTGATTAAAGAGGAAGCCCATCTGACCGTCATGGGCCTCCAGGGCGATATACATGGCTTCCCCTTCATATAGCTCTCGCTCAGGAGTGATAACACTGCACTGTATGCTTCGATCCATATTTTTCAGCTCTCCTCAAGCTCTTTGGCCCGGGAAACAACATCTTCAATGGGCCCCTGGAAGAAAAAGGCCTGTTCAGGAAGATGATCGTACTCTCCATCGATAACGGACCTGAAGCTTCGCACCGTATCCTCAAGCTTAACGAATTTACCAGCCATGCCGGTGAACTGCTCAGCGACGAAGAAGGGCTGGGAAAGGAACCGTTCGATTTTACGCGCCCTTTGCACCAGGAGTTTGTCCTCTTCGGAAAGTTCATCCATACCGAGAATGGCGATGATGTCCTGAAGGTCTTTATATCTCTGAAGAATACGTTTCACCTCCATGGCCACGTTGTAGTGTTCCTCTCCGATAAACTCGGCCGCCAGGGCCCGGGAAGTGGAATCGAGCGGATCCACGGCCGGGTAAATCCCCTTCTCAGCGATACCCCGGGAAAGAACGGTCTGGGAGTCCAGGTGAATAAAGGCCGTAGCCGGGGCCGGGTCTGTAAGGTCATCCGCCGGCACATAGATGGCCTGTACCGAAGTAATGGAACCCTGCCGTGTGGAGGTAATTCTCTCCTGAAGGGCGCCCATCTCCGTTGCCAGGGTCGGCTGGTAACCGACAGCGGAAGGCATACGCCCCAGGAGGGCCGATACCTCGGAACCGGCCTGTGAAAAACGGAATATGTTGTCTATGAATAGCAGGATGTCACTTCCGCTCATGTCACGAAAATATTCACACATGGTAAGAGCCGAAAGGGCAACCCTGAGACGGGCTCCGGGAGGCTCGTTCATCTGGCCGTAGACGAGACAGGCCTTCTCAATAACGCCTGATTCCTGCATTTCGAGCCAGAGGTCGTTTCCTTCACGGGTCCGCTCACCCACTCCGGCAAAGACAGAAAAACCGCCGTGCTGCTGGGCGACATTATTAATAAGTTCCATAATGATAACAGTCTTACCCACACCGGCCCCGCCGAAGAGACCGGTTTTACCGCCCTTGATATAGGGAGCCAGGAGATCGATAACCTTGATCCCTGTCTCAAAAACTTCGGTACTGGGGTCAAGCTGATCGAGCTTGGGAGAAGGCTGATGGATGGGCCTCTTCTCCTTGACGTCTACCGGTCCCCGCTCATCGATCGGTTCTCCCAGGAGGTTAAAAATCCTTCCCAGGGTCTCTTCACCGACGGGAACAGAAATTGGGGAACCCGTATCAATAGCTTCAGCTCCCCGTCTCAGGCCGTCTGTTGAATCCAGGGCAACGGCACGAATCCTGTTACCTCCCAGGTGCTGCTGGACCTCGGCCACCAGCTTTCGCTTCTCACCCATGAGCTCAATCTCAAGTTCAAGGGCGTTATAGATTTCAGGCAACTGATCTTCAGGAAACTCAGCGTCGAGGGTGGATCCGATAACCTGTACAACCTTTCCTGTTTTCTGGCTCATGATAATCTCCTCTTAACAATCCTTGCAGTCTATTCGAGGGCCTCGGCCCCTCCCACGATCTCGGCAATCTCCGTGGTGATCTTTGCCTGACGCACACGGTTATAGGTCAGGGTAAGTTCACGAATCATGTCCTTGGAAGCGTCCGTCGCGTTCTTCATCGCCACACGTCGGGCGAAATTTTCGGAAAACGCTGATTCCAGAAAGGACGCGAAGACCTTCATCTTGAGATAGAGGGGAAGAATATAGGAAAAAATCCTGTCGGGATTCGGTTCAAAAATATATTCCAGGTCGCTGCCGTAAGATTTCGCCTTATCGTTCGACCCCGTCTCTTCAGGGAGGATGGGAAGAAGTCTCATGATATGGGGTTTCTGGGACGTGGTAGTGATCACTCTCGTGTATGAGAGATAAATCTCATCGTACTCCCCTGAGATAAAGAAGTTCTTTAACTCGTCGGCGAAAGCCGCGGCGTCATCGAAGGAGACCTTGTCATCAGGATTGACTTCCTGCTTGAACATCGATTCCTTCATAAACTTGTAAAAACTGATCGCCTTTTTCCCTATCACATAGAGATCAACATCAATTCCATCAGATTCCAGTTTTTTACGGAAGCTTCTTGTATTTTCAATGACATTGGCATTGTAACTGCCGCAGAGACCCCGGTTTCCCGTGATCTGTAATATCATGACCCGGGAAGGGTGTTCACTCTTCCTGAAAAGGGGATTCCCCTCCAAAGTCACACCTGAATCGGTCAGGTTCTGCATTATTTGGGTGATCTTGTCGTCATAGGGTTTGGACTGGTTCAGGCGCATCTGGAGCTTTTTCATCTTGGCCGTTGAAACCATCTCCATGGTGCCGGTGATCTTCCTTGTATTGGAGATCGACTTGATCCTGTTTTTTATGTCCCTGGTGTTAGCCACGTGGAATCTCTCCTTATTCTATCAGCCCTTGAGCCCCTGCAGGTAACGCTCAACGAAATCACCGCAGACCTTCTTCATATTCTCGATATCTTCAAGCTGACCGGTCGACCGAATAGAATCGAGAATATCCGAATGCTCGTTTCTCATATGATCAACGAATTTTTCTTCAAAGTCCTGGACATGTTCTGTTTTAATGCTGTCCAGATAACCCTGGGTGCCCAGGAATACGATGGCCACCTGATCAGCGACATCCATGGGCTGATACTGGCCCTGCTTGAGTATCTCCACAAGTCTCTCGCCACGGTCCAGCTGACGCTGGGTGGCCGGGTCGAGTTCTGTTCCCATCTGGGCAAAGGCCTCAAGGGACCGATACTGGGCCAGGTCGAGTCGCAGGGAGCCGGCGTATTTTTTCATGGCCTTGATCTGCGCATTGCCTCCCACCCGTGAAACCGAAATACCGACATCAATGGCAGGCCGCACGCCCGCTGAAAAAAGGTCCGGCTGAAGGTATATCTGACCGTCGGTGATGGAGATAACGTTCGTCGGAATATATGCGGAAACTTCGCCCTCCTGGGTCTCAATTATCGGGAGTGCCGTCAGACTTCCTCCGCCAAGATCATCAGAGAGTTTGGCCGCCCTTTCCAGGAGCCGGGAGTGGCAATAGAAGATGTCACCCGGGTAGGCTTCCCGTCCGGGAGGCCGCCTGAGAAGAAGTGACATCTCCCGGTAAGCGTTTGCCTGTTTGGTAAGGTCATCGTAAACAACAAGGGTGTGGCGGTTTTTGTCGTACATGTAATGTTCCGCCATGGCGCAACCGGCATAGGGAGCTATATACTGGAGTGGAGCGGGAGAAGCGGCGCCGGCCACAATAACAATTGTATATTCCATGGCGCCGTGTTCCCTTAATTTCTGGATAACGCCGGCCACGGTCGAATCTTTCTGTCCCACCGCCACGTAGACGCAGATAACATCCTTACCTTTTTGATTGATTATGGTATCAATGGCAATGGCGGTTTTACCGGTTTTCCGGTCACCGATAATAAGCTCTCTCTGCCCCCGACCAATGGGAATCATTGAGTCGATGGCCTTGAGTCCTGTCTGGATAGGCTCGCTTACAGGTTGACGGAAGGCGATGCCCGGGGCCTTGAATTCCACGAGACGCATTCCTTCGTTCTCCACCTGGCCCTGATTGTCAAGAGGGTTGCCCAGGGGAGAGAGGGTACGACCCAGGAGGGCGTCTCCTACCGGTACAGCAAGAACCTGTTCCAGTCGCTTCACGCTGTCCCCTTCCTGGATATCGAGATAATTTCCCAGAATAGCCGCCCCTATGGAATCTTCCTCCAGGTTCAGAATCATTCCCTGGGTACCGTTGCTGAATTCGATCATCTCCCCGGCCATGGCGTTTGAAAGACCGTGAATCCGGGCAATACCGTCACCTACCTGGATGACGGTACCGGTTTCACTGACATCCAGTTCTGATTTATAACCCTCGATCTCTTTCCTGAGAATCGACTTGATCTCTTCGGTTTTAATCTTCATAGGCCACTTCACTCCTGATCTTTCTCGTTATGAGATTATTGCGTATATTTTTCAGATCCTTAGCCAGAGATCCGTCAATCACCAGGTCTCCCAGAGTTAACTGGATACCACCCAGGATCGATTCATCGACCTTCTCTTCAAGAATAATCTCCCTGTCGTACACATCTTTCAGCCTCTGGATTATGGATGAGCGCATCCCATCCGTCAGGCCCGTGCTCGTGGTAACCAGCACCCTCATCCGTTTGTAAATATCATCGATCTGTTCCAGGCAGGAATCATAGACCTCTTCCAGAAGGACCTGCCTGTCATTCTCAATAAGAAGGTGAAGAAAGTTAACTGTATATTCAGACAGATTCCCCTTGAACACCCTGTCGATTAAATCATCTTTCTGTCCCCGGGAAAAACCTGGATTAGTCAGAAAATTCTGAAAATCATCCTCCTCCTTGTAGAGATTGACGAGAAAAGCCATCTCCTCTTCAATCAGCTGGAGAGAATCTTTATCCCGGGCCACATCTATCAGGGAAGATGCGTAGACTCTGGCTATATCATTTCCGCTCACATGAGTTATCCCAACGCATAGATAAACGACAAACTGTACACTTCGCCTGCAAGACCATTAAAGATTTTGCCGGAGAGACTCGGGACAGTTCAGCTCTTACTGAACTGTCCCGATTTTCTTAAGGGCCTCTTCAACAAAACCCTTCTGGTCTTCCGGGTTAATATTTTTAACTACGATCTTTGAAGCAATCTCCGTAGAGATAATGACGACTTCATTCTTAAGCTCATCAAGAGCCCTGTCACGGGCGGCATCAATTTCGTTTCGAGCTCGCTCCGTCATTTGACGGGCCTCTTCCTGTGCCCGTTTAACGATATCGTCCTTCATACGTTCTGCTTCTTCACGGCCCTTGCTGATCACTTCTGATGCTTCCTGGTTTGCCTTGGCCATCATCTCTCTGTGCTCAGCCAGGAGCCGTTCCGCGTCTTCCCGGGCCTTCTCTGCGTTCTCAATGTCTCCGCGAACCCTCTCGGCCCTTGAATCAAGGGCCTCTACGATGGGGGTCCAGGCCGTCTTCCAGAGGAGAAGGAGCAGCACGACAAAGGTGATGATAGTCCAGAGCAATAGCCCCGGATCAACTTTCAGCAGGCCTTCTGTAATTACTTCCATCCCGTATCCCCGACGTTACTTCTCGATATGATAGGCAACAACAGGAGTAGGTTCAGGTTTAACGAAGCCGCTGTTACCGCCTTCCTGAGGCGACTGAGTCGCGAGCATAAAGGTAATAACCAGAGCGAAGAAGGTAAAACCTTCAATCAGGGCGGCTGCGATAATCATGGAAGTACGGAGGTCGCCGCTCATCTCAGGCTGACGGGCCATACTTTCAATAGCACCAACCGCAAGACGTCCGATACCGAGGGACGCACCAAATACAATTAAGCCGGCACCCAGCCCGGCCCCGAGATATGAAAGACCTAAATATTCCATTGTATCCTCCTCATTCAGTTGTGTTTTGTCCGCGAAAGCCGGGACAAACAGATCGTAATGGAATCCTTTCTTTTCTTCCTCCGGACGACCCTTCGGCCATCCGATCTATTCCTCCAGTCCCTGACTGTAACAGGAACGGATGAAGCACTATCAGTGTGCGTGCATGGACGATCCGATAAACATGGCCGAGAGCACGGCAAATATATAGGCCTGAATAAAGGCCACAAGTATCTCGAGAAGATACATCATAAGAGAGCCGGCAACCGACCCGATACCCACATAGTAACTCTGGTACATCATCACAAGATACAGGAATATAATAATCACAACGTGACCGGCGGTCATGTTGGCGAAAAGTCGAACCGTCAGGGCAAAAGGCTTGATCAGAAGACCGAGGACCTCGATAAGCCAGAGAAGGGGAAACAGGGGAATGGGAATTCCGTGTGGTACAATCCCGGTAATGATCCATTGAGGACCCTGCTTGACACTCCCGATTACGACCATACCGAGAAGGGTCAAAAGAGCGAGTCCCAGGGTCACGGCAAGGTTACCGGTGGCCGTGGCCATGCCTGGAACGAGACCTATAAGATTACTGAACAGGATAAAGAAAAATATACTGAGAAAGTAGGGCATGGCCCTGTTGACATACTTATGGTCGAAATTCGGCTCCACGATCTCATCATGAACAAAGCCGATCATGACTTCCCAGAGATTGACCCACCTGGAGCGGGTCGCGCCCCGGGCGCTTTTTTTAAGGGTCCGGGCCACGGGAATAAAAATAAGAAGACAAAGGAGTGAAACAAACCACATGATCATGACCCATTTCGTGATCTTCATGTCTGAGCTGGGCAGCCCAATACCGGAAAGGTCTATGGTGACGCGCTCAAGCCGACCATTGACATCCTCGGCGATAAAATTATTGATCGACTTCATAGTTCGGATATGAACCAGATCTTCACTCTTTATCGTAACCGGCTCAATGGGATGGTCCGTGAGGTGACCTACAACCAGGTCTTTCATGCCATGGCCATGATGGCCTCCATGATCTGCGGGTGAAAGCTGAAAAAGAAGAAAAACAACATAGAGGATAGTGATAACGGAAAGAACAATGTACTTCTTCACCCGGCACTCCTTGTTGTTACGCAGATTACAACCACTTTCGGCTTCTCCGATCGGAATCGCCATCCTGGTTGGTGTCGCTCGACTGTATGGCCTTCAATTCTTTAATAAGGTTATAAAACCCAACCGTCATCCCCACCACAGTACCTATAACGAGAAATAGCGGCCGCTTATCAAATTTTTCATCCAGCCAGTGTCCGCCGTATACGAATATCAGAATGGTAACCGCCAACTGAAGCCCTACAGTAATATGCTGAAAAACCATTCTGTTCGGTTTTTTTATACTCAATTAGGGTTCCACTGTCAACAAATTTCCCTGCATCTAATCATTAAAAGTCAGTTTGTCAAGAAATATGTTATTTTTTAGGAATTTTTCCCGGTACCCCCCATGTTTTTCCCTATTTTTTTGTGAGGTTTTTTCGGATTTATCTCTTTTGGCATATCTTGGAGCATAGTTATTCCCCCGGACGCAAGAAACTAATGAGCAAACCATGCGATGTCGATAGTAAATATAACGATCCCTCCTGAAAGGAACCGTAGATGAAAATATCGGTCAAGCTTATTGAGAACGAACATGAAATTATCGCCAACTGCCCGGAGCTGGATATCAACTGCTACGGAACAACAAAGGGTGAAGCCATACGGCGAATCAAGAGTGTTATAAACTTTTACGTTGAGTCGGCCCGTGAACTGGGACTGAACGTTGAAAATCTTCAGGAGATACAGATCGAAGGGAACCGGAACCAGGATCTGACAACCACGGGCCTCTCTTCCCGCAGTTCCTCCATCAACTGAAACCGGATAGTATCTTACCACTGGGTCCGCCAGCTTGCCTGGAGCGCCACATCCTGCATATTCCAGATATTCACGACAGCTTCCACCGTAAGGTGAAAAAGAAAGAGGTTCATGTCCAATCCCAGGGTAGCGTAGGGCATGATAAGGGGCGGAAAGTGCCGGGTCACGGAATCTATATCCACGTTAAGGAAGACATCGTCCCCATTGGCAGCTATAACATCTGGTTGAGTCGTGGTCATATCGCCGGTGGACTGAAACTCTATATCCATGAACCCCAGGCCGGTGGCGATGCCCAGCCCCAGGTAGAAATCGAATATCCAGAGAAAATCGATAAAGGCCGTGGCCTGGGCTGTTATCGTGGCCTGGAACCAGCGGGCCAGGAGATCCATGTCAGGCATATAAGCAAGGTCCACGTCGATAGTAGCAGGCGGAGGTGCAGGATAGACATTTGTGACCGTTACAGTGGGGGCCGGCATGGGAAATTTCCCTGAGAGGCCCAGGCGCCCGTAGGTCAGGTTAAGCCCCCCGCTCAAAGTCAGGCCCGCAAACTCGAAGAGACCGGGAAAGACCTCGTATCGTTTCACCGCGTTCCAGCGGAAACGGGTCCCCAGGGTATAGATATCAAAGGCAGTGACCTGTATTCCGGCCAGAGAAATGGGAGGCAGGTAGAGATTGTCGTCATAGGCCATGAACTTTATCAATAAATCCATACGTTTGGCCAGGGGAAACCCGAAATAGAGGGTCGGATTACCCATGAAACCCGGCATCTCGTTATTGGAACTGGAAGAGGTTACAGCCCGGGGATTCGTTACGGCCCCATTTAGTGACACACCAAAGAAGAAGCGGTCGAATCTCTCTCCCGAAAGAATGGGGTCACCCAGGGGATATCCAATAAGGGACGCCATGGTGCTCGCGCGTGTCATGCCGGGACCCAGGGAACCTATGATACCGTCAATCGTCGATTTGACGTCCTGCTCCACCTGGGCCAGGTCAGCCGGGGGGATATTCCCATGGGGATCAACCACAGTAACAGAGGTGCCTGCATGAAGGAGCGCAG
>CAZYBU010000013.1:60804-74689 GCA_964645775.1 uncultured Leptospirales bacterium | reverse complement strand
CCGAAGGAAACGAGGGGATGTAGGCAGGATGCCGCACATCCCCGATGGCATGGATTTATGACCGCAAGAAAGGCCACGTGCTGAAAAAGGATTTTCGAATGTCGACGCCGTGCAGGAGGCACAAAATGGCGTCGACCGGCAGCGGCGCGATGGGGGTGTGGGGGTGTTCGCGCTAACACCCCCACGATGAAATATTTTGGAGAGAATGTGCCAGAGGAAAAAGTAATCTCGACGAAGTCGGAATTCAGGAACGTTCCCGGAGAGCAAGGTCTCGCAAAAAAGATTTCAGGAGAACAAAAAGAACAGAACGTTCCCGGAGAGCAAAGGCCCTTGAATACTATTTCATTAAAAAAGTCAGAATATAAAGAAATACCATTGGAAATCCCGATTCCATCGAAACCTCCCGGTTCCCGGAATTCCATGTGTGCAAATAAATCCAAAAATTAGTATCAATATCCCATACAAATTAATAAAACGAAATTTCGCTTGATTCTCCGACCCTGAAAAAAGAGACTCCCAAAAAGAATCGCCATAAAGGTACGCTATGCATTACGAAGGTAACGTCATCCGTCCCCCCAGCGAGGCCCGAAGCCTTATAATCCAGGTAACGGTGGGGTGTTCCCATAACCGCTGCACCTTCTGCGGCACCTACAAGGACTATCCCTTCCGGGTGAAGGACCTCGACCTGGTCCGCTCCGATATCGACGAGGCGGCCCGGCACGGAATCGGTTTCCGCAGGGCCTTTTTCGCGGACGGGGACGCCCTCATCCTGCCGACGGACGACCTGGTAGACCTTTTCGTGCACACGAAGAAGAAGCATCCATCCATAGAACGGATAGGCGTGTATGGAAACACCAAGGCTCTGTTGAAAAAAACCGTGGATGAACTGGTCCGTCTTCGTGAGGCGGGCCTCGGCATTATCTACCAGGGGATCGAAACCGGACACGAGCCCCTGCTCCGAAAGATACAGAAAGGGGCCCTTCCGAAACACATGATCGAGGCGGCCCGCAAGGTGAGGGAATCCGGTATCCTGCTCTCCCAGACCGTGCTTCTCGGCCTGGGCGGACTTGAAATGAACAGGGAACACGCCCGGGACACGGGAAAGGTGCTGACCGATATGCAGCCCGACTACGCTTCGGCCCTGACCCTGATGCTTCTGCCCAACACGCCCCTCTACCGCGACATGCAGGAGGGGAATTTCACCCTGCCAGACCGTTTTGAACTTCTGGCGGAACTTAGAGAAATCATCAACCGGTTCAGCGCGGAGCGGCCCTGTCTCTTCACCTCAAACCACGCGTCCAATTACCTTCCCCTGAAGGCGGAACTCCCCGGGGAGAAGGCGTCCCTGCTGCGACTGCTGGACAAAGTGCTTGAAAGCAGGGACGAGTCGGTCCTTAAACCTGAATACCTGCGGGCCCTGTGACCCGCCACAACAGGAGGAATCTGCCATGAGCTACGAAAACGCCGTAAAATTCATCTCCAACAGACTGAAAGACGAGCCCGACCTTAAGATCCGCAAGCTGGTGGAAGAGGCCGCCTTCAAATACAACCTCAACCCGGCGGAGACCGACCGGCTCTACAAGCTTTACGAGGACAAGCAGACCCAATGAGCACCACCGGAGAGAGCAGGGACATCACCTACGTCATAGGCCACAAAAACCCGGACACCGATTCGATCGTGGCAGCCATAGGATACGCCGAATTGAAACAGCAGATGGGGCAGGATGGGGTCATGGCGGCCCGGGCAGGCAAACTTAACCTTCAGGCTGAGTATATCCTGGATCGGTTCAACGTGCCGGCCCCGGTCTTCATCAGTGACCTGATACCGAGAGTGCGTCACTACATGAGTTCCGACCCGGTGACCATCAGCCGGCACACTCCCCTGTGGAAGGCGCTGGAGATCCTGAACAGCCGAAACTACAAGATGCTTCCCATCGTGGATGACGACAACACCTACCTCTCTTCTCTTCACTATAACGCATTCGCTGAAAACATGCTGGAGAAGATCAATCCCCAGAAGAAGGGGATTATAACTACGTCGGTGAATCACCTGGCCGAGACCCTGAACGCCCAGCCCATTTTCCTTCACCAGGAAGACCAGCTCTTCAAGGCGCTGATCGTGGTGGCGGCCCAGGACCTGGATTCTTTCAGAAACCACATCAATCCCATGCCGATCCATAACCTGATCATCCTGGTGGGAAACCGTCCCGACGTGCAGGAGTTCGTAATCGACCAGGGAGTCCGATGCCTGATTGTGACCGGCGGCAAAACCCTGGATAAAAACCTGAAAAAAATGGCCGATGAGAAAGGGGTGTCTATTCTTATCTCCCCATTTGACACCTCCACCACCTCCTGGCTGGCCCTCTACTCCACGCCGGTAGAAACCATGGGGGACGACAATATCCGTCCCGTCCGGGAAGAGGACTCTATACGCAACATTAAGGGTCTCTTTGACGAGACTGTTTCCCATACCCTCACGGTGGTGGATGAATCCAACCATGTGATCGGGGTCCTTACCCAGAGCGACCTGATGAAAGAACCGAATCTGAAAATTATAATGGTAGACCACAATGAATTGACCCAGGCCGTTGAGGGAATCGATAATTTCCGCATACTGGAAATCATCGACCACCACCGCCTGGGGAACGTCTACACCAGCCAGCCGATCACCTTCATTAACAGGCCCGTCGGTTCCACATCGACCATCATCGCCTCCCTCTTCTTTGATAACAAGGTTGCCCTCCGGAAGGAGATCGCCTCTATCCTTTTGGCCGGCATACTTTCCGACACACTGGTTCTCCGGTCGGCCACCACCACGGAGACAGACCGGGAGATAGCCGATTACCTGGCCGATATCACGGACCTTTCCATCGACCGGCTCGGGAAGGACATCATGAACGCCGCCTCCATGGTGAGCAAAAAACCGACGGATGAGATCCTCACCATGGACCAGAAACGTTACGATGAGGACCCCTGGTCCTTCACGGTGAGCCAGGTGGAGGTCATGTCACCCAACGAGATCATGGACCGCAAGGAGGAGATCGTCAGGTCCCTCGAGGAAATTAACAATAAAAACGGGACTTTGTTCGCGGCCCTCATGGTCACTGATATCGTAAACCTGAACAGTATTCTTTTAATCGCGGGCGACACTCATTTCATCAGCCTTATCGCCTATCCTAAGATAGATGACAACATATACAACCTGAAGGGAATACTCTCCCGGAAAAAACAACTCATCCCCCTCTTCGCGGAACTGCTGAAGAAAATGGAGTAAGGAGCGATCCATGGTACAGTTTGAAGGATACAACGAGACCATCAAAAAAGTTTACGACCACAACCAGGAGCAGGTCTTCCGGTTCTGGAACGAACTGAGCAATAACGAAAAGAAGGAGCTCATAGACCAGCTCGCTGAAGTCGACCTCGATCACCTGGAAGAACTCTACCGGAACAGGGAACATGCGGAAACTCCCGATTTTTCTCCCGCCCCCTACGTTCCCCTGCCGAAAACCGATGAAGAGAAAAAGTCCCGGGCAGAGGTGGCGAAACTCGGTGAGCATGTCATCCGCAAAGGCAAGGTGGCCGCGTTCGTGGTTGCCGGGGGCCAGGGCTCCCGCCTGGGCTACGACGGCCCCAAGGGAAAGTTTCCCATCGGCCCTGTTTCCGAGAAGACCCTCTTCGAAATCCACGCGGAAAAGATCCGGGCCTACGGTAATAAGTACGGCGTGGAGATACCTTACATGGTTATGACATCCAATACGAACCACGAGGAGACCGTGGCCTGTTTTAACGACATGAACTTCTTCGGCCTGAACCCGGATTCAATACGGATTTTTCGTCAAAACATGATCCCATCCCTGGACGCGTCGGGAAAGATGGTCCTCGCGGAGAAGAACCGGCTTTTTCGCAACCCGGACGGCCACGGCGGAAGCCTTACGGCCATCTCCTCTTCCGGGGCCCTGGACTGGCTCAAGGAGAAGGGAATCGAGTGCGTCTCCTACTTCCAGGTGGACAATCCTCTTGTCCGGATCATCGACCCGGTATTCGTCGGATACCACGAGAAGGACAAGGCCGACATCACCAGCAAGTGCCTGAAGAAGACCGGTCCCCACGAGAAGGTGGGCATATTCGTGACCCTGGAGAGCGGGAATATCGGCGTTGTGGAATACTCCGACCTGAGCGAAGAGAAGGCGCAGATGACCGATGAATCCGGGGAACTGGTCTACTCCGCGGGCAGCCCGGCCATCCATCTGTTCCGGGTCTCTTTCCTGGAAGAGCTGACCCGGGGCGGCCGCATCTTCCTCCCCTATCACACGGCGGAGAAAAAACTGGAGGTCATAACCTCCGAAGGGGAGAAGGAGATAAACGGATACAAGTTCGAGAAGTTCGTCTTTGACGCCCTCCCCCTGACGGATAAAAACGTAATCATAGAGGCCGCCCGGGACGAAGAGTTCGCGCCGGTAAAAAACGCCACGGGAACGGACTCGGCCGAGAGCGCCCGGGAGAAGATATCTAACCTTCACCGCCGCTGGCTGAAGGAAGCGGGAATAGACATTCCGGATAAAGTCCGCGTAGTGGAGATAGCTCCCTCCCTCGCGGTGGAACCGGAGGACCTGCCGACAGACCTTAAGGTACCGGCAGAGGAGAAGGTTTACCTGGAATGATGGACGACGGTAAAAACATAAAAGGACGTATTATCATCCTGGCAGGTTTTTTTGTCGTCCTCTCTCTGGCAACTGTTCTCTCAATGGAGAACCGCTACCTTTTTCTCGGCTTTGACGGGAACCGTTCCGGCGCCGTGGAACTGAAGTACTACCGGGATATGGTTCTGCGTCGCATGAAGGGGGACGGAGAGACCATCGTACCGGTCATGACCGTGGAATCGATCATCCTCCAGAGAAACATCCAGCGTCTTTCCGAATTTAATAAACGCGACCTTGAGGATTTAGCCCGCAACCATAACGCCACCTTCGCGGTCTACGGGACCCTTGAAGAAAATGACGAAACGGTATCCTGCACCCTCTTCCTCTATTCCCGCGGGGACGATACCCTGAAGAACGTCTCGTTCCAGTTGGACCCGGCGGACACGCCCCACAGGTTCAGCGAAAGACTATCGATTGAGACCTGGCAACAGTTGAAGAAACATACTGGAAGAGGGAGCAGATGATGAAACGCTACATTGAGAAGGTCAATACCCTCATTGAATCCTTTCCCTATATCCGGGACTTTAACGGGAAAACCATTGTTATCAAGTACGGCGGCAACGCCATGATCGAGGAAAATCTTAAAAAGTCCTTCGCCATGGACATGGTTCTGCTGAAACTCGTGGGCATAAACCCGGTTGTGATCCACGGGGGCGGTCCCCAGATCGGGAAGCTTTTGGACCAGGTGGGGAAGAAGAGCGAGTTCGTGGGCGGAATGCGTGTTACGGACCACGAGACCATGGAGTTCGTGGAGATGGTCCTGGTGGGCAAGGTCAACAAGGAGATCGTGAAAAACATAAACATGGTGGGCGGCCGGGCCGTTGGACTTTCCGGAAAAGACGGAGGCCTGTTGACCGCGGAGAAACATTTTCATGACAATTCCGGGACCCGTGTCGATATTGGCCAGGTAGGGTCGGTCAGCCTGGTCCGGCCGGAGATTCTGCAGACCCTGGACCGGGAGAAATTTATCCCTGTCGTCGCCCCCATTGGATACGACGAGTCGGGCAGTACCTACAACATAAACGCGGACACGGCCGCGGGTCGTATCGCCGGGGCACTCAAGGCGGAGAAGATGATTCTTCTGACCGATATTGAAGGCGTACAGGTGAAGGGAAACCTGGCCAGCACTTTGAGTAAAAATGAAGTATCCAGGTACATATCCTCGGGAGAGATTAGCGGCGGCATGATACCGAAGGTAACCTGCTGCCTGGAGGCCATGGAGGAAGGGGTAAGCAAAAGCCACATCATTGACGGCCGCGTGGAACACGCTGTTCTTCTGGAACTGTTTACCGACGCAGGAATAGGGACCGAGATCATACCCTGACATGAAAGAAATAAATATCCTCGTTGTCGACGAACTCGCCCTCTCACGTTCCCGTATCACGGAAAATCTGAAACTGCGGGCCCCTCATCTCTCCGTGGAGACCACCTCCGGTCCCCAGTTCGTTCCCAACCGGCTCCAGCGGCGCCATACCGACTGTCTTGTCATCGTCCTCCGCGGGATGATAAAAAGCGGATTGTTTCTCCTCGCCCAGATCATGAGCCATCGCCCCATGCCGGTCTTTATTCTTTACACGGACGCGGTCGAGAAAAAGCATATAGACGAGGCCTGGGCCCGGGGCGCCGTGGATGTCATTCTCATGGAAGAATCGGGAACACCCACCCTGAATCTGGACCTGTTCATTCAGTCACTTAATGAGAAGGGAGACAAACCGGTCAAGCAGGCCCTTCACCCGGACGCCATGTATACCAACATCTTCACGGAGGAGGCCGTTCCCGAGAAACCGGGCTATTCCCGGAAGGAGAGGGTGGACGAGGTGATAGTTATCGGTTCATCAACAGGCGGAGTAGAGGTCATCACAAAGATGATACCGAGGCTCCGGCCGGACCTGGCGCCAATACTTATCGTCCAGCACATGCCGGAAGGTTTCACCGCCTCTTTCTCCGCAACGCTGAATCGGAATTCATCCATACATGTCAAGGAAGCCACAGACGGAGATGAACTTTTCCGGGGAATGGCCCTTGTCGCTCCGGGACAGAGACATCTTAAACTTTACCGAAAGAGGAGCGCGTCCCTCTTCGCCCGTGTAACGGACGAACCGCCGGTAAATCGTTTCCGGCCCTCGGTCGATTATCTCTTCGATTCCGTAGTGGAGAACCCGCCCGATCGGATCACAGCCGTAGTGCTTACCGGCATGGGCAGGGAAGGTTCCCGGAGCCTTCTCCGCCTGCGCCAGGCCGGAGCCGTTACCATCGCCCAGGACGAGGCCTCTTCGGCCGTGTACGGTATGCCCAGGGAGGCGCTCCTTGCCGGCGGGGTTCAGCATGTGCTTGCCATTGATGAAATCATCGATTTTCTGAACCGGAAGCACACCTGATTTTTTTTGTGAACATGAAAAAAATTAAAAACGGATTGCCGGGTCGCGGGGTCTCACTAATGTGTAATTCCTATAATACTATTATGATTTATTAACAGTAATTGTTCCTGAAAATGTTTTTAAGTGTAAACGAGAAGCAATCAATACTGATTTATGAATGAGATACTATCATGCGAGAAAACATCGTAAGGTTTTTTGCCTCACGCCATCTTCTGGTAAATATTGTGACCGTGGTCATCATTGCGGGTGGTGTTATATTCTGGCAGAACACTCAGAAGGAAGAACTTCCCAACTATGATCTTAACCGGGTCATGATTAATGTTTCCTATCCCGGAGCGTCTCCCGTTGAGGTGGAATACTTTGTGACGAGGCCCATTGAGGACGAGCTCCGGGGTGTGGACGGTATATACAGGGTCACAAGCACCTCAAGCTCCGGCATATCCAGCATCATTATAGAGATCGATGAAAAAATTTCCAGCATGGAGAGTGTCACATCTGAAATAAGGAACACCGTAATGGGTGTCGACCTCCCCGATGAGGTAAAAGATTTACCCCGCATACGCCAGTTCAGAACATCCCAGAAAGCGATCATCGATATTGGTCTCTACATGGAAGGAGAACGGATGCTGGACGACGTCTCCAGGCGAACGCTCCAGGAATCGATGCTGACAATTGAAAACCGTCTCATGAAACTGCCGCACATCAATTCCATCGATCGGAGGGGTTACCTTAAAAGGGAATTCCGCATCGAGGCAGACCCGAAGAAAATGGTTGGCAACGCTCTTTCCTTCACGGAAGTGATGAACGCCATAAAGGACAGTCACATCCGCAGACCGGCCGGAGACCTGGAAAACCGCTTCAGTGAACGAGTCATAGTCCGGTCCGAACTTGACACGCCCGAAAAACTGATGAACCTGACAGTCCGGGGGACCTTCGAAGGCCAGGCCATAACCCTGAGAAATGTGGCGCGGGTAGATGATTCCTTCGAGAGGGCAAAGGAGATATTTAAGGTCAACGGTCATGAGGGTATTTTTCTGCGTGTCCGGAAAAACGGATCCTATGGTATTCTTGACGCCATAGACGCCCTGAGAAAAGAAGTGGCCGCTATCCAGAAATCATCTAAGGATTCTAATCTTCGTATCGTGCACATGGATGACGGATCCAGGGACGTGCGGAACCGTCTTTCCATCGTATCTTACAACGGGGCCATCGGCTTTGTTCTTATTATCCTGGTCCTGCTTGCTTTCCTTAACGCCGGCTCCGCATTCTGGGTCGCCCTCGGCATTCCCCTCTCTCTCTCCTTTGCCATGATCATAGCCTCGATCATGGGGTATAGTATTAATAACATCACCCTGGCCGGCGTCATCATTGTACTCGGCATGGTAGTAGACGACGCCATTATTGTGGCCGAGAACATCTTCCGCCTTCGCAGGGAAGGCATGCCCGTGAATGAGGCGGCCGTAAAAGGTACGGCCTTTGTCCTTCTGCCGATTACGGCCAGTATCATAACCTCCTGTATCGCTTTTATGCCACTTCTCGGGTTCGAGGGACGTTTCGGGGATATGAACGCCCCCATCCCGGTCATCGTGTCCCTGGTACTGATTGGGAGTCTCATTGAATCGATCTTCATTCTCCCGGCACACATATCCATGCCGGTGCCGGACTGGCTTCGGAACATCTATTCCTTTGGGATCTTTAACCGTCTCAGAAAGAAGGAACGTAATCCGGGGAAGATGGGTGAAAGGCACTGGTTCGATCCTCTGGAGGATACGTTCGAGACTCACCTGGCTCGTTTTCTCCGATTCCGTTTGCCGGTCCTGGCCGCCTTTCTCATCTTGCCGGTTACGGCCCTTATCCTTTTCACGGGCGACATGAAATTTGTCATGTTCCCCAGGGAGGAGGTAGCCGAGCTGTTAATCCACGCCGAGGCTGAATCCGGGACCCGCAAGGAGGAGACGGAGAAACTTGGGCGGAAAGTAGAGGATATCCTGGAGAAACACCGGGGAAAGCATATAGTGGCCTACAGGACAGCCGTCGCAAAAAGCCGCTGGGGAAGCGCGGCCGAGGAACACCGCATCATGTGGAGGGTTGAACTCATTCCCCTGGATCAGAGGGGCATCCCCCTTAAGGAACTGAAATCCATCTGGAAGAAAAAGATGAGTAAGGTCGCGGGCCTGAAAAAGTTCCGATTAAAGGAATGGCGGTTCGGCCAGGAGGGGGGAAGCCCCATCGAGATCGCCGTGCAGGACAACAACGACACCCGGAGAAGAAAGGCCGTGGATAGCCTTACCCGGGCCCTTAATAATCATTCCGACCTTCATAACGTTGAGGTAAACCGTCCTGTCACCCTGGTGGAACACCACATTCGCATCGACGACAGTAACGCAGCCATACTCGGGATTAACCCGAGCAGGGCCGGACAGATTCTCCGCTCTATTGTTGACGGAACCATTCTCTATGAGCTTATCGAAGACGACACGGAGATTGATGTCCGTCTCACGGCACCTCCATCCAGTCGCAGGGATATCTCCTCGGTCCTGTCGATACCTGTTTCCAACAAGGGAGACTACCTGGTCCCGCTGGGAGAACTGGTTAACGCAACAAAGATCAAGGCCCCTAACTCCATCAACCGCCAGGACTTCATGCGGACCACCACGGTTTACGCGGACATCCAGGCAGGATCGGGTCAATCCCCCCTCTCTGTGGCCGAGTACCTGGAGGCGAACGTCTTTCCGAAGATCGAGTCCGAAAGCCCGACCACGGTCATTTCCTTTGAAGGGGAGGTGAAGGATACCCGGGAATCATCCGGAAATTTCCGTATGGCCGTGATCATGGTCCTGGTCCTCATCTTCTCCATACTGGCCATCCTCTTCGGCTCCCTTGTGAAACCACTTATTATCATGTCCGCCATCCCCTTCGCCATCGCGGGCATCATCATAGCCTTTCGCCTGCACGGCATAAACTACTTCGGGTTCTACGGCGCCATCGGGGCCCTGGGGCTCTCCGGTGTTGTCATTAACGATGCCATCGTTATGGTGGTCCGTCTCCAGGAGTTCTCGCGAGAGTCAGGCAATGTGACGCCTGAACTGGTGGCCGCGGCCGCGAAGACGCGCCTCCGGGCCGTTCTCATGACCACACTGACAACGGTAGCGGGACTCTTTCCCACGGCCTACGGTATCGCGGGATACGATTCCATGCTCTCGGAGATGATGCTTGCCATGGCCTGGGGCCTTATCTTTGCAACCTTCATTACGCTAATACTAATACCGGTCATCTACAGTTATGTGGCCGGCATGACCCTTTCAAAGAGGAAATCGATATGAAAGGAAAGATGGTAATACAAATTTTTATTATTCTTGTCATTTCTCTCACCCTGCCCCTCTCGGCCGGGGAGGAGAATGAAGTTCTGACCCTGGAACGGTTCGTGACTTTGTCCTGCCGTAACGACACCCGGTTTCCTGTCATCCTGGCTGACCGCCTCTCTCTGGCTTATAAAGAGAAACTGGCCCTGTCGGCGCCGGACCTTGTCATCTCGGCGGCCGCGAAGTACCAGGTCAACCTTTCCGACCCTGACAGAAGCGGACCGGACGCGAGCCTTTCCCTTTCAAAGCTTTTCCCCGCAACAGGCACAGATTTGAAAGGCACCTTTTCAGTCACCCCGAGTTTTTCCTATGACGGATACGTCTCAAGCTACGGCGCCTCCATCGGCCAGGACATCGCCAGGAACGCCTTCGGCCGTTCCGACCGCCTTCTGGCGAAAATCGCCGGCCTGGAGACACGTATCGCCCGGTACCAGATAACCGAAGCTTATGAAGATTATCTTTCCGCTGTCCTGACCGTATACTTCCAGTGGTACGCCAACACCCGTTCCCTGGAGACAGCCCGAAAACTCTACAACGACTACGGACAGCTTCTCACGAATATGCGAAACCGGAGAGTTCGCCACGTGGCCGAGGACGTGGACGTCAACCGGGTCTATGTGGAATATCTGGACCGGCGAGAAGACGCGGAGAACGCGAAACGTGCGCGCGCGGCCCTTCTCCGGGAGGTGCAGACCCTGACGGGATACACCGGCCCCCTTTCACCGCAGGATACCCTCCAGCTTCCATGGAATGATGAAGTGCCCCTGGAGAGGAGACTGGCTGCGTTCTTTCATGATTCACGCACCGTCAGGGTCCTCGACCTCCTGGAACGGCAGGCAGACCTGGAGGTAAAGAAAAGGGCCGATGATCTCATCCCATCGGCAAGGCTGGTCCTGGGATACTCCCACGAAGAATCCTCCATGAACAGGAGGAAAAACGACATCCTCTATGGGGGCATTGAGGTATCCTACAACGCTCCTGGTGTTCATGAGCGAGCGCGCCGCTCCCTTGCCCGGGCGGAGAGAAAGAAAGAGATCCTTTCTGCCAGCGATCGACGTAACAGGCTGCATCTTGAACTTACGAACCTTTACGAGAAGATCGAGAGCGAGGCCAGGCTTCTGGAGCTGAGCATCCGGAGGGAACGGGTGGCCCTCTCCGTTGTCCAGGGCCAGAGGAGGCGCTTCTACCAGGCGAGGATTCCCCTGTCCGACCTGGTTCTCAGCATGAATACATGGCACGGCAAAAGAAACGCGGTTACGGAACACCAGCTAAAACTGGCCCTGCTGCAAACCGAGTGGTTCCGCCTGACCGACACTCTTCTTGAGAAGAGTCCGGGACAGCTGCCTGAGAAGGACCCGGGAAGAGGGTCCCGCTAATTTTTATTTGACAGGAACCCGACCAGACATAGATTGACTCCCGGAGAGATGTCCGAGTGGTCGATGGAGGCGGTCTTGAAAACCGTTGGGTTTATAGCCCCGTGGGTTCGAATCCCACTCTCTCCGATATCTTTCAAACCCTGACGTTCTGGAGAGGTGCCCGAGAGGCCGAAGGGGGTTGCCTGCTAAGCAATTGTAGTGTTTCGCTACCGGGGGTTCGAATCCCCCCCTCTCCGAAGAAAAGGCTGATGAATGGATGTATCCAGTATAACTGAAAAGGTACTGCCGGCGCTGAAAAAAGCCGTTTATGTTCCCTACATCGGATGGATGCCGGCCATGGCCCTGTTTCCCGAGGATGAATCAATAACCTGGCATTCCCGCCAGGCCTTTGTAATCGCCGCGGTAATCGCCGGAGTCCAGGTCCTGGCCTACTTTCTGATCATCCTCATGCCCCACAGCGTGAAGATCATGAAACTCTCCCTGGTGATCGCCATCTACCTGTTCCACGGTATCTACCTGGTCCTGGCGATTACCGGGACGTTGTTCCTTGTTCGTGAACGTTCCCTGCGAATTCCCCTCGTAGAAAAAGTAGCGGAGCGTATCGATATATAGCATGCGTCTGTAGCTCAGCTGGATAGAGCGCCGGACTACGAATCCGTAGGTCGCAGGTTCGAATCCTGCCAGACGCGCAGAATGAGAAACCCCTGGTGACGACACCAGCACCTCTGAATTCTGAGGTATGTTTTTACGACCTTGCCATCAGTTTATCAGGAACGATAAACAGTGGTTAAAATAATGCTGCCCTGTTATCTACTGCCCGGGCGTAGTAGTTATCAACATCTTCCTGTTTAACTTCGATCCCTGTCTTTATCACTTGCCATTGCGCGGACCAGATTGATAGCCACAGCATATCTTACTACCATCCCAGGTCTTACAGCCATTTTTGTTTCCACATGATGCAAAGTTTCAGCACCCCTGTTCTGTTTTTAGGAGGTGTTGTTCAATCCTCGCTTTTACTCGCGCGGATAGCTCCACTGGCGTAAAATACACGGCGGTTATGAATTCTTCGGCGGTGTCGATCATTGCAGTTTTTAATATTTTCAACTTTTTCATCTGCTGTGAATGAAAGTTCACCAGCTTTATCATTACTTTCATTAAACCTACCGTTTTGAAAACCGTGATAAGATAAAATTTGTCTTGATTCTGTCATATTCATAAGCCTTGTCTTCGGTTCAGCCACCACAGTCATTTAGATGGCGCTTAATGCGGCTGCCATGAGTATGGTCGCTATAAGTATCTGTTTTTTCATGATCTGTTCCCTGTTTTCATGTACACGGTTGAAACCGGGAATAGCTTTTTTCACTATGCAGCAAAGCGCCTTATTTCGACTTCAGTACCGTTGATATGCGCTTCATGGGCTATTTGTAATAATTTTTCAGATACTTCATCTGAAAGAATATACTCACCGCACTGGTCACAAACCTGAGCCGGTACCTCCTTTATGATTACCGCAGAATTTCCTCTGATAAGCACAACGGTGGTCAAACCAGCTGAATAGCTTCCTGTTTTACAGATCACACATGTCATAGCTGATCTCTCCTCCGGGTAAAGGTTTCATTCCATTCATGTTCTGATGGCTCATATACGGTTATTACAATGACATCAATACCAGAATTATCATCGGGTAGTGAATATACAACATGAAGCGGTTTGTGATCAACTATAAGCAACACAAGCTGGCTGGGATAGGGCTTGTCATCCGGATAATCCAGAATTAAGGCACCTTCCTTGACTGCTTTTACCACATGCAGGCGATCTATAGACCGTTCATGTATTCGTTGCAATGCGTGTGCAGTATAGTATATGTTCACAATGATTCATCCGTAGATGTTATTATAATGTAGGTTCATAATCGCAGAGTGTCAAGCTGGATTATACCAGCACCCGCCCCCGATGCTCTTCGACCTCACCCTACCTGCTCCTCTGCTTCACCCGGAGACCCGGCCACCCTCTCCTCAGCTGGATAGAGCGCCGGACTACGAATCCGTAGGTCGCAGGTTCGAATCCTG
>CAZYBU010000013.1:0-60704 GCA_964645775.1 uncultured Leptospirales bacterium | reverse complement strand
CCAGACGCGCAGAAGACCTCCCTTTCGGGAGGTTTTTTTATTTCATTGATCTGTATCAGTTACTTGAAGGCAGGGATTTTGGTTCGCTGAATAAAATGAATGCCTATATGCAGAGTGTGATGGAGGCCCAGAACAACGCCCCCCTGGATGATTTTCCCGGCCTGTCGCAGAAGAACCGCATGTTGACCCGGTATTCTTAAAAATTTTCAGTATAAGCTTATATACATCCTTAAAAACCGGCAAATCATGGAATTGCGCCAGTATAACCTATTTAAAAAATTTTCGACCTCGCTTACGCGGAATGACTTCTATTCCTGCGGGTACTCCTCAAGTAACCATTCGTACGCCGGCTTAACTTCCACTTCTGACCCGGTATATGTATCTGCCTGTTCACGGTTCATAACCAGAATAATTGTGCGTGTCTTTTCTGGTGATTCTTCATCTGCATATTGCAGAGCCCGGAATTCCCGTTCAGCAGTTGCCTCAGAATCCATTTCAGCGCAAACCTGTATTAACTCCGTTGGCCCTCCTGGATACCTCACCTTGAAATCCACCTCAAAGCCGTCTTTTGTCTTTACATATCCGACATCACCTTTTCGGCGCTCAATCTCATTGAAAACCGTTGTCTCCAACGCCCGTCCTGTGTTCTCCCGGCCGCTGGAATCAAACGCTCTGATAAGCCCGGGATCAGCGGGGTATATCTTGCGCGGGTTTGTATTCCTCTTACGCTCAGATTCAGTGGCCAGTGATATAGTTGAGATCAGGAAAGAGTCAATGAGATACCCAAACATCTTATGAACAGAGTCTTTTGACACGGCAAGACCCTGTGCTTTTATATCATTGTAAAGCTTGTTAACACTGAAACTGCCCGCGGGATTCCTCAGGCAATGGCGTACAAGCCATTTAAGAGCTGCCACCTGTGTAATTTCATATCGTTCTATCACATCGCGGAACAGCACGGTGTTCACGTAGCCTTGAAGAAGTTCAATCTGAAAAGCTTTCTTCAGTTTCTGGGTCTCGGGGAATCCGCCTTCAAGTATATATTCCCTAAAGCGCTTCTCAATAAATGACCGATCGGATGAGGTCCACTTACGGGGCTCTTCAGACGGTTCCTCCCCCCGGTAGCGAAGAAATTCCCTGAAGCTGAACGGATGTATCACTGTCTCCATTCCGCGCCCTCTAAGGGAGGTATGTACTTCCCGTGAAAGCATCCTGGCGGAAGAGCCCGACACGACTATTTCAACCTGTTCAGTGTCCAGAACCCTGCGGATAAACCGGTCCCAACCCGGGACCATTTGAATTTCATCCAGATACCAGGAGACCGTTTCTTCACCCCTGCTTTCAGGATAACGGCGATAATACTCCTCGAGCAGATGGGAAAGCTGATCGCTTTCGATACCTGTCAACCGCTCATCATCAAAGCTGATATACAATACCCGTTCAGAAGGTACTCTCTCACGCTGCTCATCGAGAAGCTGGCGCAGGAATGTGGTCTTTCCTGAACGGCGCATACCAGTAACAGCGTGAACCTTGCCAGGCACCTCAGAGAGACGGGCATCACGCTGTATATATTGTATGGACCTGGCCTTCCCCAGGGCCATGTTAAGTTTTTCAAGTAATACCGGGTGTAAAGCCATAGCTATAGAATACACACGATCTGTCCTTTTGTCAAGGACAGTTTTTGAATAATCTGTCCTTTTAATAAGGACAGATTAACTGTAGCCTTGCTTTATTTGAAGGACAGTTTGCAGATAGGCGCCAACGTTTATCTTGAAAATTGAGCCAACAAAGGCAGCTTGAAATATGTTGACTAATTCTTAATATATCACTGTAACATGTAATAGAATCAGAGATGTTCTACGAATCCGCAGGTCGCAGGTTCGAATAATGCCAGACGCGCAGAATAAACCCCCCCTAAAGGGGGGGGTTATTTCATTGCTTATGTACTCAATAACAGTTTTTCTCGTTGACCTTTCAGATAGTCCATACACTTTACTGCTTCAGTAATTGATTAAGATTTCAAAGTATGACCTGTCGATTTTTCAGTTGGATATCGCGGGTATACCATAAAAAAAGTAGGTATGGTATGACCAGAGAGACACCTGCAATTAGAGATAAAACCATATTTGACGGCAGGCTTATTATAGCGATTTTCAAGCTTCTCTACAGCATTATCTTTAAGGTAACTGGGTGGAAAATGGCTCCTACTGTTCCCCAGGGGGCAGGCATTACCATTGCCGCTCCCCATACATCAAACTGGGATATATTCTTTGCCCTGGGTACCGCCATAAACAATGACGTTAAAATATATTTTTCCATAAAGGAGAGCTGGTGCAGAATTCCCGTGATGGGGACGTTTATACTCTGGCTTGGCGGGATACCGATAAACCGTTCAAAACCCCAGGGACAGGTCGATCTCATTAAGAATTTCGTGGATAAACATAAATCTAAACGAATATTTTTTCTTTTCACTCCCGAAGGTTCCAGGGGAAAAGTTGAAAAATGGAAAACCGGTTTTTACCATGTCGCGAGTGACTGCGGCCTCCCCATATTCCTCGCCAAGGTAGACTACCGTATTAAAGAAGCGGGAGTATTTCATACCTTTCAGCTAACCGGGAACAAGGAGAACGACATCCGGGCTATCCAGGAGTCATACAAGTCAGTCTGTGCCAGGCATCCTGAAAAACAGTTTCCTTCCTATACCGGACCTCTACCTGAAGTATCGGAAGATGAAGCTTCCATAATGCGGTCTCTTTATACATTGAAGGGTATGGCAACGGCCATGGAAATCGGCACAAGAGCCCGAATCGATCGGATATCAACATCAATGCTTGAATTTCTTCTTGGCAAAGGGCTCCTTGAGCGGGTGCCCGGCTCAAAGAAGAAAAATACGGAATACCGGTACCAACTGACATGCAAGGCCATAGGGCTTTTACTGCATCTTTATCCTACTATGGCGTGAAACAGGGACTTCTTTATCCTCACTTTTTCAGATCCCATCTTGCACCGGGTCTAATTCTCCCAGAGTAATCATCCACCGGGTCCCTTTCCCGGACGACTTGTACTTAAGGGTACCTCCCAGGTGCTCAACCATCCCCTTTACGAGCTGAAGGCCCATGGTACCGGTGTTCTCCAGGTCGAAGTTCTGCGGCAGGCCGATACCGTTATCTGTGATCTCCAGTAAATGACCTGACTTCGTTTCTTTAAGGGAAAGGGAAACCTTTCCTGACCGGTTACCCGGGAAAGCGTGCTTAACGGAATTAGTTATCAGTTCGGTTACCAGAAGTCCAATATGGGTTGCGTCTCTGGTTGTTACCGTAACCGGGATGATATCCGTGGTTATCTCAACGGGATCTGAAAGACTGAACACGGAATCCATTATTCTTACGAGGTAGTAATCCAGCCTGGTATCTCCGGGTGAGCCGGATTCATAAAGAAGAGAGTATAATTCCGATGTGGACCTGATACGGTTCTCGATATTCTCCAGAACTTCCCTGACCACACTTGAATCATGTGTCATCGCCTCAAGATAGACCATATTGGACAGGATGGAAAAGGTGTTCTTTGCCCTGTGCTGCAATTCTTTCAGGAGGGCCTGTTTTTCCTCAAAGGCCTTTTTGAGGGCTTCTTCCGCTTTCATCTTCTCAGTAATATCATTGATAATAGAAAACAGTACGGATTGTTCCTGCCATATCATGGGTACAGAATAAACCTCCACCTCCCGAATATTCCCAGATGCGCATCTGTGACTGAAATGAAAGACATTTTGTTTCTCCTGCCACGCCTTATCCATCTCCTTTCGTACTTCCTCAAAAGAAAGCTGGTTAATATCCGATATATTCATTGCCATCAGTTCTTCCCTGCTCCAACCGTAGAACTTCTCTGCGCTGGTATTGGCAAAAATGATACGGCCATCTCCGTAATCAATAATCAGTATCACGGCCGGATTCTTTTCAAAGAGGGTTCGGTACCGTTCTTCGCTTTCCCTAAGTCTTTTCTCGATCTTTTTATGCTCGGTTACATTCTGGGAGGCCCCCTGAATAACTCCCCGGGATTTAAACCTTCCCGTTACGGCAAGGGTAACACAATCCTTTACCCTTTTTAATCGATATTCCCAGCTATCACTGAAGTCAAGATCATCAATATTCTCCCGCGCATGGTTCAATTTTTCGGCAAGTAGAGGCAAATCTTCTTCCAGAATATAATTCTTTGCATATTCGTCCATTGGCATGGAGACCTCGACCGGTTCCTCCCCGATCATAAGCTGGTGTTCCGGGCTCAGGGTAATGACATTCGTCTCCAGGTCGATCTGCCAGGACCCAAGTTTGGCCATCCTCTGGGACTCGGCCAGCTGTTCCCGGCTGACCCGGAGCTCTTTCTCTTTCTCAAGTTCCCGCATTTTCGCGTCAAAGAGACGGAATGCCATTTTTATTGAAGTCAGGAGAACAACGTTACCGCTCTCCTTGACGACGTACCCGTAGGAGGTGATTTTCTCGGTCTTCTCTACGATTTCCGGTTCCGTGTGGCTGGAGAGAAAGACCACGGGAATGTCCCTTTCCATGAGTATCTGCCGCGCGGCTTCCGTTCCGTCGATACCTTCACCCAGGTCGATGTCCATAAGGATGAGATCGATATCAGGACAGGTTTGTGCGCTTTCAACAGCCTCTTCACCCGTTTTGGCTATACGGACCCTGTATCCTTCTTTCTTTAGTAATTTCTGCTCCCTAAGAGCGGTTACAGGCTCGTCCTCTACAAGGAAGATAGTTTGCGGCATGGAGGGTCCCCGGTTTCAAAAAGGGTAATGATCAATAGCATTAATTAAAATGATTACATCACTCAATTGTTATATATGCATATATATGTGTGTCAAGAAATATAACAGATGATACCAGTTTGATGCTCTTCGATATGTATCGTTTGTACGCGTTAACGAAGTTCTTTACAGGCCTGCAATAAAACTCCGTCAGGGTGAGCTCCGATTCCTGGATCTCGTTTATGCCGGGTTAACCGACAATTTCCAGTATTGTGTTTTCCAGTCCATTGATGTCGATCGGTTTGGTCACGTACCCGTTCATACCGGCTTCGTCAGCCCTTTTCTGTACTTCGGATATTGCGTGGGCCGTCATGGCGATTACGGGAAGCTTCTGGCACCGGTCACCCGCCTCCCCGTTACGAAGTCTCCGGGTCGCCTCCAGTCCGTCCATGACCGTCATCTCCACGTCCATGAGAATCAGGTCATATTCGCTGTCCCGGCAGAGATTCAGGGCCTCCTCACCGTTCTTTGCAACGTCAACCCTGTGCCCTCTTTTTTCGAGGATAGCCCGGGCCAGCTTTACGTTCACCGGGTTATCATCCGCCAGCAGAAGATGGAGAGAACGCCTGATTTCACTTTCAGACATTTCATGGATAATCACCTCCTGAACGTTTTCCGATATCTCCAGGGGAATATCGACGTAAAAGGCGCTTCCCTTCCCTTCCTCGCTTTCAAGACGGATATAGCCTTCCATCAGGGAACTAAGTTCCTTGCAGATGCTGAGACCCAGGCCCGTGCCGCCGTACCTGCGGGTTGTGGAAGACTCGGCCTGCTGAAACTTATTGAAGATATTTTTCCGATGTTCCGGAGATATGCCGATCCCTGTGTCACGCACCGTAAAACAGAGAGAGACCCTTTCATCTTCCGGTTGATTGGCGGAGAGTTCAAGCATAACGGAGATGGAACCTTCCCCGGTAAATTTACAGGCGTTACTGACAAGATTGGCGAGAATCTGCCTGAGGCGGGTTTCGTCTCCCATGACCATTTCCGGGACATCAGGAGCGATACTCAGGTTGAACGTAATTCCTTTTTCTTCAATCTCTTTTCGAAATATTCTGTCTACACTCTCCATAAGTTCATGGAGAGAAAGGGTCTCTTTCTCAAGGTTAAGGTGTCCTGATTCAATGCGGGAGATATCCAGGATGTCATTGATGATACTGAGCAGGTGCCGGGCCGACACGGTGGCTGTCTGGAAGTAATCGTTCATCTCCTCCAGGCTGTCCGTGGTCCGTGCCAGGTCGAGCATACCCAGTATGCTATTCATGGGAGTCCTGATCTCGTGGCTCATTGTGGCCAGGAAATCACTCTTTGCCCGGTTCGCCTTCTGGGCCGTTTCCCGGGCAGTATCCGCCTCCTGGGTCCGTTCCACCAGATCCATCTCCATCTTTTTACGCTCGGTTATATCCAGGGCGTATTCCACCATCCGGACAACGTTATCCTCCTCGTCAAAGATGGGATACCCGTGGACCTCCACGTACCTCCGGTTACCCTCTCTGTCATAGTGAACATGCTCAACCATCACATGGTTCCGCGTCTCTATGACCATCTGCAGGGGACAGGGGTGCTCCCCTTCTTCGCATGGGACGTCCCTGTGGTGCGTCATGGCATAGCAGGTTATACCCGGATATTCATCCCCGCATCCTGCCGCCCGGTTAGCCAGTACGACCCTGTAGTCTGCGGCATTGATAACATAAAAAGGATGGGTCAGAGAATCGATCATTCCCCGGATAAACTGGTACTGCTGTTTCAGGGTATCCTGGTAGGCCTTCCGCTCGGTTATGTTCCGGGCAATAGAAAGATTATAGGTCTCATCGCCCAGGGTAAACCTGTGAACGTTGATCTCCACCGGGACGTCGGTTCCGTCCTTTCTCCTGTGAAGCCGCTCAAAGGTTACCCTGTTCTTTCTTTTCAGTTCTTCCACGAACTGCTGCCCGTCATCAAGGTTGTTCTCGGACTGTATCTCTTTCCGTGACATGGAAAGCAGTTCTTCCCGGCTGTACCCAAGCATGCCACAGGCCGCCTGGTTTACCTCAAGAAATTTGTCCGGTCCCTTCTCGTCGACCCTGTAGAAATAGACCGCGTCGTTCATCTGCTCGACAAGGAGGCTGTGCCTGTACTCTCTCTCCTCCAGCAGGGAACGGTAGGCCACGGAATCCGTGATGTCCCTAATCACGGTAAGAACGCTGTCGGGGCCAAGGGGAACCATATGTCCCTCGTAATGGCGGGTCTCCCCGTTCTGCTCCAGGGAGTACTCGTACTTCATCATTTTCATGGCTGAAAGGGTTTTCGACACATGGCTCAAAGCAAGTTCCGCCATGCCCGAAGGAAGGACCTCTGTTACCTTTTTTCCCAGGAACTCCTCCGGGTCTCGGAAGGGCTTGGTGTGTACTCCTCCATGGTACGAGATAAAGGTCCCGTCACGTTCCAGTTCGAAAAGCTGGTCAGGTATGGCTTCAATTATCAAACGGTTCCGGGACTTTTCCTGTGAAAGTCTTTTAATAGCAAAAAAATGTTTACTGGCCAGTTCAAAGACCTTTCCGATAACGTGTCCGCAGGCGTGACGGCAGACGATTCCGTGACAGGAGAAATCGGGAAGAATCCCCTCCCGGTCGTCCGTTACCAGCACTATCGGCATTATCTGTAACAGGGGATGATTCGCCTCTATATTCTCAATAAGGTCCGCGTCAATCAGCAGGATGTCAAAGCTGTCCCTGGAATCTTTTTCCAGTTCTTCAAGGGATGCGAAGGAAGCAAATTCCATGATTCTGGAATATTCTGAAAAATGTTTCACGGTTCCATGATCACCGGAAACGATGCAGATTGATAATTGTTCGTTCATACCTCTCCCTTCACGCCTGACGGTTGCCGTTCCACTACCTTTTCTCTGTAGCAGGCTACCGGCAATCATACTTATCCAAAAATGTGATTATATCAACAAAAAAATCTATAGCATGCACTCTGTAAAAATATGTAATTATTACAATCTCTCCCCTTCTTTATAGAAAGGAGCTTGACCTTGACCCGCTCTCACCTAAAATAGGATCATCTTCCAGCCCGGAAAAGAGATGAGCAAAGAGATAAAACTCCCTCCCCCCTGTTTCGATTTTCTCAACGGTGAACTCATAAGCGCGGGAGAGGGGAAGGCCAAGTGCCGGTTCACTCCCACGGAGGAGATGGAGAACCCCTACGGTTCCATCCAGGGTGGCATACTGGCCGGCATGATGGACAACGTCCTGGGCCCAACCGTGGTGACCCTGGCGCCCGACAGAGCCAGCGCCACCATTCAGATGAGCGTCAATTATCTTAAACCGGCCAGGGCGGGAGAGACCATCATCGGCCGGGCCGAGGTAGTGCGCCAGGGCACGAATCAGATCTACCTGGAAGGTTCCCTGGAAAAGGAATCGGATGGCACCCTTCTTCTCCGGGCCACGGCCACGAATGTATTCCTGAAATAAGGAGGCGACCCTTGCCCATAACCGACCCCCACGTGGAAGAATACCTGTTCTCCCTCCGTCCCGAACGGCACCCGGTCATCCTTGCCATGGAAGAGCGGGCAGAGAAAGAAGATTTTCCCATCATCGGTCCCGACGCGGGACACTTTCTCTACCTGCTGGCCCGTTCCATGAACGCGAAAAAGATCCTGGAACTCGGTTCCGGTTTCGGATACTCCGCCCTCTTCTTCGCCCTGGCCCTTCCTGCTGACGGGACAATTGTCTGCACCGATATGTTCCCCGGCAACAGAACTGACGCGGAGAAGGCCTTCCGGGATATGGAGATCGCCTGCGAGCTCCGCTTCTACCTGGGAGACGCCCTGGAGACATCCCGTTCCCTGGACGAGACCTTTGACATCGTATTTAACGACATCGACAAAGAAGATTATGTCAACTCTATCGACGTTGCCTGGGACAGACTCCGGCCCGGCGGAGTGCTTATAACAGACAACACCCTCTGGTACGGGATCGTGGCGGACCCGGGCACGAAGGACAAGACGGCCCGTTCCGTTCAGCTATTCAACGAGGCCCTTTACGCGGACAAGCGCTTCGAAACCTCCTGGATTCCTTTGCGGGACGGCCTCTCCCTCTCCCGGAAGATCTGAGGAAGACATTGCCACATTTCATACTTGCCCTGATTCCGCATAAGAATAAACCCTGAACATGATAAAATCCATTATTGAGGATACGCGCCATGAAAACATCCCGCCTTCTTAAATACCTTGTCATTCCCGTGTACAGGCCGAATAGGCGAATACGTCAGTTGAGGGACGACGATGACCGTCTGGCCTACGGTATGATAGCCCTTCTCATGATCGGTCTTCTCTACACCTTCACGGTCTGGATCGGATACATGAACGGTTTCGGCGCCGCGCTCCCCCCGGCTCTTAACATACCGGCCGAGGAATACTACTTCTGGGAAATTTTCTTCGCCATGCCTGTCTTTATCCTGGCTGTTATTCTTTACGCGGGGACGGCCCGACTGGTGGCTGCCGCCTTCGGAGGTAAGGGTTCCTTTGAAGTACACTTCGCGGTCCTTGCCGTGGCGGTACTTATTCCCACCCTGCTGACCATGTGGCTGCCGGAGACTCTTCTCTTCGCTTTTTTCCCGGAGAGTCAAAAGCTGATCGCCCGGGGCGAGCCGGTCTTCCACCCGGCCTTCGATATTCCCAGGCAGGTTATCGGCGGACTCTGGCCCCTCGCCCTTGCCACCCTGGGGATCCGCCGCTCGGAGAAAATCTCCTGGCCGGCCAGCATCCTTACCGGCCTTGTGGCCATGATCGTCTACCTGGCCTTTATCCTGGTCTTTATCCGCTGAGGCTTCGTGGAGACCCTCCCGGAAGGGGACATCCTCCTGGCCACCTGCAACGCCCGGTATACCCACTCCTCTCTGGCGCTTTATTACCTGAAGGCGTCCCTCCGTGACCTCTCCGTGAATGTTTCCATCCGTGAGTGGACCCTTACGGTTTCACCCATGGATATGGCCGAGGAGATCGGCAGGATGGCCCCCGCCGTCCTGGGACTCTCGGTCTATATCTGGAACTCATCTGTCATGGAAAGGCTTCTCCAGATCATGGACGGATGGAAGCAAAGGCCTGTCATTATCCTGGGAGGGCCGGAGGTATCCTACACCCTGGAGAAGTGGCTGGCCCACCGGTCTGTCCGGGCAGTGATCCGCGGTCCCGGCGAGGCGGCCTTCCGTTCCCTTCTCCTGGAGGGAGTGACTCCGAAGGGTATGATGAAAGTTTCCCCTCTTCATCTCGACGAGATACCTTTTCCCTATGATGAAGAGGACCTGGCGAACCTGGCAAACCGGTACATCTACTACGAGTCGAGCCGGGGCTGTCCCCGGAACTGTACGTACTGCCTCTCTTCCCGGGAGGACATTCCCCTCCAGTTCCGGGAGACCGGCCGTGTCCTGGAGGAGATCGACCGGATCCTGGCCGCAAATCCTGAACTCGTTAAATTTATTGACCGGACCTTCAATACCCGCCCCGAACATTACCGGACCATCTGGAGACATATCATAGAAAAGTGGGGCGGGTCGGCGACCACTTTCCACTTCGAGATCATGCCCGGGACCCTGGAGGAGGATGACTTTACCCTCCTGGAACAGGCGCCGGCCGGTCTCTTCCAGTTCGAGGTCGGCATCCAGTCCACGACCCCTGAGGCCCTGCTTTCCGTGAACAGGAAGGGAGAGTGGCAGAAGGCACGAGAGGCATGCCGGCGCCTTCTTGACGCAACCACCATCCACCTCCACGTGGACCAGCTCGTGGGCCTTCCCGGAGAAGGCCCGGAGCGGGTACGCGATTCCTTTAACAATATCTTCTCCCTGGGCGCGGACCATTTCCAGGTGGGAATCCTGAAGCTCCTTCCCGGCACGCCCCTCCGGGAACAGTCGGAACAGGAAGAAGGTCCCGGAAAAGGGATTACCTTTAACCGGGAACCTCCCTACAGGGTCCGGTCCACCCCCCTTCTTCGTGAGAATGATATCGATCTATTAGAAGAGATAGCCCGGCTGGTAGATATTCTCTACAACAGCGGCGGTTTCCCGCTTACCCTGGATGAACTTCTGCGCGGGGTCGATTCTCCTTTCAACCTTTTCCAGAAACTCCAGGAGGTGTCTCTTTCCATCGGCACGCCTGAACGGGGGTGGGAGGATACCGCCTCCTTTTTCATGAAGACGAATGCCATTCTGAATCTTCTGGAAAGGGAATTCCTCCTGGACTGCCTCAGGTGGGACTGGTGTTCCCGAAGGGGTTCCAACCGGTATCCCGCACCTTTAACCTCAGAGACCACACGCCGGGCCCGGAAGGAAGCGGGTAAAATTTTATCACCGAAAACAGTGAAAGAAAGCCTTCAAAGCGGGATATGGTTCATGCCTGAAACCGAAGGTTTCCGGGATAAATACATGGAAGGCCGTTCCCTGGCCTGGTTCCCGGCCCGGCCCGGAAGGCCGGCTCTCTACTGATTTCGGTTTGACTCTCTGACAGATTTAGTTTACAGTTCATCCATAGCCTGTCAGGGAGCAGAAAGATGACCGATGCGACTCTCCGGGCCCTTGAAATGCTCCGGGACCCCTCTATGTTGAAATGGTACGTGGTACCCTTCCTGGTATTCGTGGCCTATGTCTACATCACCGAGATCGAGCGGAAGAACTGGAGCGCTCTCTATCTCGGCATATCCCTCTTTTTCCTGGAGCTGACCTGGGAGATCGGTAACGCCCTCCTTCTCCCTGTCACGGGCCGATCCGCGCTGTGGACCGTCAATGGTGACACTGCTTATCTTATCTATGTGGGATACTCCATCGAGATCGCCTTCTTCTTCGCGGTCATCGGTATCATGGTTGTAAAGGCCCTTCCCGATGAAAAAGATATTACGATCCTCGGTATCCCGAATCGCATTTTTATACCGGTTGCCATGGGCCTGACAGGCCTTTTCGTTGAGGTCCTCCTTAACCGGGCCGGCATCCTGGTATGGGAATACTGGTTCTGGAAGTTCCCCAACCTTTTTCTCCTGGCCCTGGGATATTGTCTTCCCTGGTTCGCCGTGGCCTGGGCCCATGATAATCTTTCCCTGGCCTTTAAGAAACGACTGACCCTTTCCCTTGCAGGTATCGCCATCCTGCTTCATATTCTTTTCGTGCCGCTCCTTAAACTGATCTGATGACCGGTAAAATGTACTGGCCAGATGAAACGGTGGCCTGTATCCGGTCCCCATGAAAAAGAAAAAGAAACAGTTCTTCCAGGACCTGGCGGCCCCCTACCGGGACCCGGACATGAAGCCGACGTGTCCCCACTTCGGCACCTGCGGGGGATGCATGTTCCAGGACGTCCCATACCAGGGCCAGCTTCTCATGAAGAGGGACTACCTGAATTCTCTGGAGCCGGAACTATTCTCCGTGGAAAAGGTCCATCCTTCCGAACCTTTCGGATATCGCAACCGGATGGACTTCGTTACCGCTTTCGGCAAATTCGGTCTCCGGGAGGCGGGCAGCTATAAATTCGTGGCGGACCTTTCCACCTGTCCTCTCATGCAGCCGGAGAGCCGTTCCCTTTTCGAAGAGATACGGGAAGCTGTCAGGGAGGTGGAAGGATACAATTACCTGCGCCACCAGGGATACCTGCGATATGTTGTCTTCCGACAGGCCCGTTTCACGGGCCAGATCATGGCAAGTTTCGTGGTAGCGGAGGAGGAGAACCGGCTCCATAATCTGATCGATTACCTGAAAGATAAAGTCGATTCCCTCTCCCTACTTTTTAACGACGGCCTGGCCGACACCAGCTTCGGCCGGGAGATGGAGACCGTAAAACAGGGATATATCCAGGAGGAGTTCGACGGCATCAAGTACAGGATTACGCCCAACTCCTTCTTCCAGTCCAATTCGTCCGTGGCCCGGCAGATATACCGGGTCATCCGGGACCATGCCCGGGGCCGGGTCCTTGACCTCTTCTCCGGCGTGGGGAGCATCTCCCTTTTTATCTCGGAAAAAGCGGAGCGTGTCACCGGAGTGGAAGTGGTGGAGGAAGCCGTAGACTCGGCCCGGACAAATTTTGAGATTAATGGCATCAAGAACGTGGAATCCCACTGTTCCGACACGCGGCTTTTTCTCCGGGAGAAGAGGGACAGCTGCGACACACTGGTACTGGACCCTCCCCGGGCCGGGCTCCATCCGAAGGAGCTTCCCCTGGTTAACGAACTGGGAGCGGAAAAAATCCTCTACATGTCATGCAACCCGGCCGCCTTTGCCCGGGAACTGCCTGAACTTGTGAATTACAGGCTCCGGTGGATCGAGGCCTGGGACATGTTTCCCCAGACCCCCCACGTGGAGACCCTCGCCCTTCTGGAACGGGTATAGACCGTGAGCGATCTCCCCAACGCGGTCCCTTCCCTGCATAAACGAATCCGCCGGCATGTTATCGATCCTGACCGGGAATTCTTCGCGGTTGTCACACCAGGCTTCGAAAAGACCGCCCGGAGAGAACTTTCAGCCCTTCTTCCCCAACGTGAACTCACATGGGAAACCGGAGGCTGCGCCTGGAAGGGAAGCTTTGTATCATTATCGTAAAGGTCACCGATAGTTATCGGTACCTACACCTTCCCGGCCTGGACAAGGCGGACGAAATGTTCATAAGATCGGTCATAGGTCCTCTCCGCGTCCGCCGGGAAAAGACAGGCGGGAAGCTCCCGCATCCTTTTGTGATATATGATGCAGTCACAGCAGATGCCTTTTCGTGAACAGGGCTCATAGGTACAGTTGCATATTTCCAGATTTCTTTCCTGCTTGCATTCCATGATCATTCCCCTCCATCTTCAAAAAGCTCGCACATGTTTCCCAGGTCCATGAGGGTCAGCATGATGTTGTAGATATTATCCGTGAGAAAGCTGAAATTGATAGTCTCATAGGTATCCCCGGCCTGGTGGTAATTTCGGTTCCGGTAAAAGGCTGTGTCGGTCAACAGCAGGGCCGGATACTTATACTTGATAAAGGACGAATGATCGGAAAGTTCAATGCCGGGTATTGAAGCCGGCCCTATAAGGTCGAAAATTTTCTTCTTAGCGTAACTGTTGTAGAGACGTTTCCAGAGAAAAACATGGGGCGAGCAGGATGGAAAGGAGACCACGGCAAGATAGTCTCCCTTTGAGGGATACTTGCTCTTGTCCACCATGTTGGGGAATCTCTGCTGGCATCGTTTGCACGCGAAACCGATCATATCGATCGCCGCCATAAGGTCGATTTTTTCGCCTCTTTCCCTGCATTCCTTCGCGTAACGCATGCTTCCCATGTTCTCGGATCCGAAAAAGGGGGGTTCTTCCAGTGTAAAATTGACGAACCGGAGGGTCTTCTTAAAACGGTAGTGAGCCAGGAGTCTCTGAATCTCAAGGACCGCGGCCACGGAGGTGGCGTTATCATCGGCGCCCGGCGTTCCCTCCACGGTATCGTAATGGCCGCTCAGAATGATAACCTCGTCCGGCCTTTCGTACCCCGGTATGTCCACGACAATGTTGGATACCTCTTTACCCTCCATCTCGTAGGTCTGTTCAACAGGAGTAAGGCCGCTTTTTCGGGCATAGTCCAGGATAAAGGAGCGGGCCGACTGTAGGGCGTCGTATTTCCTCAGGGTGCGTTCACCCAGTTCCGAGGCCAGGTAATGAATGATCTCCCGGGAATTATTCAGGATCTCCCGCCTGACCTTCATCTCTAAAATTTTTCGTTTTGGTTGCATGTCACCCCGTTGTCATTCTATCGCCCTATGCCCCTGGAAGATCAAGAATTTTTCATTTTTTGATCTAATTCACCACATTCTATTGTGATTGACGTAAAGATATAACGCTGGTATAAGGCTATTATCATGGAAGTATTCGATGGATTCATATCAGCCGTAGCTTCGGAATTCAAAATCCAGTTTCACAAGGACTCTTCCGGCGGCTATACCACTACCCTTGAGTTCGAGAATGATCGTTCCCAGGAGATGCTTATTACCCTCACCAGGGATGAGTCCGGCGACAGGATCATTAACTACTGGTCCGTGGTGGCCGGTCTGAAGAAGGACTCCCCGGAGCTCTTCAAGTACGCCCTGCAGATGAACTCCACCCTGGACTACGGGGCCCTGGCCCTGATGAACGACACCCTTGTTTTCCGCAACTCCATCCTGCTACAGGACTGCGACCCCCAGAGATTCATGAAATCTCTCATCTACATCGCGGCCAAAGCGGACGAGCTGGAAGAGATACTCATCCACAAAGACACGAACTAACCTTCAAGGTTCTCTATCCTTTTTCTCAGGTCCTCCGGCACGGGCATCTTCTCTCCCCTGCCGTAATGGTAGAATACAACAACGGAATCTCCTGCCGCGGCCCTCTCGCCCGTGGAATCAACCACTACGTATTCCAGAACGACACTGGTCGTGCCCATGGATCGCACCCTCGCGCCGACTTTCAACCGGTCCGGGTAATAAAGGGGTTTTAGAAACTGGCACGATGTCTGGGCAAGAATGACACCCGGTCCATCGTCGGTCCGTTCGTAGGGTATATCCATCTTCTCGAAAAAGGCGATCCTCGCAGTCTCGAAGTACCGGAAAAAATAAATGTTATTCACATGGAGAAAGGCGTCCATCTCTCCCCAGGCAACCGGTATCTCCACCACAACAGGGTATCCTTCTATAGATTCGCTCATGGCTTTTTCCTTTTTGTCAGATCACCATCCGTAGAATACTCGGAGTGTTCCATGGAAAAAGATAAAAAAGTGCAATATTATCGTTGCGTTCTTTTTTCCCCTCCGGTAGTGTTCAATATACAATATATATCGAACAATGAACAGCCATGACTAAACTGGATGCCCTGTTTACAAAAAAACACGAGGGGACCTTCGCCACCCTGGGTGAGATTATGATTCGTCTCTCCCCTCCCGGGATGGAACGGCTCTTCCAGTCCCCCTCCCTGGAGGTAAACTTCGGAGGGGGAGAATCGAACGTGGCCGTGAGCCTTGCGATCCAGGGTCTCCCCTCCCGGTTTATCACGGCCCTTCCGGAAAACGATCTGGGCCGCTCCGCTATCCGGACACTTCGAGGTTACGGCGTGGATGTTTCAAACATTCTGCTGCGTCCCCGTACCCGAATGGGTATCTACTTCATGGAGAAGGGGGCCAACCAGAGACCTTCCCGGGTTATCTATGACCGGGAGAACACGGCCATAAGCACACTTGATCCGAAAGCGATCGACCTGGATTCGGCTTTTAAAGACTGCCGCTGGTTCCACATTACAGGGATTACTCCCGCCCTGTCAAAAAACTGCGCGGTGCTATCCCTGGAGGCCATGAAAAAGGCGAAAGACCTGGGGCTGGTTACATCCATAGATCTGAATTTCAGAGCAAAACTGTGGAACTATGGGGAAGATCCTGTCCCAATTATGAAGGAACTGGCTTCCAACGCTGATGTTATCATAGCTAACGAAGAGGACTGCCAGAAATCACTGGCAATAGGTACCGAGATTAATCCTGTCGAAGGTGATATTCTGGAAGAACAATACCGCAAACTGATGGATTCAGTTTTCCAGCAGTTTTCAAAAGTTTCACTGGTGGCCATCACCCTTCGGGAAAGTGTCTCTGCCAGCCACAACCGCTGGTCGGCCTGTATCAGCAACAAGGGAGCCAGTTATTTTTCCAGAAAATATGACATCACCCATATCGTGGACCGGGTGGGAGGAGGAGACAGCTTCTGCGCCGCTCTGATCTGCGGCCTGGCCACAATGGAAAACATGGAGGAGGCCCTGGAATATGCCGTGGCCGCATCCTGCCTGAACCATTCTATTGAAGGTGATGTTAATCTTTCGACCATGGATGAAATCATGGCCCTGTACGGCGGTGACGCCAGCGGCCGCATACAACGCTGATTTCTTATTAAGGAGTATTGTATATGTTTCGATTCAGCCTTTCAACATTCCCCTATTTCAGATATTCCCTCATCGAATCCATACGTCGAACGGCCCAATTCGGTTATGACGGAGTGGAACTCTGGGGAGGCCGTCCCCATGCCTACTGTGAAGATATGGACGCAAAGCAGATATCCGAAGTAAGAAAAGTTCTGGATGACACGGGCATAACGATCTCGAACTTCATTCCTGCCCAGTTTCGTTATCCCTCCAACCCCGCTTCTGTCATTGAGAATATCCGAAGAGGCAGTGTTGACTATTTGAAAAAAAGTATCGATGTCGCGGAAGAAGTAGGCTCTCCCTACGTGAGCCTCTGCCCCGGTTTCAGCCTCTATGATCACAGCCTCATGAGCGCCCGGGGAGCCATGATGCAGAGCTTCCGGGAATGTATCGAACATTCGAAGGACTATAACGTGACTCTTATCCTCGAGCCGGCCAACCGATACGAAAGCGACCTTGTTGTCACAGTGGAGGACGGACTGCAGGTCATTGAGGAATTGGGCGGAGACATGGGAATCCTGGCTGACGCGGGCCACATGCATGTCAACCGGGAACCTCTGGCTGACACTATTCGTAAAATTGGAGATATACCCTTTCACTTTCACATAGATGACAACATGGGAGTTACGGACGACCATCTTGTTCCGGGAGAAGGAAAGATGGACTATGATGTATTTCTTACGGAACTGGATAAAATGGGTTACGAAGGATTTTTGGCCGTGGAACTGGGATTCGGATACACCGTGGACCCTGACCCCGCCGTCAGGCGGAGCATAGAATTTCTTAAAACCACCTGCCGGCGTCTGGGAATCAATCAGGAGTAACAGGAGAAAACATGACGTTCAAACATACCAAACCCTTCAACCGATTGAATGGATCTCTTCCGAAAATTGGAATCCGGCCCGTTATCGATGGCAGAAGAAACGGTGTGCGCGAATCTCTGGAAGAACCGATCATGACCATGGCACATTCCGTTGCCGAACTGATTTCTACTGAAATCAAACACTCCTGCGGACTTCCCGTGGAATGCGTTGTTCCCGATTACTGTATCGGAGGTGTTGCGGAAACGGCTCGCTGCGCTGATCTCTTTCGGAGGGAAAACGTAGGCGCTGTCATAAGCGTCACCCGATGCTGGTGTTACGCGGCCGAGACCATTGACATGGACCCCTTTATTCCGAAGGCCATCTGGGGGTTTAACGGCACAAAGAAACCGGGCGCCGTCTACCTGGCCGGGGCCTGCGCGGCCAGTGACCAGATGGGTCTACCCACATTCAAGATATACGGCCGAGACGTGCATGATGAAACGGATTTCAGCATTCCTGAAGACGTGCGAAAAGAGATTCTTCTCTTTGCCCGCGCCGGTCTTGCAGCTGCAACCATGCGTGGGACATCCTACCTTTCCATGGGAGGGGTATCCATGGGAATCGGCGGTTCCATCGTGGACGATCATTTTTTCCGAGCTTACCTGGGAATGCGAAACGAGTATGTTGACATGTCGGAATTTACCCGGCGCATAGAACGTGAGATATACGATCCGAAAGAATTTAAAAAAGCGATGGAATGGGTCAGTCAATGGTGCGTGGAAACCGAGGACCCGAATCCCCCTGATATTCAGAAAACACGGAAAGAGAAAGACAAAGACTGGGAGACCGTTGTCAAGATGACCCTCATTGCACGGGACCTTATGGTTGGAAATCCCAGGCTTTCTGATATCGGTTATGTTGAAGAATCTGAGGGCCACCAGGCCATTGCCGCCGGTTTCCAGGGTCAGAGGCACTGGACCGATCATTCACCCAACGGGGATTTTATGGAGGCCATTCTCAATTCTTCCTTCGACTGGAATGGTATCCGCGAGCCCTTTATCGTTGCCACGGAGAACGATTCCCTGAATGCGGTCTGCATGATGTTCGGCCATCTTCTTACCGGTACTGCTCAAATTTTCGCGGACGTGAGGACCTACTGGAGCCCGAAGGCCATCCACCGAACATGCGGAAAGGCCCTGGATGGAATCGGTTCGGGAGGATTTCTTTACCTTACAAATTCCGGCGCTGCCGCCCTGGATGGAACGGGACTCGCCAAGCTGGATGGGCAACCGGCCATGAAGCGCTATCTTGACATTACGCCCGAAGAAGCAGAGGCATGCGTCAAGGCAACCACCTGGGGACCGGGCAAACTCGTTTCATTTCGTGGGGGAGGATACTCATCCGCCTACCAGAGTCTTGGCGGTATGCCCATGACCATGACTCGCCTCAACATTATAAAGGGACTTGGGCCAGTACTCCAGGTGGCTGAAGGAGAATCCATAGATCTTCCTGAGGATATCTACGATGAGATTGTTGGACGCACAGACCCGACCTGGCCAAGGACCTTTTTCGTTCCCAGGATAACGGGAGAGGGTGCCTTCCGGGACGTGTACACGGTCATGAAACGATGGGGGGCCAACCACTGCGTGCTTACCTACGGCCACGCAGGCGCTGATTTTCTTACACTGGCCTCAATTCTCAGAATACCCGTAGCCATGCATAACCTTTCCCCTGAGGAGATTTTCAGGCCGAGCACCTGGGACAGTTTCGGCACGGCCGATAACGAAGGGGCTGATTTCAGGGCCTGTAGAGCACTGGGTCCCCTGTACGGACTCTATTGATTGAGGTGAAGTATATGAATATCAAAGAAAAATTCAGGGCCTTTTTACCGGGAATATTTCTCCTGGGATTCGGTATGGGAACCGGCAGTGTGACTTCCATGGCCAAGGCCGGGGCGGATTACGGCATGGCCCTGCTTTGGACCATTCTACTATCATGCCTGGTAACCTATTACATGATTGTAATTTACGGAAAGTTCACCCTGGTAACGGGCAAGACGGCACTACATGCTTTCAGAAAACATATTCATCCATCAGTGGGTATCTTTTTCATTGTTGCCCTTACTGCCGTTATCGGCGCGGCTATCATGGGGGTCATGGGTATCATAACAGACGTCTGTTATGTCTGGTCCAAGTCCTTTATACCTGGTGGAATCGATGCTATATGGTTCGCTGTCTTTTTTATCGCCATTGTCTATCTTCTCTTCTGGAGCGGATCAACAGATCTGTTCCAGAAGGCACTGGCGATTATCGTGGCGGTCATGACTCTCGCATTTATCGTTAACTTTTTTCTTCTTATGCCTCCCATTTCCGAAATTGGCAGAGGTCTGGTACCCAGAATCCCGGAGACCCTAACTGGAGCTAAATCAGCCCCACTCCTTATAATTGCCTCCATGGTTGGGACAACGGTCTTCTCCGGCCTTTTCATCATCCGAACGACTCTGGTCCAGGAAGCGGGCTGGACTCTTGATGACCTGAAACAGCAGCAAAAAGACGCGGCCCTCTCGGCGACCATGATGTTCATCATAGCCCTGACAATCATGGCAGCCGCTGCCGGGACCCTTCATAAACAGGGGCTTAACCTGACAGAGGCTTCCCAGATGGTCGTTCTCCTGGAGCCCCTGGCCGGCGCCTTTGCCGTAGCCATTTTCGTTATCGGCCTGGTATCAGCCGGTCTTTCGTCACAGTTTCCCAATGTACTTCTTCTTCCCTGGCTTCTCCTTGACTACACCCAGGAGGAGCGGGACCTGAAGAAACCAAAATTTAGAATCATGGTATTAATCATGTCCCTTCTCGGCCTTGTGGTGCCGATATTCAAGGCCCGCCCGGTTTTCGCCATGATAGCATCTCAGGCCTTCGGATCCCTTATTCTGCCCGCCACGGTTCTTTGTATTCTGTATATCGGTAACAAGAAGAGCGTAATGGGAGAACACACCCATCCCCTGAAGGATAATATTATTCTTGTGCTGATTCTGATATTTTCTCTGTACATGAGCGTCGCCGGCATTCGGGGACTGATTGGATCCATAACATCATAGGAGGAACCATGGACCTGCCCTTCACGGTCGACCTTACGGGAAAAACAGCCGCCATAACAGGAGGCGGAGGAGTCCTCTGCGGGGTCTTCGCCCGGGCCCTGGCCGCCTGCGGGGCTTCCGTGGCGATTCTGGACCTCAAGGAAGAGGCCGCGGGAACAGTGGCAGATACTATCATCCGGGAAGGAGGAAAGGCATCTGCCTATGCCGTCGACGTGCTGGACGAAGGAAGCCTTTCTGAAGCCCGCGGCCGGATTGAAAAAGACCTGGGAATCTGCGATATACTTATTAATGGGGCCGGGGGAAACCATCCCAGGGGAACCACAACCAGGGAATACATGCTCTCTGAAGATTTGGTTGAAAAAAATCCGGAGATTGTTACCTTCTTCGACCTGGACCCGGAAGGGATCAAGTTTGTCTTTAACCTGAATTTTCTGGGGACCCTGCTCCCTTCCCAGGTCTTCACACGGCACCTTGTTAAAGGAGACCATTCCACGATTATTAATGTCTCATCCATGAACGCCATCCTGCCCCTGACGAAAATACCTGCCTATTCCGGGGCCAAGGCCGCGGTCAGCAACTTCACGCAATGGCTGGCTGTCCATCTCTCCCGAATGGATATCCGGGTAAACGCCATGGCCCCCGGATTTTTTCTCACGGATCAGAATCGAACTCTTCTCATAAAGGAAGACGGGGCCTTTACCGAACGAGCCGATAAAATTATTAGAGAGACCCCCATGCGACGTTTCGGCGAGCCGGAGGAACTTATCGGTACCCTTCTCTGGCTGGCAGACCACCGGGCTTCCGGTTTCGTCAACGGGACGGTCATTCCCGTGGATGGCGGGTTCTCAGCCTATTCAGGAGTCTGAACAGGGAGGATATAATGAAGATAACCTTCAGGTGGTACGGAGAGGATGATCCTGTATCTTTACAGTATATCCGTCAGGTCCCGGCGGTGAAAGGAATTGTATCGGCTCTCTATGACATCCCTCCGGGCGAGACCTGGCCTCTTGAAAAACTTCAGGCTCTAAGATCGACCGTGGAGAAGGAAGATCTGCAATTCCTGGTCATAGAGAGTATACCGGTCCACGAGGACATCAAGCTGGGAAAACCCTCCAGGGACAAATATATCGACGCCTACAGGGAAAGCGTGAGGAACATGGGTCGGGCCGGGATTCCCTATCTCTGCTACAACTTCATGCCTGTCTTCGACTGGACCCGGACGACCCTCGACCGTGTGCTGGAGGACGGCTCAACCGCCCTGGGCTATGACCATGAGCGTCTTGTTAACTTCGATTTAAAAAAGGATTCTCTGGAGCTGCCCGGCTGGGGAACAAAATATTCACCGGATGAACTTTCAGCCCTCCTGGACGACTACTCCTCCATCGACGAAGAGAAACTCTGGAACAACCTGGAGTATTTTCTTAAAGCAGTTGTTCCCGCTGCCGAAGAGTCTGATGTCCGCATGGCCATCCACCCGGACGACCCGCCCTGGCCTATTTTCGGCCTTCCCCGTATAATAACCGACGAGGCTGCCCTGGAACGTCTTACCTCTATCGTCGACTCACCTTCCAACGGTCTGACCTTCTGCACCGGTTCACTGGGACCGAACCGGAAGATAGACCTGATCGGAGCTTTGCGCAGGTTTTCCGAAAAGGGGCGTGTCCATTTCGTTCACGCCCGCAACATCCGCAGGGAGGGGGACTTGAGTTTCCATGAAACAGAACACCTTTCCGGGTCGGGGGACGTAGACATGTTCAAGGTCATGGAGGTTCTGGTGGATGCGGGCTTTGACGGAGTCATACGTCCCGATCACGGAAGAATGATCTGGGGGGAGACGGGCAGGCCCGGGTACGGTCTCTACGACCGGGCACTGGGGGCCATGTACCTGGAGGGCCTCCGGGAAGCCATCGAAAAGACCAGTACCTGATTAAATCCCTTCATTTCTTTCCGCAACAGTGCTTGTATTTCTTCCCGCTTCCACAGGGACAGGGCTCGTTCCGGCCGGGAGGCGACGGTCTCTCTCCCTTCCGTATGTCCATGACCATCTCCCGAATGCGGGGCAGGTGAGGCTCCATGTGTTTAATGAGCCTGGTCACCACCGGGCTGTAGTAGCTCCGGGCGTTCCATCCGCCGCCATCGTCGTCCCTGTAGCGGATACAATCCCCATTACAAAAGGAGAGAACCGGGCAGGATGAACACTCATCCGGGGCCTTTTTCAGGGAGGCGAACTCCTGCCGCAGTGGGGAAACCTCCAGTTCCTGGAGCGGTTGTTCCATAAGGTTACCCAGCCGCCATCGAGGTTCCACGAAGAAGTCGCAGGGATATAGATCGCCGTTATGTTCCACCAGGAGATAACTGTCGCACGATCCCATCCAGGTGCAGGATACATGAACACGGTCAAGGTAGTAGATCAGTATATCCTCAAAAAGCCGGATAGATACATGAGGAAATCCATCCTCCATCCAGAGATCGAAAAGACGGACATAGAACCCGGCAACGGCCTCGGCCCGGGCAGCGAAGGGCAGGAGGTTGCCCCCCGCATCTTTCTCGTAGCAATTAATAAACTGAAGATGGTCGATGCGGTTCTTCCGGAAGAACCGGTAGACCCGTTCCGGTTCCCGGACGGTTTGGTCATTCAGCATTGCCAGGGCGTTAAATGGGACACCCGCGGACTTCATCCGTTCTACGCTCTCCATGACCTCCTTCCATGTTCCCGTTCCCCCGGCCGTGAGCCGGTAGCGGTTATGCAGGTCCTCCGGACCATCCAGGCTAATGCCTGTAAGCCAGTCGTTTCCGGCCAGAAACTCGCACCATTCACTGTCCAGGAGTATGCCGTTGGTCTGGAAGAAGTTCTGGACCTGCTGGCTGTAACCGGCATACTTCCGCTGGAGTTCAAGAGCCTTTCGGAAAAAATCGATTCCAGCCAGGGTCGGTTCCCCTCCCTGCCAGATAAAGGCATTGCGGGGCCGGCCGGCCGAAAGGGCCTGGCGGATCATCTCTTCCAGGACATCCTCGCTCATACGGGATCTCTTTTTTTCACCGTAGATGTCCTCCACCCTCAGGTAGAAACAGTAGGCGCACCGCAGGTTGCACGACCATGATACAGGTTTTATGAGAAGGGTCATTGTGTTCATGATCAAATCCTCTCCTCTCTCCTCTACAGATGCAAGTGAAATCTCATAAAAAGGATTGATTCAACTTCCAGTCACGATCATACTTGGACTTTTAACATAAGGAGGAGAAGCATGATTCGAGAATCGGTTAAGATACATGACAGGTTCCAGTTCGAGATGAAACAAATCTACTCCTTTACCATGAAGGGTTGGAGCAACCGGTACCACGTGAAAACATACTTTTTTATCCCGAAGAATTTCCGGATATCGAGCGATAATTACGGTTCGGACCAGTTCTTCAGCGATTTGCACTCCTATATCCGGATGAAGACACCCACCTACACCCTCCGTCAGCTTGCTGAAGACCCGGAGACTCATGCAAAACTGCATCGAAGCATAGAAACAAGTGTAGACCCGAAGAATAAGGGATCTGCCGGATTCTCCTATCATGCCCGCATCTTCAGCGTAATCTTCAAAAAGGCGATGAAACGATCCCTCACCCATCTGCAATCCGCGGGAAATGACCGGGAGCGGAGTGAGATTCTGAAAAATTATCTCGGGTATGTCCGGCGCCTGATTAACGGTTTCCGGGAACTGGAGACCATACCTCATTTCAACCGCCTTCCGCAGAGAGACCGGGAGATTTACCGTAACGCCGATGAGTATGTAAGCCTGAAGATTCATTCCCGCACATTCCGCATGCTGGACGAGTGCCGGAAGGAATGGCCTGATCTGTACCACGAGTATCGGGATGATTTCCTGAAGCTTGTCAGTTCAGAGCAGGAGTATCGTATAAAGAAAGGATATCCTACCATCATCGATCCGGAAACGGACAACAACCGCTTTATATTTCGCCAGGGAATCCTAAAGAAATATATGAGCAGCATACTCTTCCTGGACACACGATTCGGCCGTTCCGCTGACCTGATCCGTCACATAATCTACAGCCTGGCGGCCGGCGTCGCCATGGTCTTCGCCACCAGTGTCGCCTTTTACGGCCAGAACCGTTTTGGAAACTTTTCCTATCCGTTTTTCGTGGCTCTGGTCATAAGCTACATGTTCAAGGACCGCATAAAGGACATTCTGAAGCTCTACCTGAACCGGCGAATAACCACCTGGCTCTACGACCGGGTACGGAACGTTTACCACGCCGGCCGAAGGAGAATCGGCTTTTTCAAGGAGAGTTTCAACTACATCGACAAGAATGATATCCCGGAGCCGATCAGGGACCTGAGGAAGACCGGCCCCAGAGATGAGCTCGACATGGACCTCCTAGGAGAAGAGGTAATCCTTTACCGAAAGTACCTGAAGCTGAAGAACCGCCGTTTCAGGAAGATCCCCGGATCCTATGACAGTGACGGCATTCTCGACATTCTAAGGTTCAATATCACGAGTTTCATTAAGAACCTGGATGACCCGGAGAAGAAGCTCTACAACCTGAGAGATCATTCTTACGAGGTGATTACAGCCGCCAGGGTCTATCATCTGAACGTCATATCTCATTACAGGTTCGGCAAGCAGGATTACTACAGACGTCTTAAGATTATCCTGTCCAGAAAGGGGATCGAAAAAATCACCGAAATGGCCGACGATTCAGAGACAAATTGACCTGTATACAGGGAAAATTTAAAAACCTGCGTCCGGGATACCGGAACGCAGGTCAGCTATTATCAGAAGGGGTGCCCGGCTTTATAAACTCAGTTCGTCTCCCGAACCATGTAACTTTCTCTATACCTCTCCAGCGACTGGACACGATCCAGGGTAGCAAAAGCCTTCTCCTTGTTTGTTATGGGTCCGATCCGTACCCTGTAGTATTGTTTGCCGCTGACGCGGGAATGATCGATATATGCGTCGTACTTTAAATCACGGAGACGGTCGACTTCTTTCTTCGCCCGACCTCTGTCATCATACGACACGATCTGTATTGCGAAGTATGGTGACGCTGTTTTTTTCATTCCGTAATCGGGTACAGAAACCGCAACAACGCGACTGTCATTCTTCTTTTCCCTCTTCGGGGCCGGATCTTTTTTCTTCTCTACAGCCGGCTCCTTTTTGCGAGTCTTCTTTTCCGACTCTTTCTTCGTGCTCACTTTCGCTTCACGATCTCTTTTTTTCTCCACGGTATTGTCAGGCGGTGTAGTCTGAGTTATTGAATCGCCCGTTATCAGGTCAATAGTATCATCATCCTCCCGTTTATCCCCGCTCTCTTTATCATTCTCATTATCCATGACAATGCTGCCATCGGGATTGATGGTCCCCATGGAGTCACTGGGAAGCTCCGGCATGTTTCCCCGGGCCACGTCAAAAGGTCTGTCCGATTCCAGTTCACTGCCAAGCCGCAGGTCCGAGGCGTTGTCCGAAGATTTCATAAAATGCATTCCGATTAAAAAGGACCCGGCCACCAGCGCCACGATAAGTGATCCAATAAGCACAATTCGGGGACCATCCAGGTGGAGAAGATAGACACTCTTCTCTCTTACCCGTTTTCCCTGTTCTTCAAAATGTTCCATAGTTCATGCACCTGCCTTCTGGTGTTTTCAATTTTACCTGAGTTATCAATTATATAATCGGCACGCTGTATCTTTTCACTTAAGTCCATCTGGCGATCCATGCGTGACATTATCTCCTTTTCCGAGAGACCATCCCTGCTTATTCCACGATCCAGGCTCTGCTCAAAAGAAGCGGTAACCACCACGGTGTAGTCCATATAGGAATCGAATCCCGACTCAAAGAGAAGAGGCACATTGACAATATAGATTCTATCCCCATCCGATTTACGCAATGTCTCCTTCAATATGAGGGGGTGCAGGATACCGTTCAGTTTGTCCGTAAGCTGTTTGCTTGCAAAAACATGTTCACCCAGTTCGCGGCGAAGGAGTTTTCCATCATCATCGATATAGCGTTCCCCGAAGGCCTTTACAATCTCACGGGTACCTGACGACCTGGGAGCCGTCACCTCCCGGGAAATCTCGTCCGTATCGATTTGAACGCCCCCCATCTCCTCCAGCATACCTGATACGGTTCCTTTACCTGATGCGAAACTGCCTGTAATACCGACTCTCATTCTGCCACTCCCCATATATTCTTCATAAGGTTTCTCATTCTATTGGTCCTTCCGGTGTCATCCATCGACTCGGCAACCATTTCCTTAAAAACACTCTCTTCTTCCAGAAAGTCCTGAAGGGATTTCAAGTCGATCCTGGTTCCCAGAGTTTCTATCTTCTCCAGGGATTCCCTAAAGGCTTCACACTCGGAATGTTTCCCATAGTCATTAATAAATTTATCAAAGGATAGAACCGGAACGGACTTCAGGGTAAGACCCCTGGGTTCCAACTGGACAACGCTTCCCTCAGGAAGCTTTTTCAGGTATTCTTCCATATTTCGGCGATATCCCAGAAATGAACGCCGGCTAAAGATACCCTCTTCCCGAATGGCCCGGCTCTTCGAAAATATGTAGTCAGCGTTCCATGTTTCAACAGGTAATACGCGATCCTGAAAAAACCCTCGATACCGTTTCTGATAGGCGGTGTCCCGGGCGTAGATTTCGAAATCGGGAAATGCAAAGTCCTGGCCCGCCAGGGCCGCGGAACTACAACCGAGAAGCCGGGCCAGGTAAAGGGCGTCCCCGCTCACGGAACCTGTCCCTGAATCGATGGTTCCTATGATTCCAGGATAAAGGTAGTCGATCACCTGGGAGAGGGGATGAGTGTTCAGGGAAAGAAAAACAGGCGAAGGCATCTCCCATCCCCGGGCAGCTGTCAGGGAACGTACAAGTACGGCCCTGCTTTGCCTCGTCGAAAGATAATGTTCACGCACCCATGGCTGAGGGTCCACGGTAACAACAATGTCGGCCTCCATCCCTCTGGCGTGAATAGGCCCCAGGGCGGAGTCCACTGCCAGCAGAATAAAACGGTCCCTGTGACGGGCAGCCTTATCCAGCACGCTGTCGAGTCCCGGTCCGGAGGAGCAGACCAGGGCCGGCGTTCCCTCTGCCAGGCCCTTGAGGGAAGCGACCGGTCGCTCAGATCCGATAGTCTCCAGTTTCTTCAATCCATTACGCAGGAACCATCCTGCCATGTGATGCCGGGTTAAACGGTTCGAAGCGGCACCCTCTATGACTTCTTTCAATCTGTCTCGTATTTCACGGTAATATCCTGGAAAAGCCCGAAGGGAGGCCGGATGTTCAAGCAGGGTGTATCCCTCTCCTTCCACATCTCCAAGGATTTCCTTAACCGATGATTCAACGTTTCCGGTGTCCAGGCCTGAAAGGATATAACAATTTTTTCCTGTTGTCAGGAAGTCGGCATCTTTCCCTGAAAGTTCCCTGTCCATTCCCGGCAAACGTTCCACGATGATCAGGGCGGGATATTTTCCCACTCTTTCCCTGAGGGAAAGAAGATGGTAACCGAGGCCCAGGCCAAGGATTATCAGTATATGCCTCTTTTCCGGGATTTTTTTTGCGAAAGATTCCCCTTCCCGCCGCGGGTCGCGAGTACTGTGGAGATGCAGGAGGCCCTTCCCTGTATTAACAGTCAGGGTCGGCGCTCCTGAAGAAGAAGGCTCCACCTGAAAGCCGGGATTGTCCGCAGAGTAATCCATATTGTACTGATTATCGGATGTTTTTTTCTTTCACACAAGATGAACAGGCGAAATATTAGTTGACACTAATAATGTTGGAATAATCATGTCAGGGGGACAATAAAATGCTTCTGAGTGAACTGAAATCAGGCGAAAAGGGAATCGTTACCAAGGTCAAGGGCCGGGGCGCCTTCCGTAAACGGATCATGGAGATGGGATTCGTTTCCGGCAAGGAGGTCGAAGTCATAAAGAACGCACCTTTCCGCGACCCCATTGAGTACAAGATCATGGGATACAACGTGAGCCTCCGGCAGAGCGAGGCGAACATGATCGAGGTACTCACGCCATCCGAGGTAATCCAGCAACCGGAAGATACCATGGCTGAACTCCGCTCCCACCGGGGCAGACACCACGGCCAGCCGAGACACGGGGAAGGACATGGAAAGGGGAAACACTTCTACAAAAGGTTGGCCCACCAGGGCACATCTTTCCGCGGTTTCCAAAGGCTGGCCCGGGAACGTTCCAGGACTATTAACATTGCCCTTGTGGGGAATCCGAACAGCGGCAAAACAACCCTTTTTAACCGATTAAGTAAATCCAGCGAACGGGTCGGAAACTATGGGGGTGTTACCGTTCAGACCAAGGAGACCACCTTCCGACACAGAGATTATACTTTTAACATAGCTGATCTGCCGGGGACCTATTCCATCACCGAGTATTCACCGGAAGAACTCTATGTCCGGAATTACATCTTCGATAAAACCCCGGATATAATCATCAACGTTGTGGACGCCGGCAACCTGGAAAGGAACCTCTACCTTACGACCCAGCTGATCGATATGGACATCCGGGTCATCATCGCCCTGAACATGTATGACGAACTGGAGAAAAAAGGAGACCATCTGGACCATCAGAATCTCTCTCAACTCACAGGAATCCCCATCGTACCCCTCGTCGCCATTGAAGAAAAGGGTATTGACGAACTGCTGAAGACAACCATTGACGTTTACGAGGATCAGAACCCTAGCACCCGTCATATACACATTAATTACGGACATGATATCGAATCAGCTTTGGAGGCAATCCAGGAAAAGCTTCGTGAACCGGAAAACAAAACACTCGTGGATTATATCTCAACCCGGCATCTTTCCATAAAGTTACTGGAAGGGGACCGGCCTTCCATGCGAAGGGTAAAAAATCGCTGCACCAATAGCGGAGAAATACTTGAGACTGCCAAAAAGGAACGGCTGAAACTTGAATCTCATCTGCACGAGGACAGTGAGACACTTCTGACAGACGCCCGTTATGCCTTTATTAACGGTGCCCTAAGAGAGACCTTTGAACCGGCCCGGGCCGAGGGCCGCACTCCCAGCGAAAAAATTGACCGTGTTTTGACCCATAAAATCCTGGGTTTCCCCATCTTCCTGTTTTTCATGTGGCTTACCTTCACCCTTACCTTCTCTCTCGGCCAGTATCCCATGGAAGGTATCGACATCGGAATTGGATGGCTTTCAGGCATTATCTCCCAGAACATGCCGGAAAGCCTTCTCAAGGAGCTTATCGTAGACGGCATCCTGGCCGGTGTGGGTGGAGTAATCATCTTTCTCCCTAACATCCTGATTCTTTTCTTCATGATATCACTCATGGAGGATACCGGTTACATGGCCAGAGCCGCCTTCATAATGGACAAGCTTATGCATCGTATCGGTCTGCATGGCAAGTCCTTCATTCCCCTTATCATGGGTTTCGGATGTAACGTCCCCGCGATCATGGCGACCCGTACCATTGAATCACGGAACGACCGTCTCCTGACCATGATGATTATCCCCTTTATGTCGTGCAGCGCCCGGCTGCCTGTATATGTACTTCTTATCTCGGCCTTTTTCTCCGGGTGGTCCGGCTCCATGCTATTTTTCATATATATATTCGGGATACTCGTTGCCGTCCTCTCGGCTCTCATGCTTAAGCGCACCCTCTTTCAACAAGACAACCTTCCCTTTGTCATGGAGCTGCCCCCCTACAGAAGACCTTACATCAGCACAACACTGAAACATATGTGGGAAAAGGGAGTCGAATACCTTAAGAAGATAGGTGGCATCATTCTTGTGGCTTCCATAATAATATGGGCACTGGGCCGGTTTCCCCTTGATCCGGAACTTTCCCGGAACTACGAGAAAGCCCGGTCACTTACGGTACTGGAATATGACGCAAGGATAAACACGACCTCCATGACCCTGGCTGAACAAAAAATGATCACCGATGAACGTGAAAAGATCATCCAAGACCTGGAACAGCAGGAGGAGAGCGAACGTCTCGAGAAATCGTTCATCGGCCAGATAGGCCATCTCATTGAACCCCTGGTCGCTCCCCTGGGCTTTGACTGGAAGATGGGAGTAAGCCTTGTAACCGGCCTGGCGGCGAAGGAGATTGTCGTCAGCACCATGGGAGTGCTCTATCAGGTGGAGGAGTCCCAACTTGAGAACCAGAAACTGGTAGACCGGCTCCGCAACCAGATCGGAAGAGATAAAGGCGGCGCGATACAGAAACTCCAGGCCCTTTCATTCATTGTCTTTATTCTCCTCTATTTTCCCTGCATCGGTGTTATCGCCGCCATTCGGCGAGAAGCGGAAAGCTGGTTCTGGCCCTTCTTTTCGGTACTCTATACAACAGGCGTGGCATGGATCATATCCTTTCTCCTTTATCAGGGAGGCAGGTTCATCATCCTATGAATCCCCAGAACATAGCGGCCATTATCATTGTCCTGGCAGCCTTCGGCTATGCCCTCTACAGAATCATCCGGACACTGAGATCACCTGATGAATTTGAATGTACACCGGAAAAATGCAAAACCTGCCCCTACGCGGACACGACATCCTGCCCCGACCCGGATGAAAAGGAAATTGACATTCAAAGGACGCGATGACCTCTGGTGATATGCTATGAATTCCAGAAGCATTCATCTAAGTCTCTTTAAAAATCCCGTGATTCGCCTGGTATTCTTCGCTACCATGACGACGGCGTTCATCTTCGGCTACCTGGATCATCTTGTGCCGGGGGATTTCGAACGCCTGCACATCTTCCTTTTCAACCTGACGACCGGCGGAACAATCATTCTCTATTTCACGGAGAATCGTCCCATCCCGGGGTGGAAGCCGGTCATCTTCTTCTTTGGGAGTATTGTTTACGCAATACTGGCTTTTCTGGAATTCTATCTGGCCGCCGCCATACTCTCCTTACCCCTGGCCGTGATCGTAGAGTTAATCAGAATTCGTACGTTTTCATTCATACCCGCTGATTTTTTCCGGAACCAGGTGGACGTGGCGCGCAAGTTTCACCAGGCCTCTCTTCTCTGCCTTTCCCTGGCCCTGGTTATTTCATCCGTGGTTATAATAAACAACACCCACACTCACTGGTTCTATTTCGAAAAGCTCAGACTGAACGTCTTCTTTCTCGGCTTCTCTTTTCCTGTATCCCTTATTACCCTCTCCATCATATTCACTTTTATCAGCAAATCATCTTCCAGGTTATACATGGAGATTCAGGATCTTTTCTTCTGGCTCATTAACCTTGGGGTCCTCCTCTTCTTTCTCTTTATCATCTATGAATGGATGATACCTGAAACCATGGCAGCCCTTACTCTCTTTTTCACCGTGGCCGGTGTCCTCTATTTCTTCTTTCATAATGGGCTTACCATCCAGCAAAACCTTATTCTGAAATCGGGAGCCTTTTTCCTTTTATCCACGGCCATAACCGGTGTTTTATATATCATTATAAAGGTCCTGCCGGGTGATTATTACCAGAGTGGAGAGACCATCCTGACAATCCACTCATATCTATCCCTCTACGGCTGGAACCTGAGCGGTCTCATGGTTATCATTCGATGGAACGACTTTCCGCTGAAGCTCAACACGAAATGGTTTATCGCCTTCCACTGGATCACTATTCTCATCCTTCCACCCCTGGCCCAGGGTTCGATACTATTCGCGGTGATCTCCACGGCTTCATATATGATACTCCTGGCCTTCGTGTTTCACAGGGTTCCCAGACTTCGTTTTTTCTGACATCTTTTTATCTTGACTCATGGATATCATGATAAGAATATCATGATACATCCATAAAATGTTCATCTCATGAATACGATTGCATTCTTACACAACCTGTATACGCTGACGGCCCTTCTACCGGCCATTTTTCTTTTCTATCTGGCCCTGAATCTAATCGGACTTGAACACAGGAACAGACCGACCCTTTATCTTGGGCTGGCCTTCTTCTTTGGAGGGCTTCTCTTTCTATCCCGGTCAGTCGGTTCTTTGACTCTCCATCCCTGGGGGGCCTTCCATCAGTGGTTAGCCCTATTATCTCTGCTCTTACTCTCATTCTTTTTAATTCTATTCATTCTGCATTTCCCGGAACCTCTCTCCCCCCTTCTTATTCGGATCGCCCAGGGTTCCGGAATCTTCCTGATTTCCACAGTTACCATAGTATTTATCCTGCTTTCTCTCGGGGCAGATGCAATCTTTCAGTTCAACAATAGCAAATGGGTATTCAACTCAACGCCGGCCAGATACTTCATTATAGCAGCCCTGACGCTTTTTCTCTCTGCTTTCATAGCCATTTCCCTGTGGAGACTCGCATTCCATGGTCTTCTTCGAAGGGGTGTGACACTTCTCTCCGCCATATTAATCTCAGGGGCACTCTTTCATATTTTCATATATGCCGGGGAAACGACCGGCTGGACACTTTCGATTTCATCCGATCTTCTTTTCTACTTTCTCATACTACCCGGATCGCTTCTCGCGGCCGGGGTATACCTGCATTATTCCGAGGAACCCGTCTCCCTGCAATCACGTATCGTTGCCGTATCTCTCATGTTCTTTCTCCTTCTCTTTGGCATCATTTCATTTGTGGCTCTCCACAATCATGAGAAATCCTTTGACGTCCGTCAGCTGGGTCACCTTCAGGCGGCGGCTGCTTCAGGTCAACCGGCGGGTGATATCCTTTTTTTAAGCATTCTTCAGCCAGAGGATGATCAACCGGTCACAGAGAAGTTTGCCTCCCGCTTTCCGGACAGAGAAACGGCCGAACTCATCGAAGATAAACTGCTATATACCAGATCGATCTACCGGAGCCTTGCAAACATCCCCACAGACCGCCATAATAAAACTATATTTGCCGACAGGAAACTTCCCCCCGGTTTCGTCGGTTATCGGCTCTATATTGAACATATGGCCCGGAGAAAGGACCTGTCAAAAGATAACCCGGCAGAGACAATCCTCAGATCTCTCCGGGAAGAGGTCTCTGATACAGAACTCCTGTATCGTAGAATGAAGCGTGTTCCGGAGGAAAGGTTCGCCCCTTTTTACCTGTCGCTCTCCTTCAGCCGGGATTCCCTTGCCCATTTTCTGGACCTCGGTCTGCGGACCCTTGCTGATCCTGAAAAGGTATCCGGCAGAAAACTTAAGGTTCTGGCTCTGAACGTTTTCACTCCCCTTAATCTTTCACCACAACGTCAATACCTGAAAGATGATGGCGTCCCCGCCTCCATCGCCTATCTGATCTCGGAAGGAGATTATCATTACATTGCCGGTTTCAGCTACTCAGGCTACAGGCAGTTCATCCACACCTCATCCAGGCTGTACATCGTCGTGCTTTTCCTGACCCTTATACTATTCGGTCTTCTATATCAATATGTTCTTCTTCGATACCTTTTCCAACCCCTTTCTAAAATCGGTTCTGTCATGAAAGAAGCGGCGGCAGGCAATCTTGAAATCACCCTGCCCGATGTACGCAAAGAAGAAATCACGATAATTCGTGACAGCCTTGAGATGATTCTTGATTTCTCCAGAAAAGAGAGTTCCACTCAGTTTGAATATGCCGATGAGGATGAGCTTGCCCGTGGTGAGGATCAAGAGAGTATCAATTCCGTTTTTGATCACATCCGGGTACTGATGGACCAGCAGGCGGGTGATTATTTTCTGACATCCTTACTGATTGATCCCCTGAACAGCAATCGGTCTACAGGGGTTAACATCGATTTCGATACACTGGTTATTCAGAATAAAAAATTTCAGTTTCGAAAATGGGAAAAGGAGCTGGGAGGAGACCTGTGTCTGACCCACAGTTTTTTCCTTAAAGGAAAGCTCTATTCCGTTTTCTGCAACGCCGATGCCATGGGCAAATCAATGCAGGGAGCGGGAGGGGCCCTCGTCCTCGGATCCGTGCTTCAGTCCATAATCAACCGCACGAGGTTCTCTTCCATGGAACAGGAACGGAGTCCCGAGATATGGCTTAAAGATACCTTTACTGAGATAAACAGGGTATTTCTAACCTTCGATGGTTCCATGATGATATCCATGATACTGGGTCTGGCGGATGATGAAACCGGTATGGTATATTTTATCAACGCAGAGCATCCCTGGTCTGTTGTATATCGGGATGGGAAAGCCCGTTTCATTGAACAGGAACTGGTTCTGCGCAAGCTGGGTTTCGATGATCCGAACCAGAGAGTTACCGTGAGAACCTTCCATATGCTGGAAGGCGACAGGCTGATTTTCGGTTCAGATGGCCGGGATGACATAGCCCTTGAGATAAGAGACGGAGAACGGGTCATTAATGAAGATGAGAACCTCTTTCTCAAAATGACGGAAAAAGGTGCGGGCGAACCGGATTCCATTTTCAAAGAAATCCAATCCATGGGGGATCTTACAGATGATCTCTCGCTTATCAGAATCTCATTTGAGCCAAAATTCCCGGGGGAAGATCCGATAGACCCGGATGAAGAGGCCCGTCTCCTCTCCGAAATTGGGGAAATGCCGGAAGAGGCAGCCATAGACCGTCTCCTGGGTCTCCACGCAGAATACCAGCAGAACAAAAATTTTCTCAGAGAACTCTGCCTTCGTATCGTGAAAGAAAAGAGATATAATGAGGCCATCCCTTTTCTGGAGAATTACGTAGACCATGTCCCGGAGGAGACGAGTTTCATCTATTATCTCTCCTTCTGCTGCCGAAAAACTGAACGCCTTGATGATGCCCTGGACTCGGCAGAGCGAATTGTCCTCCGTGAACCGGAAAACATTCGTTTCCTTATTCATCTCGTAAAGGTTTATCTCCAGAGGGGCAACTACATTGACGCCGACCAGCTTCTTGACGTAATACTGAAGATCGATCCCAACAATAAACGCGCACTGAGCCTCAAGGAATCCCTTTGAAAACATCGGACTCCACTCTTGATTCTCTCCAAAATAATTCGGATGGTAATCCTCAGACCCATGATGATTGAATTCACGAACAGGGACCTGGAAGCCATTGTTGAAAATTTCCTCCCGGATGCGGGAATCACTATACGATGCAAACCTGAATCTCTTGAATGTACTCTTCGTTTTCCGGCCGGTTATCCATTTCTCAGAAAAATGCCCTTCCCCATGGAACTTTCAGGATATCTTGTACTTCTACTTCATGGGGACCGGCTACGCGTAGATATCCGCAATATATTCATTCAAAGCAGCAATCCTGCCGGAACAATACTTGCAAAGGCAGCGTCCCCTTTTAAGAACCGGCTGATTTCACGTCTCCTTGCAAACCTGGAAGGATACCCCGGGCTGGAAACTCTTCCCGATCAGCGAGCCCTGATAATCCGCCCGGACAGCTTTTTCCAGCGTTTCTCTCATGGATGGAAAACAGGCCTGGAGAACATTCTCCTTTCAGAAGGCATTCTTCAAATCAGCCTTAAACCGGAACGTTTGCGTTAAGTACTTGCATCACCCGCGCATCCACACCATCAATGATCCTATGGAAAACAACCATGACCATCACCTGCCGGAAGGTTTTCTGAAGGAGCTTTACGAGAGGCTCCCTTCCTCCGCCATCATCTCTGACTCGGACATACTCGCCCCCTATCAGAAGGATCACACGTCCGGTATCGAGGGTAGTGCCCTGCTTGTAATCCGTGCGACATCCACGGAAGAAGTTAGCGCGGTCCTCTCTCTGTGTCACAGTTACCGGGTTCCGGTCACACCGCGGGGAGCGGGAACCGGGGTTACCGGAGGGGCTGTTCCCCTTTCAGGTGGTATCGTGCTTTCGCTGGAAAAGATGAATCGCATCATCGAGATAGACCGGGAAAACAGCGTGGCCATCGTTGAACCTGGAGTTATCACCGCCATGCTTCAAAATGCGGCTAAGGAGGAGGGATTGCTCTATCCACCCGACCCGGCCAGCCTGGACAGCTGTTCTATGGGCGGTAACGTGGCAGAAAACGCCGGCGGGCCCCATGCCGTGAAATACGGAACCACGGGTGACTATCTTCTGGGCTTGGAGTGTGTGCTCCCCGACGGTTCGATCATTGAAACAGGCGGAAAGTACGTCAAAAACGCCACGGGGTACAACCTGACCGGAATACTCCTTGGATCAGAGGGGACACTTGCCGTCATAACTCGCCTCATCGTCAGGCTCATCCCGAACCCGACGGAGACCATGGACCTTCTGATACCATTCCTGGACCTGAAATCGGCCATGAACGCCGTACAGGAGATTCTCTCCGCCCGCATAGTCCCGGCGGTCCTTGAATTCATGGAACGTGACGCCATCAACCTTGTAGCAAAACATCGGGGAGGCAACATCCCCTTCCCGGACGCCGAAGCTCATCTACTTTTGCGCCTTGACGGATTCAGCGGCGCTGAGATCGACCGCCAGCTCGATGCTCTGCACACCCTTTCAGGAATCAACCCGGACAGAGTCGTTGCGGCTCCTTCCGGTCCCCAGAGGGAAGCCCTATGGAAGGCCCGCCGTTCTATCCGGGAAGCCATTGAAGCGGAAAGCCCGGTCTTTTTCGCAGAGGACAGCGTGGTACCCAGGTCACGTATCGCGGCCTTCATTACAGGCCTGAAAAAGGAACTCGATCTCATGGATGTCCGTTCCGTTATGTTCGGCCACGCCGGTGACGGCAACGTCCACGTTGACATTCTCAGGGACAATCGTTCTGAGGCAAACTGGCAGAAGCTGATTCCACAGGTAAAGGAGCTAATCTATCGAACCGCCCTGTCTGAAGGGGGAACCCTGTCCGGAGAGCATGGTATCGGTGCCATACGGAGAGAATACCTTCACCTGGCCCTTTCAGAGGCTGAGATAGATCTCCACCGCCGTCTAAAAAAGGCTTTCGACCCGCTGGGGATCCTCAATCCGGGAAAAATTTATACTTGATTCTTCTGTTCCCGCAGGGAGCCTTTTACAAAAATTCATACGAGGTCTTAGAATGAACATTACACGTGCCGTTATCGGAGGTTCAGGACTCTACGATATCGAAGGAGCAACCGTAATTGAAGAGAAAGTGATAGAGACCCCCTGGGGAGCTCCTTCCGACAGGATTACCATAGCTGAAATAAACGGCCATGAGACCGCTTTTCTGCCCCGCCACGGGAAGGGACACAGACACCTTCCCTCCCAGGTTAACAACCGGGCAAATATTGCAGCCCTGAAGATGCTGGGCGTCCGGGAGATATTCGCATTCTCCGCCGTGGGAAGCCTTAAGGAAGAGATCGCTCCCGGGGATTTCGTCATCCCCGACCAGGTCATAGACCGAACCCGTCAGCGGGCCTCAACATTTTTCGGGGATGGCATCGTCGGCCATATCGCTTTCGCGGACCCTTTCTGCTCCCGCCTCCATGATACGGTGCGGCCCCACGCAGAAAAACAGGGGATAAAGCTCCATGAAAATGAGACACTTATTTGTATGGAAGGTCCCGCCTTCTCGACACGCGCGGAGAGCCATCTGTACCGATCCTGGGGAGCCGGGGTCATAAACATGAGCACTCTGCCCGAGGCCAAGCTTGCGAGGGAAGCTGAGATATGCTATTCCGTTATCTGCATGAGCACCGACTATGACTGCTGGAAAGAGGACGAGGCCCATGTCACGGTGGACATGGTTGTCCAGACCATGAAGGCAAACACGATTAATGCCCGTTCCCTCATCGAGGCCATCCTGACTGAATCTGCGGGAGAGAGAAGCTGCAGCTGCGGTGATTCAACACGCCACGCCGTGATGACGGCGCCCGATGCCATGGACCCGGAAACCAGGAAGAGCCTCAAGGCCATCCTTCCCGATTACTTCTGACCATGATCATCGACGCCCATACCCACTGCTTTCCCCCGGAATTAGTCCTGGACAGGAGAGACGCCCTGGAAGATCCGCAGTTTCGTCTCCTGTACCAGGATTCTTCATCCAGGATAGTTGATGGAAGGGAGCTGGCCACCTGGATCGATTCCGAAGGTATCTTTGGTGCCGTGGCCCTATCCTTCCCCTGGACGACTCCTGACATGGCCCGCCGCCAGAATGACTACATGGCTACCCTGGTGGCGGGAGACACAAACATCTATCCCTTCGGATGCGTCCCTCTTTCTCCCGGGATCGACATTGAATCTCGTGTAACAGAGATCATTACACAGGGCCTTTACGGCATAGGGGAAGTCGCCTTTTACCATACCGGTTTCGGTCGTCTTGAAGAAGAATGGCTGGACCACCTCTGCCACCTTGCATGTCAGAACAATCTGCCCGTCAACATCCATGTCTCGGAACCGGTGGGTCATTCCTATTCCGGAAAGTACGACTCCGATTTAAACCGGCTTGTGTCCCTTCTCATGAATCATCCCGGAACGACCTTTATCCTTGCCCACTGGGGAGGCGGTCTCCCTTTTTACGAACTGATGCCGGAAATCGGCCGCTCCTCTGACAACTGGTACTATGACACGGCGGCAACTCCCTTTCTCTATTATGACACGATATACAGAACCGTTTCGGACATTGTGGGGCCGCAAAAGGTCCTCTTCGGAACGGACTATCCCCTGCTGGGCGTCAATCGTTACCTTCCAGGGCTGGAGACTCTGGAACCATGGGAACGCGAATTGATTGAGGCCGGTAACATAAAAAAAATATTAAAACTGTAACAACTCCTCGCAATAAAAAACACCGGAACCTGTTAGTCTCCTCATCTTCGCATGATTGTTACTATTATGATCTGAATATCTAAGAACGAATTATGCCATGTATCAGAACCCGGAGAAGAAACGATACTGAAATGCTCCGACAAAAACCTGTTTATTAAATGGCATATGGTATCCTGCAAGACATGACAGACCATATCAACGTATCGAGAATGCTCGATGACATGAGCCTGATCGGCATTGAACGAAGGTGATTTTACAGTACCAGCTGAACCAGGGAACTGAGTCCAGACAGAACCCCCATTAGAATCACCAGCACGATAACAAGAAGTCCCCGGTGAACGGAATGTCCCGGATTGTTCTCCATGATATACATGGCGGAGACTCCGAAAACCTGCCTCAGGTTAACAAACCAGGCAAAAAGCCCCAGTGAAATGATCCCTGCTGTGATAATAAAAACGGAAGCCCCGAAGGCCGGATAACCTGTGAAGAGAGAGTTTACGAACATACCCGGGTTCTGCATCCCGGCCGAAAGGGTGGAACCGGCCAGAGCAACCATTATGAAGGAAAAACCCGCCAATAGAATAAGGCCTCCAATAATCATGGCCGCGAACATCAGGGCCTGAATCAACACCAGGTAGACGGGCACATTGATGTTCTCAACTCTCAAAAACCTCAGGAAGGAGACCAGAGTGAAGCGAAAACTCCGACTGCGGCCAGCAAGAAAGGCCCAGAGAAAAATTTTAAGATAAAGAACCCCCAGGACCACGAGAGAGAAGAATACCAGGACCGGGTTAAGTATGCCGGTGTAGATAATGCCGTGCTCTCTCAGGGGCAGGATGGGGAGAACCAGCAGCAGGGCAATGGTTATCATCAGGGGGGAAAGGAGGGCCATGACCCCGAAGTCATGACGTATCTCATCTCCTGCCATGGAAAACTTCTCAATCTCACCTTCCCGGATCATCGACCAGGTGTTCCTGGATATCAGGTACATTCCCATGTCCCATGCGTAGGCCGAAATAATAAACAGGAAAAAGATAATTACCCCGGAAAGGACAGGGCGGGCCATGAAATAGTTCGCGTTCTGATAGCCTATGACCGCGAAGAGCCCGTTAAAAAGAATGAGAATGGACAAGAGAATGAAGGATATAAGCCAGTTACGAAGGTTAAAGGAAAAGAAAAAACCTTCCAGGAGCTGAGGGGCCGTCTCCTTTTCACGAGAAAACCCGCGGTAACGTCTCCAGGGGTCATCCCTTCGATCAACGACTACCTTGCTGCCGCATTTCTCGCAGTGGAAATATACCCGCCTGTCATCCAGGCGGTACTCGGGGATATGATACTTCTGACCACAGTGGGAACAGTTAAGATCCATTACGGTTTCACATATCCTTTTTCTGTTCCCGGAGGCGGATTTCGCCCAGCTCTTCCCTGAGCTTCGGGTCCTTTTGAACCCTTTCCGAAAATTTCCTGTATTCCTCGACCGTGTAGCCGTGCTTGTTCACGACTTCCTTAACCAGTTCCGGATCAAGGTCCGGGTCCGGAAGATTTATCTCGGCTTCGATTTTCGAGTATTCTTCCAGAGACATCTTTTTCTCTTCCTTCGCGCAGGACAGGGTAAGACCGAAGGCCAGCAGTCCGATAAGAACAAGGCGAATCACTTTCATGGCTCCTCCCTCATGTTTATTCCCATAAGGAACAGTATAGGTTATGAGCATACAGCCGGAATGATAAAAGTCAAGAAAAAAGAGAGATCAGCTGAACTTGTCGTACCTGATCATCTCCGGTTCGACACCCAGGTTGTAGAGCATCTCGTCCACTGCGTCCGTCATCACCCCCGGGCCACAGAGATAGTATTCAATATCTTCCGGTTCAGGATGGTGCTTTAGATACTCATCGTATACAACCTGGTGAATGAAACCGACCGGTCCCTTCCATTTATCTTCCGGAAGGGGGTCGGACAGAGCTATGTGAAAGGAAAAATTCCTGAACTTCTTTTCGATTGCTCGAAACTCTTTTTCATAGAAAATCTCACGTTTCGATCGTGCGCCGTACCAGTAGCTGACCCTGCGACCCGTCTTCAGGGTTTGAAAAAGATGAAAGATATGCGATCGGAGGGGGGCCATACCGGCGCCTCCGCCGATATATACCATCTCACGGTCCGTATCCTGAATAAAGAACTCACCGTAAGGTCCCGAGATGTTTACCTTATCCCCGGGTTTCAAACTGAAAATCCAGGTAGATGCCACGCCTGGAGGCACTTTCTGGAAAGCGTTCTTTTTCCGGTCCCACGGGGGTGCGGCGATACGGACGTTCAGCATCACAATATTTCCCTCGGCCGGGTGGTTGGCCATAGAGTAGGCTTTCTCTATCTCCATGGTATTCTTATGGTGAAGGTCGAAGAGTCCAAACTCTTCCCATTCGTTCCTGTATTCCTTCGGAACTTCGATGTCCCTCCGAAAACCGATTTCGTAGCGGGGTATTTTTATCTGGATATACCCGCCTGGTTTGAAATCCAGGTTCTCCCCGGCCGGAAGTTTCACCACGAATTCCTTGATGTAGGTAGCGACAAAGACGTTCTTTACTACCTCGCACTCCCATTCATCTATCTTGAAGACCTCGTCCGGAACCTCAATGCGCATGTCCTGCTTAACCTTAACCTGGCAGGAAAGGCGTTCCCCTTGCCGTGCTTCCCTCCGGCTGATATGGTTCTTCTCCGTAGCGAGGATATCACCCCCTCCCTCATGAACCTTGCATCGGCAGACCCCGCAGGTCCCCTGTCCGCCGCATGCGGATGGGAGAAGAATCCCGTTCGATTTCAGGGTGTCCAGAAGCGTTCCTCCGGCCGAAGTCTCCAGGGGTTCAGCCTCGTCTTCATTAATGACGATTTTAACGTCCCCGGTGTTGACGAGTTTCTTCTCCGCGGTGATAATCATCACAGTTAAAAGTATAATTACCGCGATAAAGATAAGAATGGTACTCAGTACAGTAATCATCGTATCCGCTTCCTGTTATATCTTTATACCGGAAAAAATCATGAAAGCCATGGCCAGAAGGCCGGTGGTTATCATGGTTATACCAAGCCCTCGGAGAGCCGGCACGACATTTGAATACCGGATCTTTTTCCGTATAGCCGCCATTAGTACGATGGCCAGGAACCATCCCACACCCGACGCAAAACCGAATACCGTGGTTTCGGGAAGTGTGTATTTTCTCTCTACCATAAAAAGGGAGACACCGAGTATGGAACAGTTAACAGTAATCAGGGGAAGAAATATCCCCAGGGCGGAATAAAGAGACTCTGATACCCGTCCCACGATCATCTCAACGAGCTGAACCATAGCGGCTATGACCGCGATAAAAAAGATGTAATTCATGAAACTCAGATCTATACCGGCGTAATTCGGGTGTATCCAGGCCAGACCCCCTTTTCGCAACAGGTACTCGTGCAGAATCCAGTTGACCGGAGCTGTGATGGTAAGAACAAAGATGACGGCAAATCCCAGGCCAACTGAGGTGGACATGTTCTTCGAAAGGGCCAGAAAGGAACACATCCCCAGGAAGTAGGCCAGGAGGATGTTGTTTATAAATACCGATTTTATTCCAAGGCTTAACAGTTCCATTCCTTCCTCCTACTCTTCCCTGTACCGGGTAATAGTCCGCTGAACCCAGATCATAATCCCAAGGATAATAAAGGCGCCGGGAGCCAGGACCATGAGACCGTTATCCAGGTAACCGGCGCCATAGGCCGCCTGGGGGATTAACTGAATACCGAGAAGGGAACCAGAGCCCAAAAGCTCACGAAAAAAACCGACCAGAACGATAATCAGGGCGTATCCAAGGCCGTTACCCAGGGCATCCAGGACCGAAGGCCAGGGCTTGTTGTCCAGAGCAAAGGCCTCTAGGCGCCCCAGGACGATACAGTTAGTGATTATGAGCCCCACGAAAATGGAAAGTTGTTTCGAGATATCGTAAGCCACGGCCTTTAGTACCTGATCCACAAGAATGACCATGGAAGCAACAACCGTCATCTCGACGATGATCCGGACTTTGCCGGGGATATACCGTCGTAATAGAGAGATTACCAGGCTCGAGACCACCATGACGATGATAACGGCCAGTCCCATGACCAGGGAGGGCACCAGCTGGGTGGTAACAGCCAGCGCCGAGCAGATACCGAGTATCTGGATGGTAATGGGATTGTTCATGTTTACTGGCTCAGCGAGAATCTTTCGATTCTTACCGCTCAGGATAGGTTCTTTACCCTGTTCACTCATCGGTATCCTCCCTCTTCATGCGGATGAAGGGTTCGTATATCTTCAGGACATCCATTAACAGTTCATTCACTCCATCTCCGGTCAGGGTCGCGCCGCTGATCCCGTCCACAAGATGTTCGCTGTTTTTCATGTCAGGATTCACCTTACCTTTGATGACCTTAACGGAAACCAGGTTTCCCTTTTCATTAAAAATTTTCTTACCCCTGAAATTATCCTGGAACCATTCTTTCTCAATTTCAGATCCCAGGCCCGGCGTCTCCGCATGCTTATAGAATGTGATTCCCCGGACGGTATTCAGGTCTTTTTCCAGGGCCAGATACCCGTAGAGGGTTGACCAGAGTCCCTTTCCCACCACGGGAATAATGTAAAAAACGACCCTGCCATCCTTTTTACTGACAAAGATCGGGAGACTTCTCTCCTCCGGTTTCATTTCGAGCTGCTTTTCAAAATCGATATCCAGAGCCGGTTTATCCGGGTTATCAATTCTTTTCCCACTCGAATCGATTACATAACTTTCAATATATCTGTCGTAACAGACGGCAACGTCATCGCAACCCTCCTCTTCAAGCAGATTGGCGGCCGCCAGTATGTTCTGCTTCCTGTCCTGCTCCACGTTCTTCTCCTGAAGACCCTTGAGACTCTGGGAAGATATCGAAAGAATAAGAGCCGCGATAAGTGATGTCGCTGTCACGAATATCAATGTATACCGGTTATTCTGACGCACGTTTCAGCCTCCTCTGAATGTTTCTCCAGACCACGACATTGTCGATGAGGGGAGCAAAGGCATTCATAAAGAGAATAGATAACATCATCCCCTCGGGATAGGCCGGGTTCACGGCCCGGACCAGTATGGCCAGCAAGCCAATCATGAATCCGTAGATATATTTCCCTATCCTCGTATCTGAGGCAGATACCGGGTCCGTGGCCATGAAGACCGCGCCGAATGCGAATCCGCCCATGACCAGGTGATAGTGGGCCGGAAGGGCAAAGAAGTGACTGCTGGAGGGCGCGATAAGATTAAAAATCAGGGCCATGATGTATCCTCCCGCGAAGACCGAGAGCATAATGCGCCAGTCAGCCACGCCGTTAATAAGGAGGAAAATGGCCCCGAGAAGTATCATAAGGGCCGATGTCTCCGCGATACTACCCGGTATAAGACCGATGAACATGTTCCAGAATGTGTACCCGTGCTCCGACAGAGCCTGTACGATACCGGTTTCCGGCCCGGCCGAGGCCACGGAGAGGGGAGTGGCCATGGTGTATCCATCCACAACCTTATCACCGAGGGAAGTCCAGACCTTGTCCCCGGAGATAGACCCGGGATAGGCGAAGAAAAGAAAGGCCCGGGTCACCAGGGCCGGGTTAAAGACATTCATTCCGGTGCCGCCGAAGACCTCCTTACCGATAACTATCCCGAAGGACGTGGCCACGGCCACCTGCCACAGGGGAATGGTGGGAGGCACGATACAGGGAATGAGAAAACCGGTAACCAGGAATCCCTCGGCAATGTCTTCCTTTCGAACGATGGCGAAGAGCATCTCCCAGAAGCTTCCCACGGCGTAGACAACAACAAAGACAGGGAGCACCAGCCATGACCCCTCAATGAAACATTCAAGGAGAGAAGCTTCCACGCCGATGGAGGCGAAATGCTGGTACCCGGCGTTATAAATACCGAATATAAAGGCCGGAGTGCCCGCGAAGATGACAGATACCATCATCCTCTTTATGTCGTAATGATCGCGGATATGAGCGCCCTTTTGGGTGGGCAGGGGAGGGATCATCAAAAGGCCGACAGCCATCTCGTAAAGGGGGTAAAAGCGCTCCAGTTTTCCACCCTTTTCAAAGTGTTCACGTATCTTCATCTTAACCCTCTTTCTCAATCAGATCGAGCCCCTTTCGGAGCAGTTGCTGGAATTCCTGTTTGGAGGGGTCCACATACTCGACGAGAGCCAGGTCTTCTTCGATCAGCTCGTATATTCCGAGTTTTTCCATCTCCTCGATGTCTTCTGCGATAATGCTCTTCATCAGGAAGACCGGATACACATCCATGGGAAGAACGTCCTCGTGCATGCCTGTGGCGATAAAGGGACGCACGGCACCATTGGCCGCGGCTTCCTCCCGGAAACGACCACCGTAATTAAAGAAAGATGATATATATGTCCGTGAGAAACTTCTTTTGTTCAGTCCCAGCCTGGCCCATCCCAGAAACTGAATTCCCTTCGGTTCCGGGATAACCATAACAATATTGTCGAAGAGTCCGACATATCCCTCTCTCTTCACTTTACGGCCGGTAAGAACATTACCTGAAATATACCGGATTTCTTCTTCGCCACCCTCGACCTCACCCACAAAGCTGTCTATCCGGGCTCCAAGGATGGTCCGGTAATAGCATCTCTGTTTGGCCGACGTTCCGGCCACAGCCACGATGATCTCCGGATCGATCTTACCCAGGAGGAACAGTCTTCCAATAAGGATTACATCCTGGACGGAAAGGGTCCAGACGATATCATTCCGGTTTTTAATGGGGGATATATGATGAATCTGTACTCCCACGTTCCCGGCAGGATGACGTCCCCAGAACCTGTGAATAACACAGGAGTCGGCGTTCAGGATACCGGGACAAACATCCGGAAATCGGCCGTTTATAGAGACGTGAACAGACCCGGTAGTGAGCCGATTCAGAACATTAAGCCCGGTCTGGTAACTGGGATCGTTACAGTCCATGATAAGGGACATCCGGGGAGCAAGGGGCGCGGTATCCATTGCCGAGATAAAGATATCTCTGGGAACAGCATCCGGTTCGGCAACCTTACCGAAGGGACGCTGAACTAAAGAAGCGAAGAGGCCACACTTTTTCAGAACTTTTATTATCTCCCCGGAATCCATCTCCTCGATCTTCTTTTTGGGAAGGGAAAATTTCTGCGCCGTCTGTTTGCCGTCCGTTGTAATCACAATCTCTTCGATGACACGACGCTCACCCCTTCTAATCTCCTTCACGGTACCGGAAGCGGGTGATGTCAGTTTTATCTCCGGGCTGCTTTTATGATAAACCAATGGGCTCCCCACCCTGACATGATCGCCTTCATCCACTTCCAGCTTCGAGACAAAACCACGGAAATCTATCGGTTTTACGGCAACTTCACCCGGAAAGGGGGCGTTTATAATATAGTCCTCTGACCTTCCTTCCAGACGGATATTAAAGGTATCTTTCAGTTTATAGTCGCCCATCTCGCACTCTCACTATCTGTGATTGTTATCGGGACAGTCCCCGGTTACAGGAGCCATGCAGGGCGCACATACTGCAATTTGTGGTCTGCCGCTCCTCGAAACATTTTTCTGGGTCAGCCGGAGTCTCCTTTCCGAAAAGGGTTTTCAGGGAAAGAGAGAGGCTGAAGAAAAGCATGATAAGACATGCGGGAATAATGATCTGAATCATCGTTCATACCATATTTAATACGAATTGCGTACAGTTTTTTAACACTGAATACGGGTGTCAATAAATATTATTCAACAGTATTTATTCCTTAACTTTGTTTGCAATAAAACTCTGTTATCCCCGCCGGCGAAGGCGACGGCAAACCCTGGCAACACTCATCTTAACAAACAAAACGTCTTCAGTAATAATTAATGATTACGTAACGATATACCATTGAATCTTTCTTCATCCGATCCGTTTCATTCAGAGTCGAAATAATCCTTTCCTCTTCGATTTCGTTAAAATTTTATGATGACACCCTAACAAGGTCGGATCTTTCTTCAATCCCGGTACAGGTGCGATAACGGGATTCAGACATTCAACCACAGAATAAGACTTTTTTATATCTTTTTGATTAGAGATTACCGAAAGGGATGAACCAGATTTCCATTGCAGATGGTATACTCCACGGAGCCAAACAGCTCCCGGCCTATGAAGGGAGAATTTCGACTCCTGGATGCGAAGAAGTCATCGTCCACGGTTATCCGTTTCTCAGGATTAATTATCGTAATATCAGCCGGCCCTCCTTCGGATAGGTATCCCCGGTCCAGTTTCAATATCTTTGCCGGGATCGACGTCACCCTGGAAAAGACATCCAGGTATTCAAAACCATGCTTTTTAACAAGTTCCGTTATAATAAGGGGAACAGCCGTCTCCAGGCCGATAATCCCGAAGGGAGCATACATTATCTCCTGCATTTTCTCCTGCATGGAGTGTGGAGCGTGGTCCGTGGCGATGGCGTCGATCGTCCCATCCTTCAGTCCATGGATAATGGCATCCCTGTCCCTTTCGGTCCGAAGGGGGGGCTTCATCTTGGCCATGGAGAGATGCTCAGCAATGGCGTCATCCGTAAGAGTAAAATAATGGGGCGCGGTCTCACAGGTGACCTTCAACCCCTCCTCCTTCGCCCGCCGAATAATATCCACGGACCCTGCGGAAGAGACATGCTGAATATGAAGACGCCCGCCCGTGAGCCTTGCCAGCAAAACGTCCCGGGCGATCATAACCTCCTCCGATTCGGCCGGTATCCCCTTCAGGCCCAGAAGCGTGGAGTTGACACCTTCGTTCATGATGCCCTCATCGCTCAGTGAAAGATCTTCTTCGTGTACCAGTATGGGGACATCGAACATGCGGGCGTATTCCAGCGCCCTTCTCATGAACCGTGAACTGATCACGGGCAGGCCGTCATCGGAGAAGGCAACGGCACCCGCGTCAAGGAGTTCGCCCATCTCCGCGAGCTGTTCTCCCTTCGAGCCCCGGGAAACCGCGGCCACGGGAAACACGTTTATGGGCCCGTTCTCCGCCTCGAAACGGATAAACCGCACCAGGGCCTGGTTGTCGATTACCGGATCCGTGTTGGGCATGGTACAGACCGATGTGTAACCTCCACGGGCAGCGGAACGGGAACCGCCGATAATGGTCTCCACGTCCTCCCGGCCCGGTTCCCGAAAGTGGACGTGCATATCAACAAGTCCGGGCAGAACCAGACAGTCGATGGCGTCGATGCTTCCCGCGTCATCCGGCACATCGATCTCCGGCGCCATGCGAACGACACGATCGTCCTCAATCAACACATCATTCTTACTGTCCGTTCCGGAGAGAGGATCTATGACCCTTCCGTTTTTTATGATAATCTTCATTCTGATTTCTCCACCGGGTCCTCCAGGGGAGTTCCCCCGGCCAGGAGGTAGAATATTGCCATACGGACCGCTATCCCGTTTGTCACCTGTTCATTGATGATAGCCCTGGGACTGTCTGCAACCTCATGATCAATTTCAATTCCCCTGTTAATGGGTCCAGGATGCATAATAATGATGTCCTTTTTGCATCGGTTCATCCGTTCCCGGGTCAGTGCGAAACGCCTGTAATATTCCCGAATAGAGGGGATCATGGCCCCCTGCTGACGTTCCCGCTGCATACGTAGCATGTTAACCACGTCCAGTTCCGGGATTATGTCATCCAGGTTATGGCTGATATCCACTCCGTAGCTGGAAAATGTGTCAGGCACCAGGGTGGGCGGTCCGCAGAGTATAACTCGGGCACCCAGGCGTTTAAAGACTTCGATGTCGGAACGGGCAACACGGGAATGCTGAATGTCACCCACGATCCCGATAGTAAGACCCTCCAGACTCTCCTGAAGCTCAAGGATGGAGAAGGTGTCGAGCAGAGCCTGGGTAGGATGAGCATGCTGCCCGTCACCCGCGTTTATGATCGAGGCCTCAATATTACGGGATAAAAAATGCGGCGCCAGGGACGCCGCATGCCGTATCACGATATAGTCAGCCTTCATGGCTTCCACTGTATGCACGGTATCGATGAGGGATTCCCCTTTCACCACACTTGAAGTTGAAACAGTAATATTAATGAGGTCAGCCGAGAGCCTCTTAGCCGCCAGTTCGAAACTGGTTCGAGTCCGGGTTGAGGGTTCATAAAAGAGGCTGCACACTGTCTTTCCCCGCAGGATGGGGACACTCTTAACGGAACGGGTAAAAACATCCTTGAAGTAACGCGCCGACCTGCAGATAAGATTAATTTCATCTGTTGTCAAAGACTCGATATCTATGAGATCTTTATGTCGTAGAGAACCCATATCGAGGAGTAATGCTACGACGGTGGCAGGCAGGATGTCAATTCAAAATAGCAATTCCTGCCCGGTTCAGAAAAATTATTCCACGGTCTTCTGCTCCATATAGACAAGGAGCTCATCGGCCAGCTCTTCTATTCGTTTACTGCGTTCCATGTTCCTCTCAGAACCTTCTATGGGCTCCTTAACCACTTCACTGAGTCTGGTAATGGAAGTACGCATGGAATCCAGACCTTCAACTATCATTCGCGTTGATTCTTTCATTGCCAGAGTTATATTCTCTGATTCGGAACTGATAGTTGAGATGCGGTTCAATCTCTGGATGATTTCCCGTGAGCTCCCGGCCAGGGAACGGAAGTCCCGGGAAATGGATGAAAAACCTTCAATGATCTTTCCTATGACCTCATCCATGGTCTGAATATTATCATCAATGCCCGGGATGTTCTCCTGGATCTGCTCCTGCAGCTTTATGATGTTCTCCGAGATAGTCATAAATCCTCTGAATTCCTCCGGGTCCCGGGCAGACTCGATCCGGGAATACATTCCGATAACGTTCATGGATTTTAGGATTTCTTTCAAAAAAGATATAATTTCGTCAATATGCCTGTACTCCTCCCGGAAACTGTTGATACGTTTTCCAGACTCATCGATCCTTCTGTCTATGGAATCGATTTGTCCGGTCAATACCGAGAGGTTTTGAGATATGGAATCGGCCATTATATTATTATCCGAGGACTGGCTGTTGAAGCTGTCGATGATTTCCTGGAGTTCCCGGGAATGGGACTGAATATCATCGGTATATTCAGCGCTGTTAATGGAAAAATCGAGCTGATTTTTTGACCTGACGTTAACGTTTCTCGCATTCTCTCCTATACCCAGGGCCTCTTCTTTCAGGCGGGAGATATCACTATCCGGCATCTTTTCTGTAGTATACTTCTCGATAAGCCCGGAGCTGAATTCTTCCATATGGACAGCGTGTTTTCGCACGTTCTCCGATCCCCCGATGGCCGTGTCAGCGTCCCGTACCATCTGAGCGACCATCTCCTCGATGTCATTCAGCCTTTCTCCCAGGTTTTCCAGTTTCTCCCCTGAATCCGTGGAGCGTCGCTTAAGCTCCTCGACCGAACTCAATTGTTCCCTGAGTATGGAGGGAAATTCCTGAAAATTATCAAACCCTTTCTTGATTTCACCCAGAACCTCTTCGTTCTCCTGGAGCATGCTTTCCAGCCCTCGGATAATCGGTTCAACTACCTGAAGAATTTTACTCAGATTATCCTCGATAAAAATCGACATCTCATTCAGGCGGTCCGCCAGGATATCGAACACGGCCGATGTATGGGTATACCGGGTGGAAACAACGGACGCAGTAAGGGCCAGGGTAAAGATTTCATCCGTGTCGTCACGTATATCATCCACGATATGGACCATGGAATCGATCCTGTTTTTCATTCCGTTCATGGTCCCGCTTATCGATTCCACGGATGATATGACCTGGGAAAAATATTCGACGTTCTGCTGGAATGAAACCAGGTTACTTTCGATCTCTTTCAGGGAAAAATCTATATTCTCCTGTACGGTCCCGTAGTTCTCCCTCAGGAAAACACGACGTTTTTGAAGTTCTTCCATCTCATCCTGTATGGAAAGGGCGAGCTCTTTCCTTTCAAGAGAAAGCCTGTTCACCTTCCGGGCTGTTTCCTCAATCTCCTGGAAGGTTCCGGCGATCTCGTTGAGGTGTTCCGAGAACCTGCTGTTATTCATCTATTCACTTATCAATTTCCTGGAAAATGTAATCAATCCATATCAAAGAACATCGATTCCAACAATGATTATTTACAAACTATTCAGACGGTCCAAGAGACAACCGGAACAAAACGGGGATTGTGCTGATTGAAGAGACTCATCATTTCGCGGATTTCCCGCCGGTTATTGTTTCCAGTGATTCCGCCTTTGTTATCATCCTGTTAGTCTTATCATTCAGGTCAGAGATCATTCCGTTCAGTTCATCACTGATACCGGCGATCGCTTCAATCTCATGAATGTGTCGGCTGATGGAGTCTTTCATCTGCTGTCCGTGTTCCTGATTCTTCTCGATCAGATACCGGGCCCGTCCAATATCATCCCTGACAAGTGATGCGTTCTCAGAGATCAGTTCACGTATGGATGAGTATCTATCCTGCTCCCTGGCCATAACTTCCCCTTTCTCATCTCCTGAGGTGAGAAGATCAATAACCCCCTGAACTCGTTGCAGGACATTTTTCATTTCCGATGTGCCCGCCTCAAGGTCCCGGTTCAGGGAACGGGTTCCATCCACCAGCTGCCGAATCATACCGCTCACGTTGTCTGTGCTTTTCTGGGACTGGTCCGCCAGTTTGCTCACCTCCTGAGCAACCACGGAAAATCCCTTGCCCTGTTCCCCGGCTCTTGCCGCCTCAATGGAAGCGTTCAGGGCCAGCATGTTTGTCTTATCAGATATATCTTCGATCTCCGAAAGGTAGGAGTATATCCCTTCCATGGAATGGTTGATCTGCTGCAGCCGTTCAGAAGCGTCACCGATGGAGTCCCTGGACCTCCTCAGAACAGCGGTCACACCTTCCATACTTTCAATAATCTCCTTTCTCCGCGAGTCGGAGAATCCCTCAAATTCCAAACGTTGTTCCGGTAACGGAATAGTCCGGGCGCTCTCTCCTTCAAGGGAATGAGCCACGTCCTTTACCGCATCCAGTATCTGGACAAAGTTATCTCTGTCCTGTTCCTGTGAGTAGATGTTCTGTACCACGGATGAAAGTTTAAGCCATCCTTCCCGAGACATGCTGACAAGGTTATCGGACATGACCGAAAGGTCCGCCCCCATTTTGACAAGGTCGAAAACAAGGTTTCTCTGGTCATCCAGCACATTCCTCAGATGTTCCACCATGGTCACGACATTTTCTATCAGTTCCTTAAAGATGACACTGCCGAACATCGTCGGGACCAGGATGGGGGCCGCGGCCCTGGCCACGGCCAGCCATCCGGGGAGGTCATCCACAACAGTGCCGTAGACATTAACGAACTGCGCAACCACGATCGAAGCGAAGGCCGTTACCAGGCGGATGCGGTAAGTCTTTCTGTACCGTATGATAACATAAATGGAATAGACAAGCATCCCCAGAAAAAATAGAGAGAATACAAACTGAAGAACCGACTTTCCAAAGACCATTCCCTGCTTATAAATAAAAAGCCAGTATATCTGCATGATCACGTAGATAACCAGCACAAGGAGCATCCCGCCGTGAATCAGACAATTGAAACGTTTCTGATTATTCACATGATCAAAGACAAAAGCCCGGGCAAGAGCAAGGACGATAATGGCGAAAACAGCGTTAAGTATGAGAGGAAGGTATACCTGCGATACGACCCTATTATAGAAGACCTCAAGGACCAGAACGGCTGTGGTCACGATATTAATACCGGTAATACTGGCCGAGGCGACAAGTTTATAAATCAGGTCATCCCTTCGGGTACGAATATATTCCGCAGTAAGAATATAAACCATCATCGCGAAAAGGATGGTCTGGGTGAAATGGAGAAAAGCCAGACCCCCGGTGGACTGTAGGAAGACAATAATCTTCATTGTTGTATCAACGCGGCACTCAGCCTATCATGGATAGGATCTTTTGCGTCCCCTTGGTTATATAAAAGACAGCGATTATTACGACAGCTATTGAAAATATGATTTTGATAAGCCGCTCAGGCAGGTATTTTGCTAAATAGGGGCCGATCTGCCCTCCTATGATAACTCCTGTCCCGGTCCATATCCAGAGTTCCAGCATAATAAAGCCTGCATGAAGGTTAAGGATCGTAATCACCCAGTCAGCAGTAGCCTCAATAAGGATAGCTGTCGCGTTAGCCCTTCTCGTCTTTACGTTCATTCCCCTCTCGAGAACAGGCTGAGAAAGTTCACAGATTCCTGTCCCCGTGGAAGCGGAAAAAAACCCTCCGATGGGCGGAACCCACATGTATGGGTAAATATCTTCCACCGGTATGTTCTCCCGGGTCCCGAAACGCCTGCGAAGGGCACTTATAAGCTGCATGGTCGCGATAAAGAAGATCGTAAAACCGAGAATAAGTTTAAGAATATCACCGTCTATTACCATAAGGGCGTGGTTTCCCAGGACCACACCTGGGATGGTAAGCATGATCATGATGAACCCGACCGGAAGCTCCACCATTTTATACCAGACGTACCGGAGAGCGCCGCTTGTCATTCCCACGGTCTCCGTGGCAATACCTGTGGCGACCGCGTTCTGTATGGGGATATTCAGAAAAAGGTTATAGATAGGCTGAAAAAGAACACCTCCGGAAAACCCGGATGAATTGGCCAGGATGGCGATAACAATGGCCGTGGGAAACATATACCAGTACTGAAAGAAGTTTTCCAGTGTCATGACAATTCATCCTTTGAATTACCCCGGGAATATGCGCTTTTATCCGGGCCTGTACGCTCTTCAAAATCGCGGATAGCTGACTCAATCTCATCCTGGGAAATCTCGGAATGGGTTTTATAGGTTTTGTACATGTTGACAAAGGTATAAAGCGAAGCCAGATCGCTGCTCATATTGTCCAGGGAGATCTCCACTTCCCGGGCCAGGTCCACCATCTTCTTGAAATCGGATACCTTCATGCGCCGGGACTCTATGATCTCTCCCGTGCGGTCGTCCCGGGCTATGGAACCGATCTTGTCCGTCACCTTCTGGATGTTCTCCTTATGACGGTCGATTTCCTTCCTGAGTTCAGTGATCATGTTCTGGAGGCGGCTGTTCATGTCATTGATCAGCTCCCCGATCTGGCCTATCTCGTCGGTGGACATGACAGGTACGTTAACCGTCAGGTCCCCCGAGGCGATCTTCTTGGTTGCCGATACCATGTCGTCCATGGGAGAAACAATGTCCTTGGTAAAAAGCTGGAAGGCCCCGAAGATACTGGCGGAAATAACGAGGAGGAGAAGAATCATCCTGTCACGAAGTCTGTCGACTGGCACAAAGGCCTTCTCTTTGTCGATGGAGGCGCAAAGCTCCTTCGCCTTTACCTCCTCAATATTACCGGAAAGCTGTTCACACACAGAAGCAAGGATCTGATTCTTAAAGGTGCCAGAGCTTACTTCAAGTATAATCTCCGCGCTGACGGAAATGGAAACGATGGCGATAAGGATGAAGTAGAGAAGGAGTTTCTTTTTTAATCGGGACATCAGTCGTTCTTCTCTCTGTCATGATCTTCCTGCTTTTTTTTCTTCTTTCGCTTCTTTGAGAGTTTGAGCTGCTCAAAGGTCATCTTTTCTCCAACCCGGATAAGGGTATAACGGCCCTGTCTGAAGGAGCCGCAGTTGACCACTGGTGTAACCCCCACGGCATCGATACCGCACGCCTCGTGAATGTGGCCACAGACGCAAAGCTCACACCGGTTTTCAACGATAAAATCCCTGACACTTGAACTCCCTGCCCTCAAACGAAAGTAGGTCCGATCACGGGCGCCCAGGGGAGGGTTGTGAGAAACCATGATCCTGACGGGCGAGCTGCTTATCATGTCATAACCCGCCTGTAGATATTCGTAAAGCTCTTCCTCAGAAAACTCCGTGGCTGTTTTCATGGGAGTAATGACCGATCCTCCGGTGCCAAAGAAACCGATATCTTCCAAAATCTTTCCACGGGCGTGGAGACTGTATTTCTTTTCTTCCAGGAGGTCGAGGACCTCGTTACGGTCCCAGTTGCCATGGACAGCGAGGATGTTTGTGTTATACTGTTCAATCTCATGGAGAATATCCAATGCGCACACGCGCTTGCCTGTATTGGTAATGTCTCCGGCGATAAGCACAATATCCGATTCCCTCAGGATTTCGCCGATCCGGTCCAGGTAGGTGATATCACCATGTATATCGGATATGGCGCAGATGGTCGTGATACGATCCATGGTCATATACTGACCATGGAAATCATATTTTCAACCATTAATTCAGTCCAACATATAACGGGCCATCGTCAGCAGGATACCTCTTGGTGAGCGGAACAGGGTTCCGTTCACTCATGGCAGAAGTCCTGAAAGGTTTGACAGGAAGAAAGAGTTCCCGCACAAGGGAATTTCAAACAGAGGAGGAAGGATGTACATCGATAGTCACACCCATATCGACCTGATTACGGAGGACAGCTCCATCGGCCTGGATGAGATATTTGCGGGGCTCAGGGAGAACAACGTTACAAAGGCGGTACAGGTCTCCATCGATGATTCCGGCTGGCAGGAGGCCCTTAACCTGCACAGGGATCATCCGGAGACCGTTCTATTCACGGCCGGCATACATCCCTCCACTCCCACGTCTCCTGAAAAAAGAAATAGACTGGCGGAATTTTCCCGGCAGGCAGCATCCATGAACAGGGAAGGCTTCTTCGGTATAGGTGAATGCGGCCTCGATTTTTATCGCATGAGACAACCGGAAGACGACCAGAGGGAGTCCTTTCATTACCAGATAGAACTGGCCAGGGAACTGAATCTTCCCCTCATCATCCACAGCCGGGCGGCCATGGATCCGACCCTTGACATCCTGCGTGAATCGGAATACGGTCACGGGGTCTTTCACTGCTTTCCCGGAAACGCTGAAGAGGCCCGGCGGGCGCTGGACCTCGGTTTCTACATATCATTCGCGGGAAACGTTACCTTCAGGAAGGCCACGGAACTGCAGGAAGCGGCCCGTCACGTTCCTCTGGAGAGAATACTCCTGGAAACTGACGCACCCTTTCTCACGCCAGTTCCCCTCCGCGGTAAACCGAACCGTCCCCATTACGTCATCCACACCTACCGCTTCGTTGCGGAACTGAAAAAAGTGAAGGTAGGGAATCTGGCTGAACAGATCAGACAGAACATTGATGATTTCATGAGGGGTACAGGGAAGAAAAGGTAATTGCGATATGTGGAATCACCTCAAAGTCTTGCTCGATTTCCCGGTCTTCTCTTTGTTTGAACTGTTCTATGCCACCCTCCGGAACAGCACCTTCAGGTCCTCCGGCATCTGGGAAATAATATCTTCCAGTTCCCCCTTTGTAATGTACCTGTCTGTCAGGACATCAAGAACGGTTTCAATAATCTCCAGGGTGGATTCCTTCCAGTCAAAGTCCCGCTCACCGTTTTCGGCCTGGTATTTCTTCACGTAATCCGAGAATTCATCCATGGTTGTAATTTTTACCGGTTTCTCCCTGTATTGCCAGTTCTCAACGTAGAGACCCTTTAGGAACATGGGAAGCTGGGCCAGCAGGTCGAGAGATTCGCTCATGGTCAACCGGTCCCGTATGGAATGTAGAACGGCACGTAGAATGATTACCGACCTGTGTTCCTCTTCTGGATGACCCAGGCGTTCCGAAAGTTCCGATATAAAAGAGCGGGCTTCATCATAGTATTTTTCAAGCTTGGTGTACATTTAACCTCCTCAGATATGTGTACTCCACAAACAGACAAGGCCCCGAAGGGCCCTGTATTGTCTCATTTCGGTCACGAAGGACCTCTACTATCAGTGTACAAAGATAAAGAAGTGCTATCAAGCCAGGCAGTCCCATAATTTTGCGAGGTGAAATGACATATAAAGTTCCCTGGGTAAGCGACGTTTTTCCGTAGTCGCGATTCATATTGAAAATTCGAAGGAATCGGGAGACGTTTATTATAACAGCTGTTAGTTTACAACTGTATATTGACTTTTTCTATTGGTTTGTTATGTGCAGTAAGGCCGTCATTATATATTCTTATCTTTCTTTGAAATTTCCCAAAATTCTCTGGGGGTAACAATTTTCACTGATTCATATTTCTTAATATCTAATAAATCCTTGTCACCAGTAACAATATATTCAGCAGAATTAAAATATGCTAAACTAATAATACCATCATCATCCCTGTCTCTAGATATCTTTTGATGAATTTGATCATGTTCTGAAAATATACAATATTCATTTAAATATTCAATTATTAATCTAATTTTATCGTCAGGTAATTTTATCTTTTCCTTAAAAACTTTTGTTATTTCTTCTATTATTTGAGAATTGATAATAGTACCATATTTTTCAATACTCAATTCAAATAATGAATTACAAAGACCTCTACTTGCGAAGGCTGAAACTATAATGTTGCTATCAAGGACGATCTTCATGAAACAATATTAAAAACATCTTCATCGGTAAGTATGCCTTCTGCTTCAGCAAATGGTAAAACCATATTTCGTAATTGTCTAAATTTATGAATTGCTACATATCTACGTATCGATTCACGAACAAGATCGCTAACAGGTTTATGCTCAACCTTACTTAATTCATCGAGCTCATTTTTTAGTTCTTCAGGAATTCTAATCGTAATAGATTGATTCATACAATTCCTCCATATACTACCTGTAAGACAATGTAATACTTTTCATGAGATTAGTCAACAATAAATGATGATAATACTTTGATAGAGAGGCGGTCTTCTTGCGTAGAAAGTTCCCGGGGTAAGCGACGTTTTTTCGTATTCCCGATTCATATTAAAAATTCGAAGGAATCGGGAGAGATTTTCCCGACATGCCTTCATTATCAACCTTGAAGAAACGATTCCGCGAGAATAGGCAAGAAGTATGATCTTTAACAGAATAGACGGATCATAGGCGGGGGCTCCCACCAGGTCGTTTTTATATTTCCGTTCAATCCCGGTAATATCTATTTTATTTTCAACCAGCCAGTGAATCGTGTGCTCAATGATTCCAGAGCTTATCTGCTTAGAAAAATCCAGAGGGATTATTACTGCCTGCTCATAGGAATAGTTTTATATCGTGCCATTGGGACCTCCATCTCAATGGCTGTTTCTATCATAACAGCTGTTAGTTTACAACTGTTTATTGACTTTTTCTACAGGCTCGTTAAGCGAAGGCGGTGCGCCCTGCAACAGTGAGGCGGTACAATGCAGGACGCATTGTACCGCATTCTGTACAAAATAATTTGTAGATTCTTTTTCATAAATATATAAATGCCCATAAATATCAATAAATAAAGTGACCTATTATATTATCACTCTTTAAACCCAGTCATGATAGACCACACCATGCAAGTATCATATCTCCTATCTGCTTTTGCCAAGTATGGATGCTTCTTTGTGAAGCTATTGAAATAACACAGCATTTATTGTTACTTAAGTGTCTGGTACCATCTTTACTGTAGCAACCTGAAATTATACAACTTGCCTCACTTGGATATACCAATCCAACAATACTCGCAGAATAAAAATCAGAATAGACATACATTTGACGTAAATCATTTGGTGATGGATTTTGTTTTTTAAGATTCTTCCATTTTGCGTCTAGGACAATACAGTTATCTTCACCCTTGTTAATTACAATATCAGGTCTCATAATTGAATATCTACCATTTGTTGGTTTCCAGAAGTATTTCTTGTTAAGGTTTGAAACTACATTCTTTCCTGCGAGTGATTTTCTTAAACTTACATATACAAAATTTTCCCAGAGTAGGTTCATATCAAACATCAAGGCAAGTACTTGGTTGATTCCTTGACTCATATCTGGATGGTAGTTAAGTAGTATTAATCTGGCAATTTCTATAGAGTATCGATATTTTTCATTCTTCCTATTAAAAACCAATCCCTGAAAAGTAGACTCATCTATGTTGCCATTTATAAATTCCGGGAAAATCATTAGAAGACGATTAATTCTACTGGTTAATCGCGTGTTTTGATTTAACATCTTAATAACTATCAACGTTTTCCACAGGATTGAATTCATTAAGTTATATGTATCGTATGCTGAATATTTAGTGTAGAACCGTTCTCTATGGATTAAGTTTTTTGTAATGTGCTTAGGAAATTGAATACTACCTTTTACTGTATTTAGATTACCTTCAATTTTTCGATACTGTTTAAATAAACCAGTACGAACCAGGTACTCAACCTCTGTTAAAAATAATTCATAGTAAAGTTCAAGAACTGAATTGTTGTAAAGCTCAAGAAGACTTGAACTGGGAGTATCTACTTTGAAAGTACCAACAGCCTGCAACATTCCAATTAATATGCTTCTCCATTTGTCGACATCATTACCCTTATCTGCTTTTGGGAGTACTTCAATTATTAGATTTCCAACCTGTATAACACCTACATAGTCAGTAAACCTGATACCATTATGAATCAAACTGAAATATTGAGTACCTTCACTGCCTGCATATTTTTGTAGAGCAAGCAATTGTTGTTCTGATAATCTATTCTCACCTTTGTGAATAAAAATCGATTCATGCTCAAAAACTGATATTTTTGACATACTTCCTTTCATGATACTATACTAAAACATCATATTAATGGCTTTTATGAACTCGTCATCTGTCATTTTTGCCACATTTTTCACACGATATATTTGTCTATCGATAAATGGTGAACTATCATAATCGTAAAAGGATGCAAAGGTATTGACATCGATTTCAGAATTATCACTCACCACAAAACCTTCACCAACAACCAAACCTATTTTACCAAAATCACCATAAAAGTATTCCTGGAGCAATGGCAGAATTTTATTTTGAATAACGTTCTTCAAGTCATTCAAATTTATGACTGCCATAAAATAGCTGTGCCCAATCATGTGGTCCTTGTCCAATAGTCTTTCGATTCTACTGTTGATAAGCTCTAAGAGTTTTACCATATTAATACCACTTACAATTCCATCATTGAACTTTCCTGAAGTTTTAATGATTTCAGGTTTTGGTGGCATTTCTATAAAGCTGAACCTTCTCCGTAGTGCAGTATCAAGAGACTCGACACTTCTATCGGCTGTATTCATTGTCCCAATTATGTAAAGGTTAGAAGGCACACTTAATTTAGTTTTAGAATAAGGCAAGGTGGCACTCAACTCATTATCCTCTCCTTCTCTTTTATCATCCTCAATGAGAGTTATAAGCTCACCAAATATTTGAGATATATTGCCCCTGTTTATTTCATCAATAAAGATTGCATAGTTCTGGTCGGGGTCATTTCGAGCTATATTACACATACTCTATGGTGAGCCCAGAAATCTGCACATAAGATTATAATAGACAAGGTGGATTTCTCCTGAAAATATAACAAAATAGGAGATATGT
>CAZYBU010000012.1:74378-77019 GCA_964645775.1 uncultured Leptospirales bacterium | reverse complement strand
ATATCCGTATTATCGGTGGCAATATCCGTAGAGACGCACGGCCGTGCGTCTCTACGGATATTGCCAATACGGTCGGTTTCATTGATTATAACAATACCGTGAATATGGTTCGGCATAATGCAATATTCATCACACGATAATTCCGAACGGATTTCAAATGATTTTAACCATTCGGATTTCACGATTTCACCCATTTCCGACAAAACCATTTCCCCATCAACAATTTCCCCGAACAGACATTCCCTGTTTTTCGTGCAAATGGTAATGAAATACGCCCCCGGCGATGAATAATCCCATCCCTTTAATCGGGTTGATTCTATGCGGTATTTGTTTTTATACAGGGTCAAAATTTATTCCCCCTGTACCGTTAATACGCACGGCCGTGCGTCTTTAAAATCGGTATATTTCATAAATCCCCCTCAAACGCTTTTTTGAGAATGGATTTTTTTAGTTCGTCAAGAGCAGTTATTTTTTGCTGGTAGATTGATTTAAGCTGTTCAGATTCCGCTGATAGTTTATCCAGGTGATTTACAATCCGTTTTTGTTCGGATAGCGGGGGGAGAGGGATAATAATATTTTTTAATGAAGTTGAAGATAGTTCTTTAAATGTTGCACCATTACCCAAATTATTTAGCAGCTCTACCGAATTGAACAAAAAATAATATATAAACTCAGTGAATACATTAGTGCCTGGAACAATACCTCTACATCCCTGATTTGTAGACATTTTTCCTAAATTTATTGCAAGATGCCCGATTGGTGCCCGTGTAGATAGAATTACTGACCTTGAAGGAAATAGCTTTGCAGAAGATTTTTGTAATCCAATCTTGGTTATTTTCCGAGGAGTATTTTCAATATACCTGTAGTTTAATTGGCCTAAATCTTTTGGTGTAACCCAATTGACATCACCATCCCAATATTCTTTGACAGAAGATTTAGGGGTCCCTCCGTTAATTACCTCACAAACCTCCCCCAACTTCTTCTCCTCCCAACCCTCCCCGGGATTGGCAAAAATCCCGTTCAAATAACTCTCAAACAGCTCCTTCGCATTAGCCAAATTCTTCTCGGCGTTGGCCTTCGCCTTATCTATGGCTTTAAAGGCTTCATCAAGAATAGCGACAATGCGTTTTTGTTCTGCGAGTGGGGGGAGGGGGATTTCTATAGAACTAACAAGATTAATATTCAAATTTCTAACTGTTGAACCAGCAGCTAGTGTATCGAATTGAAAATATATGTTAGGAGAACTCAAAATGTAATATAGATATTCCTGATCAATAACATAATCCTCTCTCTTTTTGAGAACTAACCATCCATCGTGAATGCATCCATTTGTTTTCATAATGTATGGATGTCCAAAACTCATAGAGTTAGAAAGCAGAAAATCACCTTCATTTACAAATCTTGTTTTTTTAAGTCCATCTTTTGTTATTTTTTGTTTGGTTGAATATATATATTTACCTGATGCAGTTGCGTCGCCTATTTTTATCCAATTTACCCCATCAGAGGAGTCGGTTATATATTTTTTAATTGGCCTTGGTGATCCTCCGCGTTCAACTATAAAAGCATCCCCCAACTTCTTCCATTCCCATCCCTCCGGCAGCTTCTTCACATCCGTGGAGACGCGATTAATCGCGTCTTTATCTGTGTTTTGCTTGGATCCACTCCGCTCATAAAACACTTTACCGACCCGTTTGATATGATCAATCAAGTCAGGATTATCTATTTGTTTGTAAATGGAAATATCGAATGAATAGGGCAGATACAAATTATCCAGCTCTTCAGTGACATTGTATATTGTCTTTACTGACAGATTTTTCCCGTATAGTGTAAGATCAATGTCTGATCCTTTCCTGTGATTTCCTTTTGCGCGCGAGCCATAAAGAACCGCTTGGGTTATTTCAGGAAAATTTTCAAAGACAGCTTTTATTTTATTAATGACTTCCGCATCAAGCCCGTACATTATATTTTGTCATTTTCCTTCTGAAGATTTTCAGCTAATTCCTGAAATGCATCGAAATATTTACTTATAACATCATGGTATATTTCATCGGCTGTCTCTTCATTGTACGTATGACTCGTAAGCTGCCGGCTTTTTGTTGCTTCCATTAAAGAGTCGCCCTGTGCGATCAATCCACGTTCAAAGGCCATTCTGAAAACGTCACGGCTGCCATATATCTCTGTTTCACCCTTTGATTCAAAAAAGTCTTTCGTTACTTTCCATGATAATTCATATGTAAATTCAAACGACTGAATCAACCCCTGCTTTTCCAACTTGCTGAGCTCTCTTTCTGCAGCAATTTCAATGGCTTCTTCAAGATTGCTCAAAGCTTTTTTATAATTTCCAAATCGTTGCACCCATCGTATATCGTTTTCCATTCTATTTTTTCTCCATGGTCAATTCCTTCTTTATACCAGCTCCCCCAGCTTCTTCCATTCCCATCCTTCCGGCAATCCGTGTCCATTGGTGTTCATCTGTGGTTAACTCTTTCTTCATACCAGTTATTTCTTCTGTTGAGATGCCTTCCGTGGAGACGCACGACCGTGCGCCTTTACAATTGCCAGCGGCAGACCATTTCTTCTTCCCACTCATACCAGTTATTTCTTCTGTTGAGATGCCTTCCGTGGAGACGCACGACCGTGC
>CAZYBU010000012.1:0-74278 GCA_964645775.1 uncultured Leptospirales bacterium | reverse complement strand
CCGTGGAGACGCACGACCGTGCGCCTTTACAATTGCCAGCGGCAGACCATTTCTTTTTCTGACTCATACCAGCTCCCGCACCCTCTTCAGTACATCGGCACTCTCCTTATCCAGCGCGGCAATCTCCGCCAGTATCTCCTGTGGATCCCGCAACACAGTGTCGTCCTTTTTGTTCGGGTTTTTCACCGATAGATCGAAGGTCTCTTCATTTATATCGTTTATAGCGAGGCCCCAGGAATTGACCGAGTCGGCCTGTGTTTTCTGCAGCTTTATGAATTCCGCAAGGTCCTCTTCGTTCAGTGGATTGGTTTTGCCCAGGTTCCGGCCGGGATTGAGCTGGTAGTACCATATCTTTTTCGTCGGTTCACCCTTTTCAAAGAACAACACAACCGTTTTTACCCCGGCACCCTGGAACACGCCGCCGGGCAGGTCGAGCACGGTATGCAGTTTGCAGCTTTCCAGAAGGGTTTTCCGCAGAGATATCGAGGCGTTGTCTGTATTGGAAAGGAAGGTGTTTTTGATAACCACACCGGCGCGGCCCCCTGCCTTGAGTCTTTTGATAAAGTGCTGGAGGAAGAGAAAGGCAGTCTCGCTGGTCTTTATGGGGAAGTTCTGCTGAACCTCCTTGCGTTCTTTACCGCCGAACGGAGGGTTTGCCAGAATCACATTGAAACGGTCTTTCTCCTGTATGTCACTGATATCCTCAGAGAGGGTATTGGTATGGATGATATTGGGCGCCTCGATACCGTGAAGGATCATGTTCATGGTCCCGATGATATAGGCCAGTGACTTTTTCTCTTTGCCATAAAAGGTCTTCTTCTGCAAGGTTTTCATGTCACTGGTAGAAAGATTCTTTTTTGTTCTCAGATACTCAAAGGCCTCACAGAGAAAGCCCGCTGACCCGGCAGCACCGTCATAGATGGTCTCTCCGATTTCCGGCTTTACCACCTTCACAATGGTTCTGATAAGCGGTCGCGGGGTGTAGTATTCTCCACCGTTGCGGCCGGCGTTTCCCATGTTCTGAATCTTGCCTTCATACAGGTGGCTCATCTCATGCTTTTCTTTCTGGCTTCTGAATCGCAGCTCATCTACCAGGTTGATAATCTCCCGCAGGTTGTAGCCGCTCTGTATCTTGTTTTTGAGTTCGCTGAAAATCTCACCAATCTTGTATTCGATGGTGTCCGGATCATCGGCCTGCGTTTTGAAGCTTTTTAAATAGGGAAAGAGTTTCTGGTCGACAAAATCCCGCAGATCATCACCGGTCAAAGCCTTATGATGGTCAAGTTCTCCCGCTTTCGTTTTTGGGGCCGCCCATATATTCCACTTGTACTCGTCTGCGATAATGGAAGAATATGATTTTGATGAAAGCCTGGCCGCGGCTTCCTTGTCCTTCTCAAGATCATCAAGGTATTTCAGAAACAGTATCCAGGAGGTCTGTTCCACATAATCCAGCTCACTGGAACAGCCGGCATCTTTCCAGAGGGTGTCATCGATGTTCTTAAAGGTTTGTTCAAACATATTATTTACTCATTCCTTTCTATTCTATTAGCCCGGCATGGACGCCGGGCTTCCTGGTGCGCGGGGATTTTAAGATATTCCACTTATCCATTCTATCTTCTTCTTTCGGTCTTGGCGGGGCAATTGCCTATAACTAACCGTATCCGAAAAAAATTTCAAAATAATGAAATAATTTCGTCTGTTTACCTGCTCCCCGGTGTTATACGTATATTCCTCTTGCGTCATAATACCTCGCCCAGAAATAGTAAAGTTCAGACTCCGCATTTAATTCCTTTGAGGTGAATTTACACCGCTCAAAATCTGGAGTGTTTCTCTCCAAAAGCCGGCTAACGACAAAATATGTTGTGTAAAATGGACACCTTTGCTCTACTAAAATGCCGTTTTGCCAAAAGTCAAGGGGAAATATTTATATTGAACAGTCCATGGGAAGCAATCCTCCACAAGAGATCGAGATTGCTTCCATTTAGAGATATAACACCTTATGACACCCTTTGTCATGAAATTTGACATACTCAACAGGTGTCATATCAATCGAAACAGTTCCTCTGCATCACTCTTCACCCGTAATCATTCCCACGGCCTTCTCCATGTCATGGGTCGGGGCCTGGCAGGCGTACTCGCGGCAGACATAGAAGGTAACCCTTTCATCCACGGGTCTCTGATTCTCCGCGAAGGGGGCAAGCTTTATCAGGTCCGGGTCCGCCTTCCCTTCGCTGTCGAACCTGTTTTCAATGATGACCGTGTTGGGAAGATACCGGGATCGGAGTTCTTTCATGGCCGCGTCCATCTTCGGGTCATCCCATCTTCCCGAGACAACAATCTCATGAAAGGGATGGACATGGGACGTCGCGGCCGCCAGGAGCATGGAGTACCCGGCCGGCTGTTCTTTTACGCGGGAATTAACGTATGAAAGAACCTTACTTGCCTTTTCGAGATAGTCGTTCTTCGAAAGAAGCTTTCCCAGTTCAAAGAGGTTCCCGGCCTGGATCGAATTGCCGGCCGGGGTGGCGCCATCATAGAGGGCAACCGGCCGTTTAAATAGATCATCCTGTCCCGGGGGCGTGAAGTAGAAAAACCCCCCTTCGCTCCAGAAGAGCTCCAGGCTCGATTTCATGAAACGATCCGCCTGAAAAAGATATTCCGGTTTTCCGCTCTGTCGGTACAGCTCCAGCAGGGCCCTCGTTATCCAGGCGTAATCGTCCAGCTTGCCTTCGATGCCGGCCTCGCCCTTCCTGTATCTGTGAAGAAGACGATCGGTATCCGCGACCATCCTCTCCATGAGAAAGGCCATGGTATCCTCCGCGAGGAAAAGAAGTTCCGGGTCCCCGAAGGCGCCGGAGGCGAAGGCCAGGCTTTCAACGAGCATCCCGTTCCAGTCGGTCAGGATCTTGTCGTCCAGGGAAGGAGGGACGCTCCGATCCCGTGCGCTTTTCAACATCCCGCGGACCTCTTCCCATCTCTCCGTCTCAAGGACGCCGGTTCCAATGCGGGGCAGGATGATGTTTCTCCCGGTAAGCTCGCCCGTGGATTCCTCCCGGTAGTTCCCCTCTTCCCGGATATCAAAACCCTCTTTCATCCAGGAGTAACCCTTTACCCCCAAAACCGCCTTCAGCTCTTCGGCTGTCCAGGTGTAGAAAAGCCCCTCCTCTCCCTCGCTGTCGGCGTCCTCGGCCGAGCAGAAGCCCCCTTCACTGTCACGCATCCTCTCCTTCAGGTATTCGATTACACGGCAGGATACCTCTCTGTAGAGCCGGTCACCGGTGACCGCGTGGGCCTCGGCCAGGGCCCGTATAAGAAGGGCCTGGTCATAAAGCATCTTTTCGAAATGGGGGACCCTCCACTCTCTGTCGGTGCTGTACCTGTGGAAGCCGTATCCCACGTGATCGAAGATACCGCCGGAGTACATTTTCTTCAGGGTCTCCTCAACCATGACCTTTCCCTGTTGATCCTTCTCGAAACGGGAATACCGGAGAAGGTAAATACAATTCGAAGCCACGGGAAACTTGGGCCGGGTTCCGAAGCCTCCCCATTCCCGGTCGAAAGAACGTGACAGGGCCGCGTATCCGAGTTTCCACTCGTCCCTCTCCATGGGGTCCGACCCGGTATCCTGCCTCTCGCTTAAGGCCCGTACGATCTCCTCTCCCGATTCAAGGACCCGGGGCCGCTCCTTCTCCCAGAGGTCATGAATCCTCAGAAGCAGTTCCCTGAGTCCCATGCGGCCGGCCGCGCTCTCCTTCGGGAAGTAGGTCCCGGCGAAAAAGGGTTTCCCTCCGGGGGTCATGATAATCGTAAGGGGCCAGCCGCCGTGACCGGTCAGGGCCATGCAAACCTCCATGTAAACCTGGTCTATATCGGGCCTCTCCTCCCGGTCGACTTTGACGGCGACGAAATGTTTATTCAGAATGTCCGCGATCTCCTCGTCCTCGAAGGATTCCTCCTCCATGACGTGGCACCAGTGACAGGTGGAATATCCTATGGAAAGGAAGAGCGGCTTCTTCTCCTCCCGGGCCTGCTGGAATGCCCTGTCTCCCCAGGTCCTCCAGTGAACCGGATTGTCCTTATGCTGAAGCAGATAGGGGCTCTGTTCGTGTCGAAGCATATTCTCATGGAGCATGTAACGCCTCCCTTTTTCCAGGTTCAGGTACAGCAGGATACCTCCCGCTGACAGGATTATTACCAGTGTAAGAAGAACGGCCGGTATGATCCAGTTTCAATGATAATCAATGGTTTATACAAATACCTTCTGTAATCGTTACAGGGTCGTAAACCGGGGCATGGGTTCTGTTACGCTTGATACGTTTAGTTGCGAAACATTGCTGGAATAATTGACGTTCAAGCGAGATTTCAAAAGTATACATATTATTGATGCGTACAGGTGATCTGCATGAGAACAATATTACATATCCCGGCTGATCTCACAGAAGAGCTGAATGAAAAAACAGGTATGCCCATTAAGACAGAAATCATAACCAGTGCACTGGAAGAGATGCTCGCCTCAATCCGCAGAAAAAGCTCCGCGGCCTTACAGGGAAGATTACCATTAATAGAAAAAAACTGGTTTTTTCAGCTGCTGCGTAGTATATCATAGTAAACACATGAACCCTCAGATACGGAGAATACCATGAAATTAAAAACGCGTCAGGCAATTCATGTTTCAGACAAAAGACCTCCTTCTATTATCTCTTATAAGAATGCTATCCTGATCCTCTCTTTCAGCTTGGTCATGGCAGCGAGTACGGTACTCTTTGCCGAAGGGAACATCTACCAGGCATACAACCAGCAGCCCCTGAAAACCATGGGGAGCACATGGAAGGTGCCGTCCAACGCAAAATACGTGGTGGGTACCTCGAGCATCTTCTATGTCGCGCCCGACGGCGTCGTCTACAGCGCGTCGAACCAGCAGCCCCTGAAAACCATGGGGAACACATGGAGCGTTCCGGCTAACGCGAAATTCGTGGTGGGGACCTCGGGCATCTTCTACGTCGCGCCTAACGACGTCGTCTACAGCGCGGCGAACCAGCAGCCCCTTAAGACCATGGGAAAAACCTGGAACGTGCCGTCTAATGCGAGATTTGTTGTCGGATCGGGGGACAGTATCTTCTATGTCGCGCCTGACGGCACTGTCTACCAGGCCCGAGACCAGCAACCCCTGAAAATCATGGGAACAACATGGAAGGTTCCGGCTAACGCGAAATACGTGGTCGGATCGGGAAACAGTATCTTCTATGTCGCGCCTGACGGCGTCGTCTACAGCGCGTCGAATCAGCAGCCCCTGAAAACCATGGGAAAAACATGGAACGTTCCGGCAAACGCGAAATATGTGGTCGGTTCAGGATCGGGAATTTACTACATAGTCGATTAACCACCTGTTTCATTCTTCCGGTGGTTTTTTCAAACGGGGATTATATTCAACCCTGCTATCTAATAATTTTCATCTCCCAGGGACCGATTCGCCTGAGACCCATCCGTTTCGCCTTACCTGTATGGTTCAGCGCCACCTGGAATTTTTTTCCAGACTCGTCCTTCCTGTGAATGATTTCAAGACCCTCCCCGTAGAACTTCGCCTTCAATCCGGCTTCTTTGAATATCTTCCGGTAGAGAAAGAAGATCGCCAGAGGGTCCGGGGATGTCCCGAGGTAGAAGACCCGGCCTCTGCCGTGCCGGTTTACGGTAACAGCCGCTTTGCCCCGGTAGAACTTTTTCTTATCTGTATAGACAGCCAGGGAGCGGGCGGTTACCGGTTCCAGGACATCGGCCCAGGCCTCACCCTTCGCGGGGAAGAGCCCCACGCGTATCTTCACCTTCGTTTCGTTCAAAGACTCGAAGGTCCGTATCCGGATACCGGCCATCTCCGCGAAGGGCCCGGGAAGGACTTCCCTTACGGAATGGTTTTTCTCATCCCTCGCCCCGCTTCTCCATCCCAGAATGAGGGTCCCTCCCCGACGGACCCATTCGTCCAGCCGGGAAACGAATGCCGGGTCCGCCATCTGGTAGAGGGGAAGGCTCACCAGGGAATATTTCGAAAGGTCGATCGATGAGGGGGTCTTCACGTCCGAGGTCACGTTAAAAAGGACCATGGGGGCGTAGTGCCGGGCCACTTCCAGATCGTACCCCAACTGCAGGTAGTCCGTGGCCGCGTAATAGATTCCCTTTGAAAGATACTGATCTTTCAAAACCCGGGCGTTTTCCCGGTCGTAAACCACGCAGGCCGGGACCTCCATGTCACTTCCAATGATTCTCTCCAGGGTATCGGCGTTCTCACGAATATTATGGCCCAGAAGTTTCATCCTGTCGGTCTCCTCGTTGTCCGGGTCAAGGAGCCCGTAGCAAAGCTGTTCCTGTCCGTAGGGGGCCGTTCTCCACCGGAAATAAATAAGCCGTTCCGCTCCGTGGGCCACGGCCTGGTTTGTCCACTGAACAACCTGTCCCGGGGAAGGCCGGTATCCCAGGCAGGTGTGACCCTGAAATCCGCATATCTGCTCGAAGATGGAGAAGGTTTCCCTATCCTTCAGCCCCCGGGCATACGAAAGCATGCAACTGGTATAATAGTAAGGAAGGGGCTCGTCCATCTCCCCCCAGACCGGGTAGTTGTTGTACCCGGCAAAGTCCATGGGCCGGAAGATCTCTTCGATATCTATGATATTGCTCAGGTTCGGGTTATAGACGTTATGAGTTATCCACTGATTCTCCCGAACGTTCTGGCGGAGAATATCGAACTGGGAGTGCATAAACTCTCGAGCGGATTCGGATGAGAAACGATAGAAATCGAGAATCAACCCCGGGTTCTGGATAGACTGAACCTGTTTAAGGGGAAGAGGCACCATGTCGAAATCGGAGTAGGATGTTCCCCAGAAGACCGTCCCCCAGGTCTCGTTCATTGTCTCCACTGAGCCGTACCGTTCCCGAAGCCACTTATGAAAGGCTTTCTGGCAGTTACCGCACACGCAGATTTCCGACCCCTCATGGCCGATCTCATTGTCTACCTGCCAGCCGATAACGTTCGGATTCTCCCCGAAATGGCGAGCACAGGCCAGGGCAATCTTCATGGATGCGTCAAAGTAGGTAGAGGAATTGAAACATCCCTGCCGACGGATACCGAAGCTCTTCTTCGTCCCGTCCGGGTGGACCTGGACCAGGTCCGGATCCTTCCGGTAAAGCCACTCCGGGAAGGTAGCCGTGGGTGTTCCCAGGATGGTCTTGATTCCATAAGAGGCGAAAAGATCGATAACCTCATCAAATAGGGAGAAATCGTAGGTCCCTTCTTCCGGTTCAAGAAGGATCCAGGCGAACTCCATGAGGCGGATCTCGGCGAGACCCATCTCCTTCATGCGCCTGGCGTCCGACTCCCATATATCCCGTTTCCATTGCTCCGGGTAGTAGTCCGCTCCAAAGACAGGTCGTGGCATAAAACAACTCCATGAACATAGTGAAGGTCCCTCGTCACATCATGGAATTTCTACCAGTGAAACAGTCCCGAATCAATTCTTTTTCTAAATTGCATGCTACACATAGTAAGTATATGCAAATTTTCCGGTTTCGACCGGTTACACCTCATCGTCACTTTTAATCTCCATGTTGAACTCCTGCTCCTGCGTGGGCAAAAGCTTTCTGAAAAACCAGATGGATATAAATCCTGCCACATACATCAGAAGCCCGAACATGGCCGAGGTGACGAACATGGAGCTGTAGAAGTCTCCCATGAAATCCTGGATAAGAAGGGCCAGAGCCATGGCAAGGGAAGCGTTCCGCAGGCCGGTCTCCAGGGAAATGGCCCGGACCTGGTAATTGCTGATACGAAGAAGTTTTGGGAAAACGACACCCACGATCATTCCGAGCAGGGTCAGTGTAAAGACCATGCTGTAGAACTTGAAGCTGTACCTCTCCGTGTCCTTGAAAACTTCGATATTGCTCAGGACCCCGGCAATGATCAGGAAGAGCAGGGCGATAATGCCGAGAGCGGAGAAAAAGGGAATCGCCTTCTGCGCAAACTTCGTCGCCTTAGCCTGAACAACCATACCGATGGACAGGGGAATTATGACCAGAATGATGATGGTCTGTATGATCAGCATAACCGGTATCTGCACCTCCGGAACGTTGGCGCAGTAGAGGGCCAGGAGTACAGGAGTGAAGAAGAGCGACAGTACCGTGGAAAAGGACGTCAGGGATATGGAAAGAGCCAGGTCGCCCTTCGAATAATAGGTCATCAGGTTCGAGGTTACACCGCCGGGACTAACGGAAATAAGGACCATTCCCACGAAGATAAAGGGGAATGTTTCGTAAAATCCGAGAAGATGTCCCAGTGCCACGGCCACCAGCGGCATGAGGGCCCACTGGAGAACAGCACCCGTGAGGATGGCTTTCGGTTTCTGGAAAACCCGTTTAAAATCCTCGACCGTGAGGGTCAGGCCCATACCCACCATTACGAAGAAAAGCATAAGAACGATGGAGATCTTGAATACCCTGTCCAGCATGGTCCGGCTGGGTCGTTCCACCAGCCGGACGAAACTGTAGGTCGTGTCATCCACATCATCTTTCATTACCTTGAGAGTGAAGACATACTTGTCACCCAGCATATCATCCAGACCGGTATACCGCTGTTTTACTTCCTGGGGAGCATCTTCGGCAGGGATATCCAGGATGTGAAGCTCGCCGGTTATATTTCGGACCATATAAAGCTTATTACCGGCACCCGGGTTCCCTTCTTCAATAATGAGAAGCCTGATGTTACCTTCAAATGTTTCAGTTTCTGCCTTTTTCCAGTCCAGGTTGTCGGCATGTTCGTTCAGAGTATCGAAGAGTTTCGCTTCACCCTTACCCTGTGTAATGCGCATGAAGTTCCGGTACATGTCCTCTCCTGCCACAAGGGGCATAGACATACCGAAGGATATTAGCAGTGCGATAACGAAGGTGGTGAATGTTTGAACCCGTTTCATGATGACCCCCACTTCTCATAATATCAATTCAGCCAGTTCTGAGGACCGGGAGCAGGTGGTATCGGAGACAGTTCAATAATAAGCAGGATACCGGCCCAACCGGATGAATTTATATATCATTTGAACAAAAGTAAAGTTCTGTCAACACAAATAAAGAATGAACAATCTGGTTTCAATATTTATTCTTGAGTTATATTTGCTACAAATAATATCTACTCTCTGTTGTTTTCACGTAATAGTATCTTCAAAAATGATTACCGATCCAGTTTTTATAATAACAGCCCCTTTGACTGATTTCCTCACCCTCAGTATATTTCAATCATTGTCGGAGGAGTCATTGATCAGAATCCGATAAAATGCAGAAGAGGAAATGTAACATGAGCAGGGACCACTATGCTAAGATAGACACACTGAAGGATGAATTTGTTCTTACGGCGGAAGGAAACGAGATCGCCATGAAGATATCTCCCGGTTTAGAAATATCCGAAATTAATCAGGACACATCATTCAGATCATACCCGCGGAAGGCGAAGAAGGCAAGCAGAGCCAGAAAGGAAGCGATCCCTGCCACGAGTTTTAGACCGAGTACCGTGGCGGCCCCCTCTCCCCCCACGAACATCAGCACGGACGCCACAGCAACGGATATACCGATGGCCACCTTCTGGAAGATAGTCTGCACCCCGTAGTAGATGGCCTCGCGACGCATACCAGTCAGGGTCTCGTCATGGTCCACCACGTCGGCCAGCAAAGCGTAGGGAAGCATCATGAAACCGGCCGAAGGTATTCCGAAGAGGGCCATGGCGACCTGGGAATAGAGCAGTGGATCGACCGGCACAACCCCGGCCAGGAGAAAAAGAAGCAGGGCCGCGGCGGAACCGATCAGCGTGAAAAGAAAAACCGTTCGTTTCCCGGTTCGTTTGGAGATGTAGTTAAAGACGAAAAAGAAGATTATATTGCAGACGAGGAAAGGAATCATCACAAGCACGACCTGCTCGTCTCCCCGTCCCGCCACTCGTTCCACCCAGTAGGGAACCAGAATGATAACCAGATTCAGGGTAAACCAGAAAAGGGTCGTGGCGACCAGCAGGTGCCTGAAAGGGCGGTTCTTAAGGGTGTCAGCAAACCAGGCGAAGATGGCCCCCGGTTTCAGGTATCCTTCCTCGCGTTCCAGGTCGGTAGTCGGTTCTTCCCGGATAAAAAGCACCGTGGGGAGAAAGGCAACCAGGGTCACGGCACCTGCCGCCAGTCCCAGTCCGCTCCAGCCGAAAGAAGTCTTTATGTTACCGATAAAGGCTGAGATAAGGGTTCCGGCCATGATAAACAGAGCCTGGATAGTTGTAATGTCCACTCTGTCTTTGTTTTTCGGGGAAAGCTGAGGGATAAGGCTCATGTAGGGATTCGCCAGAAGGGTCCAGAAGAGAAAGTAACCCTGGACAAGAACAAGGAGCGCAACCGCGTTCAAGATACTCCGCTCTCCCGGCACAGGCGGTATCCAGAGAAGATAGGTGACTACGGTCGTTGGAATAAGAAAGACGGCAATGTAGGGAATCCTTCTTCCCCAGCGCGACCGGGTATGGTCCGAGAGATATCCCACGAAGGGGTCCAGGACCCCGTCAACGACCCGCCCCAGGATAAAGATAACCGAAAAAAGGATGGGTGGAACAAGAGCGTTCGTCAGGTCCGGCACGTAAAGACGAAGGAGCCACTGGCTTATCAGGAGATTGATGAAGTTCAGCGCCAGACCGCCCGTGCCATAGGCTAGCTTTTTCGCAAAGGGAAGACCGTTCATGGTATACCTCGTGATATTGTATTACTTTCCTGTCTCTTTGTATTTTTTCACGAACTCAAACTGCGGAGCCTGGAGTTCTTCCTTTGTGGGAAGGCGGTTGTTCTTCGCTATAAACCGGAACAGTTCCACGGACCTTCTGGCCCTCCGTTCCATGGTCCCCAGGTCAACCTCGTACAGACCGAATTTTGGTTCAAATCCCTCGGCCCATTCCCAGTTGTCCGTCAGGCTCCAGTACGTGAATCCGAAGACTGGAACCCCTTCCCGGATAAGCCTGTGTGTCCATGTCAGGTGATCCAGGATATACATGGGACGCCGACTGTCATCAGAGTCAGCAAGTCCCGACTCTGCAATAATGAGAGATACGCCACTGTACCTGGCCGCGGCCTTTTTGCAGATATGGTAAAGCCCTTCCGGGAATATCTCCCAACCCATATCCGTGACCGGGTACCGGGTAAGGTTCTTATACTCAATGAATCCGGGCTTAAGGGGATTGATGGAGATGATCTGGCGGGTATAGTAATTAACGCCCAGCCAGTCCAGGGTGCCCTTCAGTTCCGGCACCGATTCCCGCAGGTTAGGCCCCAGGGGCACGGATACCTTTACCTCGCCGGTATGAAGGGCATCGAGCATGTTCCAGTTGAAGATATCGTCCATGGCCCTGTAAACATACCGGTCCAGAAAAAAACCCTGTGGTTCGTAGTAAAAGAAAAAGTAGATCATCCCCACCTGAGGTGCAGGATGGGGGCTCTCCTCCGGCAGGGAAGCCTTCTCCTTTATTATCCGGTAGGCGGATGAATGGACGTCCATGAGCCTGCGGTAGACCCAAATCGCCCGCTTAATGTCTTTCACGCAGGGTGGGATATCCCCGGCCGCGTATCCTGCCAGCGCGTAGATCTGGGCGTCGATCATGGTGCTCCAGTAATCGACCAGGGAACCGAATTCCTGAGCGCATTTCTCAACCAGCGTTTTCCATCTCTCGAAGACGTAATCGTCTTCCCACCCTCCCCTTTCCGACGCCCAGACAGGGAGGGTAAAGTGCCAGAGGTTTAAAAAGACCGTTAATCCCTTCTCTCTCATGCTTCTGAGCATGTCCCTGTAACGGGAAAAAGCGTTTTCGTCCCATCTCCCCGGTTCCGGTTCCAGCCGGCTCCACTCTATGCCTATACGGTGGGCGTTCTGGCCGTCTCTCGCAGCGTTCCGAAAATCTTCCTCGTAACGGTTGTAGAAATCGATGCAGCGACCGCACCTGTCGCCGTTTTTTATGGGGGAGGGTAACTGCTGTTCCCAGAGGTACCAGTCGTTGTTGTAGTTGTTTCCCTCATGCTGGTAGGGGTCCTCTCCCGTTGACCAGAGGAAGTCCTCAGGGAAAGCCTGCCCGTCAGGTTCAATTCGAGTCGATGGCGCGTGTCCGTGAAATATTCCGGTGAAGGTCACGGCGAGGAGGATTACCAGGATGAGAATAATGATCGGTACCATGCCAGTTCCTGTTCACCTCCTCCTGAGAAGGGTATTTTCCGGCTAACCATGCAGCAGGAGACCTATCGAATATCTCGATTGCCGGATGGCTGTTTACAACCACTTAACCATCGGCCCGCGATGTAAGGTCCCCGCCTGAATACCCGGGAGTTTATGCTTTTCTGGTGTTCGCCTTTACCACGAAATATCCCAGGAGTCCCGATACCAGGGATCCGGCAATGATCCCGATCCGTTCGTCGAATATCATCTTTACACCGGTCTCTTCGAAAGCCAGGGATCCGATAAAGAGACTCATGGTAAAGCCGATACCGCAGAGAGCCGCTGTCCCGTAGAGGGAACCCCAGTTCATCCCTTCAGGCATCCGGGTTATCCCGGTTTTAATGACAAGAACAGCCAGTGAAAAGATTCCCACCTGCTTGCCGATAAAGAGGCCCAGGGCGATTCCAACCGGAACCCCGTGAAGAAGCTGGTCTATGCTCATTCCAGAAAAGCTGATGCCGGCATTGGCAAAAGCAAATACCGGAAGGATGACAAAAGCCACGATCTGGTGCAGGTCATGTTCCAGATCGTGGACCGGGGATACCGAGTTATCTTCCTTTGAACGCATCGGAATAAACATGGCCAGCGCCACGCCCGCCAGGGTTGCATGGACCCCCGATTTCAGCATGGCGGTCCACATGATAATTCCAATCAGAATATAGGGACTCTTTGATATGATATTCTTCCGGTTAAAAAAGTAGAGTACAGGGATACAGGCGGCCACAACCGCCAGCGCGATAAGTGATATCTTTGATGTATAGAACACCGCGATAATGACGATGGCGCCCACGTCGTCAAATATTGCCAGGGATGTCAGGAACACTTTTGCCGACTTCGGCACCCTGCTCCCCAGAAGTCCAAGAACCCCCAGGGCAAAGGCAATATCCGTAGCCGCGGGTATGGCCCATCCTTTCATTGCCACAGGATCAGAATAATTCAGGGCCACATATATGGCAGCCGGAACAGCCATGCCTCCAACGGCGCCGATACCGGGCAGAATGACATTCCTGGGATCCGAGAGCTCTCCTTCCATAAGTTCCCGCTTCAGTTCCAGGCCCACGAGAAAGAAAAATACCGCCATAAGACCGTCATTAATCCAGAGCAACAGGGGCTTGGCAATTTTCAGAGTCCCGATAGCCAGGTGCACCGGTGTCTCCAGGAAGAGGTTGTACAGCGGGGCCGCGGGCGTATTGGCGGCCACCAGGGCCAGGACCGCGGCGATCATAAGCAGAATTCCACCCGCCGATTCCATTTCGAAAAAGTCTTTCACGCGGGATTGTAGTCTCATCGGGTACTCCTTTTGATAAATCAGTACCGTTTATTAATGATATACCCGAAATTTCCAGTACATTTTGAAACAATATCTGGATATCGCTGTACTATAACGACACTGTCACGGGATGATAGACATTACGTAGGGCAAGGATTACACGATTCGTTAAAAGGCTGACACCCCTGGAAGACCGGAACATACAGGCAAAAGAATTGATGCGGGGAATTATGAACTGCCAGAAAAAGTACTTACATGATAATAACCACGGTCCCGCTCTTGCGTCCCTCTTCCATGTACCTGTGAGCATGGATGATCTCCTCCAGAGGCCAGGTCCGGTCGATGTTCGGTTTCAGTTTTCCCTCTTCCACGATGCTTTTTATGAATTCCAGGTCTTCCCTCTTCTTTTCCGGAGACCGCAGACCGGTGGCGGAGAAGAATTTATTATCTTCGGTTATGAGGAAACAGCCGCGACCCTTGCCAATCTCGCGGAACGCCTGCGCAAATCAGTCCTTGAAATGGAAGTGGTTTATCGAGATGAACAGATCCGTTTCACCCTCAGTATAGGAATAGCCTCCTCCACGGAAGCAAATTCCATGAATATTGACAGTGTCATCGCCAAAGCTGATGAACGGCTATACACGGCAAAAAGAGGTGGAAGAAACCGTGTCGTATTCCAGGACGAAGAGGAAAATCCACAAACCGGTACTGTTCCAGAACCGATTCCCATCACTTCTTAAGAGAGTATTAATCCTTCCAGGTTTTCTCCAGATATCGGATAACATCGAAAAAATCATCCCAGGGAACAAAAGGGAGGCCCTTCTGCGAAAGGTGTCTCGCCAAACCATCCCTGGCAAAGACCAGATCGGCTTTTTCAGCCATATAGATATCCGTAATACCGTCTCCAACAGCCACGGCCTGGTCATAACTGAACTGTTCCATTACCTTAACCTTTGAAACAAGCTCCGTATCCCCTAGCCATTGGGATTCAGGCCGTAAATATTCTCCATCGGTTTCAACACGGGCTGCGAAAATGGAATGGACCCGTTCAACCAGGTCCCCCAGATTTTCCTGGACAAGACACTCCAGGCCACCGGAGACAACCACCAGAGGAACTCTCTTCGAATCCAAAAAGTCGATCAGTTCCTCAAAACCGGGCCTTCTCTCCCTGTCCCTGACCGCTGCAAGGACTTCTTCGTACCTGCGTGAGGGGATCGATTCCAGCAAACGGCTGACTCCTTCCCGCAGGGTCATGCGGAAGGCCTTCAGTTCCGGTATTATCTCCGCCATCTGCTGGGGCACGATTGTACGGAACATCTCCACGAAGGTTTCAACCGATGTGATGGTCCCGTCAAAATCACTGAAAAGGATACGGCTGTAATGATTGTTATCCAAATCTTTATCATCCTTATTTCACATAATACCGAACTTGCCTTCCCCTGCCCATAGAGTATACCTTATCTTCCTTCTCGAGACAGGAGAGGGAGAGCACAATCCAACCACGAGCCATGAAGCGCCTGTAGGCGTTCATTGGACCGTATAAAGACTCCAGCGCTTCACCCGCGGATAGCCCCTCAACCCCTGATCGAACGACAATATCAAAAAGGTCCTGCAGGCGTTTCCGCCGCCAGTGAATCAAGAGTTCAATCCTCTTACGTGGTTCATGCACGATGCTCCCGTGGGCCGGCAGGATAACCGAAAGGTTCGGCAGCTCGAGCATCAATTCAAGGCTTCTGAGATAATCCTTCAGGTGCGACCAGGGAGGCCCGAGCCAGGGAGTCACTCCCATGAGAACATTATCCCCTCCCAGGAGTATTCCATGCCCGGGATGATAAAGAGATATATGGTCAAAGGAATGTCCCGGCGTGGAGATAATCCGCCAGATCTCCCCGTTAACTACCAGATCACCCTCCTCTTCAATAATACGGTCCGGGTCCGACACAAAGCGGGTACCGAGGAGCAGGCGAAACAGGGAAAGCATGAGAAAAAAGGCAAGCCTCTTGAGTAAAACGACATGGACGCCCTTCATCTCCTTCGAAAAACGGGTACTCGATTCCCTGAAGACCCGGGAGTAATCCCTTCCTGACCGGATTATCCCGGCCATGGTCTTCGTAAGGCAAATACCGGCACCGGTCTTTTGTCTTATCTTTTTCAAACCGGAGAAATGGTCCGTGTGACAATGGCTCGGTATGATCCACTTTATGGAAAATGATTTTCCCTGCTGTTTATAAAGATTCTCCAATTGCCTGTACTGGTTCATGAATTCATCCAGGGCCCGCCCGGTTCCATACCCGGCATCAAACAGTATCCCTTCTTCACCGGGAATGGCGTAGATATTCACGGAGGGCATGTTACCCTTCAGGCCTCCCTGTTCCCGGAACCTGAAAATTCCGGGGACTACCTCTTCCGGCAGATTCTGTTCACTATGACGAATATTCATTCCATGGTCATCCTAAAATCTTTTTACGCATCCCATCCCCATAACAATCTCCTTCTCTTCCAGGATACCGGGTCGCACAACCGGGATAAACCGGACACCATCGGTACGGGCAAGTTCTCTGTTAAAGAAGGGGTAACCGGTCGGTATAAAAAAGGCGGTGATCAACTCCGCCGCCTTCAAAGCCCCCAGGGCTATAAAGATATACTTCCCGTCCGGATCGTAGAGCCGATAGAGTCCCGCTCCCAGGAGTCCCATCTCGGCTATGTAAAAACCCCATCCCAGCATTCTGTGTCCCTTGTAAAAAAGACCTCCTCCGGGGATGACCGAGGAGATGCCCAGGGCGGCCAGGTTTCTGTTCTCGAAGAAAGGGGGCAGATACCTGTGTCTCTTCATCTGGTAGGCAAGCTGGTCCAGGTAGGCCGCCGTAAAGAGCATGGGGAGGGCCGCCCAGGTATAGATCTGCAGGTTCTGCATCCCCTTCGTCTTGTCCGGGTCCATGACCCAGGGCCAGAAACTCACATCAAAGTTGGCGATAATCTCCGGGGCGAGAAAATGGCTTACAAGCAGCGTGGATGTCAGCGCGATCCCGGCCCATGAGGGTTTCTTCCCGGGAAGGCCCATGAATCCAGTCGTCAAAAATGAACCGTAAACGGGAAGACAGAAATTGGACCCGGGATTCATCACCACCAGACTCTCAATGAACTTTTTGCCGGAGTCTTCTCCCCGGGCCACGATCTGCTGGACCGTATATCGCCGGACCGTATTCTTAACCGTCTTCCGGTCAAGTTCCCGTACCAGGGGTCGAATATCCCGGTACATTGGAATGATTCCCCCGCTTCCGGCGGCAGGATGGGGAATGTACACCAGGGACTCGAACCGTTCCAGGCGAAGAACCCGTCCGGAAGATGAACCCTCTATGGGCAGGTCTCCTGTTTCCAGACCGTGCCACTGCCCGGCGTCGATACGGTATCTTCCCTCTCCCCGGCTTTCCAGAATGGTAAAGAAGATGGGAATTCTTTTATGAAAATGCGCCACCTTGCGGGCCAGCCGGACGGGAATATTGGCCGGTACGGAGGTGTTGACTCGAATAGTTCTGGCAAGACTACCATACCTCTTATCCAGACTTCGAACATGAAGGATACCGATAAATTCCCTTCCCCTCCGGTTGACCTCTACGGTCATGTAGATATCCACATCCAGCATCCGTGCCGCTTCACGGTAGGTGTTCCCTCCCCGCCCGGCAAGTCCTTCCAGGACGGAACGTACCCGGTTCTTCTCCACGGGTCGAAACCGCCCCAGTTCTTCCAGTACCTCCCGGACCTGCCGCACGCTCTCAACGGTCATGGCGTCAAGCTGAACCTGGTTAACAGATTTCCCGAAAACGACCGCATCACCTCCGGCGGTTTCTCCCACCCTGGCCGAAAGACCGCAGGGGAACAGAACCGCCGTAAGAACGAGGATTATGGCCCATCTCCGCATATCAACTCCTGGAAGATTCCTTAAACCTGGTCAGGTAATTAGAGTAGTTCTTTATAACAGGTTTGTAGGGCTCATCCAGTAGATGTGAGGATATCAGAAAATCCGCCGTTGACCGGTTGTTCGCCGTGGGGATATTATAAAGGACGGCGATCCGGAGAAGGGCTTTCACATCCACATCGTGCGGCTGCGGCTCCATGGGGTCCCACAAGAATATCAGGATATCGATCTTTCCCTCGGCAATGAGTGCCCCCAGCTGCTGGTCTCCGCCCAGGGGGCCGGATTTCATCTTCCTTATTTCAATGGTTTCCGGTCTTTCCTCCTGGTCCAGTTTTATCTGAATCGCTTTCTCTACCAGGTTACCTGTGGTGCCTGTACAGATGATCTTATGGTTCATCAGTTTCTCAAAATTCCATTCCACCCACTCGATCAGGTCTTTCTTCCGGTTGTCGTGGGCCACCAGTCCGATTCGTTTTAACTTCTTCATTATCGTATTCTAACTCCTTACCGATTTTTCATCTTCTATGCCGGAAGATACCGTTTCTGATCAGAAAAATATAAAGATCCTGAAAATTTAAAAACGGTAACTGAATCTCACCCCGTATCTCATGTCAAGGTTTTCATCACCGGAAAGCCAGGGTTCGATTGTAAAATCATCTTCCGCGACCCTGCCGCTCGATATCCTGTCGGGCATGAGGACGGCGTGTATAACCTCCCCTATTTTCAGCAACCCGTAGGCGCCAAGGAGAACGAATCCCAGTGTTCTGTCTCTCTTATCCTTAATATACTTTCCCTGGCCGGAGTCCCACCTTTCGGTTCTGTAAAGTTCCCTCATAGTAAGAAAGAGCAGGATATTGTTGGCATGATAATAGATATATCCCCATAGACGGCTTCCCCGGTAAAAATGGCCGGCGCCTCCGGCCACCAGGGCCAGATAACCTGCCGTAAGATCATTGCCGAGGAAGAAATTATCACCCTTAAAACGTGAAGCCTCCTCCAGACCGTTATGGGCCAGAGCGTCCACCATGTGAGAGACGCCTCCCGCGAAAAAGAGGTACCATGTAAAGGCGGTACCCGCCTTGATCTCCCGGCTCAGGTCCTTATGCTTTTTCCGATAGGTTGGAGCAAAACGGGTCCATCCTGCTATCTCAAGATAGATATAGAAGGGTGTGTTTAGCATCCAGAGACCCATTCCCTCCCAGTCCGAGGCCCGATAATAAAGAATGGGCGCGGAAATCGGCATAGTGGCACTGGCTACCGGCGACAGCAGCAGGGTGTAGAGAGACTCCAGGTACTTCGGTTTACCAAAGACAATTTCCTCCTTTCTGCCCCTCAGGAGGCCGGCAAGCCACTCTGCCTTTGAATTGAACCGCTGGTATACAAAAGGTTTCTCATTATTTTTAAGCTCACTCTTCTGAAGATCGATGTAATTGGAACGGGCCTGGAAGCTTCCCAGGTGGCGGACATCCTCCATGCTCTGTTCCCTGCTTTCCCTGACGGCATAGACCCTTACTTCCCCGGAAAAGCCTTTTTTCCAGTCGATCCGGTATTGACCTCTTTCCTCCACCAGGGGGACAGGCCGCCTGTACCGTTTCATGAGACCGGTAAGAAAACGTCCCGCGTGTTCCTCGGCAAGATAGCTGTACTGCTGTGCGTCAAGACCACCACTTGTCTCCAGAACGACCCTGTACCGGTAGATTACGGAACCGTGGTAAGGCAGACCTATACCGTGACCCTGCAGTATGATGACCAGCTCATCTCCACGGTCTTCAACCCGCCCCCGGATAAACATATCCATTTCGGCACTCCGGGCGTATCGAATCTGGCAGGTCTCATCTGAACAGTTGAACTTTTTCATCTGTTCAATAAGAGAAGCCGAATCCATGACTTCAAAGACACCGGCCGTATTCATGATGTTCTCAAGATGAGTGGTCAGGCTGTAGGCGATGGAGACCGTGCGTGGACTGTTCTGGTCTATGCCCAGGATACCGACCAGAGGTTCCCCTGCCATAAGAGGAATCGATATGAAAAGATATATAATAAAAAGGGACGCTCCTTTTCGCATCAGAATTCGATTCCTTCCCTGGCATCCACGCCCTTTTCGAAATAATGTTTCCGGGAAATCATTTCGGTAACCAAATCGCTCCTTCGGAACAGCCAGTCAGGCATTCCCCTGCCGGTGAGGACAAGTTCCATCTCCATTGGCCGGTTATCGAGGATATCTTCCAGTTCTATCCTTTCTATCAGTCCCAGCTCCAGGGCGGTAACCACCTCGTCCATGACCAATAATCGGACACCGTCCTTTATCACGGAGGAGGCCCATGTAAGCCCTTCAAGGGCCCTCTCCCTGTGCCTCCGTCGGTTTGCACCGGACACAAAAAAATTCTTATCCCCAAACTGCCGGTGGAGGATCAGATTACCGAAGCCCTCCAGAGCCAGCATTTCACCCGTCTCCCGGCCCTTTAAAAACTGGGCCAGGGCCACACTCCAGCCCCGCCCCAGGGCCCTGAGAATAAGACCCAGGGCAGCCGTGGTCTTTCCTTTGCCATCCCCGGTATAGATATGGAGGTATCCGTGGTTACTCATCTCCTTCTCCCGGGGCTCTCTTCTCCCAGGCCCTGAAAGCCGCCCAATATACGTTCTTCAGGGGAACGTTCTTCTCCAGGGCCTTTTTTCGACAGCTCGCGTATTCCGGAGAAACCGTAACTCCATCAGCCAAAACTTTCACTTCCACGGAGCCGAATTCCGTCTCCAGGATATGAACCTGACGATTCAGGGTGGTCCTCTTCATGTTCATATAGCGGACCCCGGCCGTGGTCGATTCCCGAAATAGTATTTCTATCATATCTTCCCTCATCCCCGGCGCAGAAACGACTGTCACCTGGAACGCGGGTCTCGATTTTTTCATGATAACAGGCACGAAGGTAACGTCCAGGGCTCCCGCTTCGAAAAGCAGGTCCATAATATGTTCTCCCCACTCAGGGTTCATATCATCGATGGTAGTTTCGATGACCGTCACCTCATCCCTTTCTCCCTCTTCGGTACCGATAACTATCCGTACCATATTCGGCAGCTCGTGTTCCCGGCTCCCGCCTCCGTAACCCATGGCAGTGATTTTCATGGCGGGCATGGAAAAACCGTTTGCGTAGTAGACCGCCAGGGCTGCTCCTGTGGGTGTCGTTAGTTCCTGCCGAATATCTGTAGGCTCAACCGGAACGCCTTTAATCAGTTCCATTACAGCCGGAACGGGAACCGGGATCACTCCATGCCGTGAACGGGTCGTTCCCCTGCCCAGTTTCAGGGGTGAGCAAAAGACCTTTTCGATCTGAAGGTATTCAAAAGCTATGGCCGTACCCACTATATCAACAATGGAATCCACGGCTCCCACCTCGTGGAAGTGGACCTCTTCTTCCGGCAAATTATGGATCTTCCCCTCGGCCCGCGCCAGGAGCCGGAATATACCTTCACCATCATTTTTTACCCGGTCCGATAGAGTAGAATTTCGGATCAGGTTAAGAATATCCGTCAAGGCCCTGTGGGGAGGATCCTCCCCGGTGATGACCTTAAAGCGGGTAACCCGCAGGTTTCCCTTCATTTCTTCCCGGCTCTCAAGGGAATAGCCTTCCAGGGGAAGTTTTTGAAGTTCCCCTTTCAAAAATTCCAGCGGGCAACCGGCGTCTATGAGGGCGGCCAGGGTCATGTCACCGCTGATTCCGCCGATGCAGTCCAGGTATGCAATTTTCATTTCAGGCGCCCCGCCGGTTAATGAGGCTGGCGGCGTAACCGGCGCCGAAACCGTTGTCAATGTTTACCACGGTAACCCCGGGAGCGCAACTGTTCAGCATGGTGAGCAGAGGAGCAATGCCCCCGGAACCGGCCCCATACCCCACGCTGGTAGGGACCGCAATAACAGGTACCGATACAAGTCCGCCAATAACGCTCGGCAGGGCGCCGTCCATACCGGCCACAACGACGAGGACGCCGGCGCTGCGGATCCTTTCCATGCTTGAAAGAAGACGATGGATACCGGCCACTCCCGCGTCATAGAGCCGCTCTACCCGGTTTCCCATAATTCTTGCCGTAATGAGCGCCTCCTCGGCCACGGGAAGGTCGGCCGTCCCGGCCGTTACTACCAGGACAGCCTCTTCACCTACCGGATCCTGTTCTCTTCCCACAAGGATGATCCTTCCCTCCGGATGCCAGACCGGCTCATGGCCGTCTTTAACTACGGCCCTGTACATCTCCTCCGTGGCCCGGGTGGCCATGATGGTGTCCGTGTATTCCTTCATGCGTGATACGATGGTCCGAACCTGGTCAACGGTCTTTCCCTGGCAGAATATGACCTCGGGAAAGCCGGTTCGGACCGAACGGTGATTATCTATACGGGCGAAACCGATGTCGTCAAAGTAAAGATTCCCCAACTGCTTGAGGGCCTCTTCCGGAGAAAGTTCACCAGCGGAGACCCTGTTCAGAAGTTTGGTAAGACGTTCACGTTGCATCGCTTTCATCCTCCAGAGTCTGTTCCATGCTTCCCCTCCGGTAACCGTGAAGATCCAGGGCCACATGATCAAAACCGAACTTTTCCATGTTCTCAATCAGGGACAAACGTTCTCTTATCAGGCGTTCCATATCATCCGGGGGAACCTCTACGCGGGCGCAGCCCCCGTGTTTACGCACCCGGAAGGTTGTGTAACCCTGCTCTGCCATGAAATCCTCGGCCTCCCTGACCATGGCCAGCGAGGAGAGGGTTATCTGCTCCTGGTGGGAAATACGCGTGGCCAGGCAGGGGGAGGATGGTCTGTCCGCGGCCGGAAGGTCATAGTTTCGGGCCAGTTCCCGGAGTTCATCCTTGCCCATGCCCGCTTCCAGGAAAGGGCTCTCTATCTTAAGGTCTTTCAGTGCCCTCATGCCAGGACGGTACTCACTCCTGTCATCGACGTTGCTCCCCTCCAGGACCCGGGCGTACCCCTTCTCCTTCGCGAGGGAAAGGATAGCCCGGAACATATGATGCTTGCAGTGATAACACCGGTCCCCATCGTTACGGGAAACCTCATCCACGGCAAGAATATCCAGGGTTATGATCTCATGGGGAACGCCCAGAGAGCGGGCCACCTTTTCTGAATAGTTCAGGTCATCCCGGGTGATAAAATCGGAGACCACTGTCACGGCCCCGCACAAATCAGAACTCTCCGCGGCCAGGGCAAGCAACACGGAACTGTCCACCCCTCCAGACAGGGCAACAAGCACGGACGGATGACCCGATATGATCTGGCGGCATTGATCCGCCTTTTTCATGGTTGTCTCTTTCACGGGACCATGATAGATGGTGATATACATATCCCGTCAAAGAATTTTTCAATATCAGGAGAAACTCGATGGCCTATATCAATCCACCCAATCCCCTTCCTTTTCTTCTCCGCCCCTTTATCTGGCTCTCTGAGAAGATCACGGGTAAACGAATGCTGCCCGCGAGAGTCCTCTCCTGGTACCCGAGAGCTGCCATAAGTTCCGGAATCATGGAAAGCCTTGTCTCCCACGGTGAAGGAAAATGCGCGCCCCGTCTTCTGAAGCTTGTTCGCATGCAGGTCTCCATAGAGGTATCCTGCACCTTCTGCATCGACATGAACTCCGCAGAATTCAAAGGACACGGCATCACCGACGCTGAAATCGAGACCCTCCAGGGGCGACACGATATCGAGAAGACAGATTCCTTTTCACCGGAAGAAAAGCTGGCAATACGTTACGCCCGTGCCAGCAGTTCCACGCCCCTGGTCTTTCCCCGGCAACTGATAGACTCATTAAAAGAAACCTTTACGGAACGGGAGATGGTCATCCTCGCCGTCACATCCGCGCAGGTTAACTACTGGGCACGGTTCATCCAGGCTGTTGGAATTTCTCCCGCCGGATTTTCAGCGGAATGTTCCATCCTCAGGATGGATGAATACAACACCCTCAGGGAATGATGCTCCTCTGAACACAATACTGTTTGACAGTGTCGACCCATATACTATTCTTTTGCAAAAAAGGGAAGTGGATGGGATCTGGTGGTCCCCGCGGTCTTCAAAACCGTAGGCTGTACCGAGTGCAGCGGCAGGTTCGATTCCTGCTCCTTCCGCATGACATGGGTAAAAAAAACCATGAATGACAGGCTCCGCTCCATTCCCCAGGTGGAACAACTCCTCCAGGAAAAGGAGATCCTTACCTTTCGCGCCCGCCTGGGACATCCCATACTGGTCGGGATAATACGCTCATCGGTGGAAGAGTACCGTGCCCGTCTCCTGGAGGGGAAAGACCTGAATGCGGATCATCTCCGGAAGATGATTCTCGAAAAGTGCCGCATAAAGGTGAGGGAACGACTCCAGAGGGTCATTAACGGGACCGGTGTCCTGATTCACACCAACCTGGGCCGCTCCCCCCTGCCTGAAGAACTCCTCAGGGAACTCGCTGAGCTGGGGAGCGGATACTGCAACCTTGAATACTACATACCCGAAGGTCAGAGGGGAAAACGGGGCGGTTTTGCCGAGGAGTTGATTTCCCTCCTTACCGGGGCCGAGGACGCACTGATCGTTAACAATAACGCATCCTCGGTATTTCTGATCCTGAACCATTTTGCCCGGGAAAAACCTGTCCTGGTATCCCGGGGAGAGCTTATTCAGATCGGCGGAGGATTCCGTATCCCTGACATCATGGAGCGGAGCGGGGCCAGGATGGTGGAAGTGGGTACCACAAACATAACCACTCTCAAAGACTACAGTGATGCCCTGGATGAAGAGACGGCCATGATCTTCTCTGCTCACAGATCAAATTTCTTCCAGGGAGGTTTCACTTCTCACCCCTCTCTGAGAGAACTCGCCGGCCTGAAGAGTGAAGGGACCCTCCTGGTCCGGGACATGGGGAGCGGAAACATTATTGAAGATCCGGACCTTCCGGGAGAAGAACCCACGGTCACAAGGGAAGTTAAAGACGGCGCAGACCTCGTCTGTTTCAGCGGGGACAAGCTTTTGGGTGGATGCCAGGCGGGAATCATAGCAGGACAACGAGAGTTCATCCGACAGCTTCGCTCCAATCCCCTGATGCGGATGATCCGTGTAGACCGGATAACCTATTATATTCTGCAAGAGGTCCTTCTTCTTTATGCCAACAACGAAGAACAGAAACTTCCAGTCCGGAATATGATCCGCCAGGGCAAAGACCTTTCAAGGAGACGGATTGATCGTATCCTTCGTTCTCTGAAGGGCGTTCCAGGCCTTGAACGAATACCCTCCGTGGCAACCATCGGAGGGGGCGCCCTGCCGGGAAGTGAAATAGAAAGCGTTTCCCTCCGCATCCATTCCGACAAAATACCGGCTGACAGGCTTTATCGTTCATTCCTCAATGCCCGGGTACCGGTCGTGGGTCGCGTGGAAAACGACACCTTTACCCTGAACGGCATGACCCTCCTGGATAAAGACCTATCTGATTTAAAAGAGATTATCCCCCTTGTTCTGGGCTGATCACTCCTCCTTCAAATCGGTGAAATCGGCGTGCTCTGGATAGTTTTCCCGGATACACACCTTGCAGAGGCTGTGAGACGGTGCTGATATTATCGGGGAAGTCTTCTCTCCCTTTACCGGAGATCACTGAGACCTTTTCCATTACAGAAGAAAAATCACCTGGACGTCTGTTCAGGCAAACAATCTTATTGGCCGCTTTCGCCTTTGCGCTATAAATGGATCATCCAAAAGAGTAACAATAAATAAATAATTGACTCACCCGGCCGTCGGGTCCACTTTTCGAGAAAGGGAGGAAGGATGTACATCATAGGAACAGCAGGTCATATCGACCATGGCAAAACGTCTCTTATAGAATCCCTCACAGGGACAGATTGCGATCGACTCCCTCAGGAGAAGGAGAGGGGCATGACCATAGACCTGGGTTTCGCCTACATCGACCTGGAAGGCGTGGGCAGGGCCGGTATTATCGACGTTCCCGGTCATGAACGGTTCATCCGTAACATGGTCTCAGGGGCCTGGGGCATGGACCTCGGTATTCTTGTGATAGCCGCCGATGACGGATGGATGCCCCAGACCGAGGACCACCTGCGGGTCCTGGAACTCATGAACGTAGGTATGCTCCTGGTCGCTCTGACCAAGGCCGACCTGGTGGATACTCCTCTCCTTGAATCAAGGAAACAGCAGATTGCCTCCCGGCTTCTCAGTTCCTGCTATCCGGAAGCATCCATTATTCCCTTCTCAGCCAAAACGCACGAAGGTAAAGGTGAAATCATCAAGGCCTGCCGCGACATCCTTGATCAGGCGGAGAGACAGAAAGACAACGGAAAGCCTTTTCTCCATGTTGACCGGGCCTTTAATCTCAAGGGCCAGGGCCGAATCGTCACAGGCACCGTTCGAAACGGTTCCTTCGAGCTGAACCAGAACCTCCTTCACCTTCCCGGCGGAGGAGAAGTCAGAATCCGTTCCATCGAAGGTCATAATCTTTCCGTTAAAGAAGCTGAAGCCGGTACCCGCACCGCCCTCAATCTTTCAGGCGGTGAAACTGATTCTCTTGCCCGCGGCTCACTTCTTCAGCTTAATCCCTTTTTTACCATCACGGGAGAATGTCTTCTCTCCATCCGCCAATCGGAAGAGAACACTCTTCGAAACAATCGCGAGGTGGAATTCTCCGCGGGGACAGCCACCCGTCGAGGACGGTATATCGATTTCAGAACTGATAATGAGAACATGGTCTTCGCCCGTCTGCGATTTATTGAACCCTGGCACTGCTATCCGGGCGAGCCGTGCGTCTTTACCCTGCCCGGCGGACACCGCATCGCGGGAGGGGGAACAGTCATCCTGCCTGACATCCCCTCCACGGTAACCAGGAGCCGGCTTCGTCGACTCGTTGAAAAGATGCAGGAGCCATCCCTGAAGGAACTTCTCAGGCTTCAGGTTTCCCTGAAGGGTATCGTTACCGGCGAAAGACTGAATTCCATCTTCCCCCATCGTGAAGCCATTCTCGAAGAAGCGTTAAACGACCTGATCGGATCGGGTTCCATTGTAAAGAAAAAGAGTTACTGGATAGACAGAGGTATCCTTGATATCATTGAAAGCGAGGTTGCGAAAATCACGAAAGGCCAGGAAGAGATATCCAGGGAGGTACTCGCCCGGAAAGCCGGCATACCTGCCGATGACCTCATGAAGATTATCGAAGTCGCTGAGCTGGGCAAAGGAATCATCCAGGAAGGGAAAAAGCTAAAGAAGAAGGATTCCGGACCTGACCTGGATAACGATATGTTCCGTGAGATCCTGAAAAAACTTGGCAAGGCGGACATCCGGGGCATAGAACTGAGAAAGTCTCCCCTTGATACCAGGCTTGTCAAACCCCTGGTGAAAGCGGGAAAGGCCGTTCTTCTTGAGGGGGACATCCTTTACCACAAAGATGTCTATGATCGTCTAAGTTCCGACATCCTTTCACTCCTTGAGAGCAGTGAAAGGATAACCATTGCCGACGCCAAGGCAAAGGTGCCACTCTCCCGCAAATATCTCATACCCCTTCTGGATAGGATGGAGAAAGACGGGATGCTTAAACGATACGGCGATTACAGGGTGAAACCCTGATGTTCTGTTCAATCGACATAGGCAACAGCCGGACCACCTTCGCCCTGTTCCGGAAGAAAAAGGAAGCGCCCTTCGCCGTGGAATCGGTCTCCACTCCCCTGCACAGGGACTCCACGACCTGGATAACCCGCATGGAAGCCGCCCTTGCATCGGCCCGACTCAATACTCGGGAAAAGATCACGGAAGCGGCTATTGCCAGTGTTGTTCCCCAGGTCACCGATTTCGTAGTCCGGGCCTTCAGAGAATCGGAAGGCACCGATCCACTTGTGCTGATCCACAGCATGAACCATGGCCTCGCGATCGGTTACAGGGAGCCGACCCAGCTCGGCATGGACCGGCTCGTGAACATGGTGGCCGCTCATCATCTTTATGGAGATAACGTGATCGTTATCGACATGGGTACGGCCTGCACCCTTACGATCCTGAGAGACAAGACTCTGGAAGGGGGAATGATTATGCCGGGTATAGAGACCGCCCGGGATTCTCTGGCAGAACGTAGCGCTCAGCTTCCGAAGATCGATTTTGAAGGGGATATTCCTCTGGTGGGGAAATCCACGGAAGAGGCTATAGCCTCGGGTCTTATCCACGGCTGGGCCTCCCTGGCTGACGGTCTGATTCGACGCGTCATCCGGGAAGACGACAGGGACTATCAAGTCATCTGTACAGGAGGCCTGGCCCGGCTGATTATCCCCCGCATGGAGACAGGGCCAGAATCGAACCCGCACCTTACACACACAGGGATCGCCCTTTTTCACAGCCGAGCGACCGGGACGTCCTCTTAAATCATTTCCACTGCCAGCGCCGTTCCCTGTCCTCCGCCAATACAGAGAGTGGCAAGGCCCTTGCCCGCCTTTCTTCGTTTCATCTCATGGAGAAGAGTGACAAGTATTCTCGTCCCCGATGCCCCGATAGGGTGACCGATGGCGATAGCCCCGCCGTTAACGTTCACGATATCGGTATTCCAGCCCAGTTCCCTGTTTACGGCGATGGCCTGGCTCGCAAAGGCCTCGTTCGCCTCCACCAGTTCAAGATCACCCACGGACCAGCCCGCCTTTTCCAGGGTCTTTTTGGATGAGGGGATGGGACCGGTACCCATAATGGATGGATCAACACCTGCGGAGGCGTAAGATGCGATCCGGGCAAGAGGTTTAAGCCCCAGCTCCTTTGCTTTATCCGCTGACATGACCAGCACGGCAGCGGCGCCGTCATTGATTCCTGAAGCGTTCCCGGCTGTTACGACTCCGTCCTTTTTGAAGGCAGGCTTGAGACCGGCCAGTTTATCCAGTGTCGCCCCTATTCTGGGGAACTCATCGGTATCAAAGACGATTGGATCTTTCTTACGCTGAGGTATCTTCACGGGAACAATCTCTTCAGCCATCCTTCCTTCCTTGATGGCCGCTTCAGCCCTCTGCTGGCTCTGAAGAGCGAAGGAATCGCAATCTTCCCTGCTAATGTTCCATTTCTCCGCGATATTTTCAGCCGTAATTCCCATGTGATAATCATTAAATATATCCCACAGCCCGTCTTTTATCATAGAGTCGATCATCTGGGCATGTCCCATCCTGGCTCCCCATCGTCCTCCGGGAAAGAGATAGGGCGCCTGGCTCATGCTTTCCATTCCGCCTGCAACAACACAATCCGCGTCTCCTGCCCGAACCATCTGTGCCGCCAGGGAAACGGTCCTCAGGCCGGAACCGCATACCTTGTTCACGGTCATGGCAGGCACTTCCTGAGGAATACCACTTCCCATGGCGACCTGCCGCGCCCCGTTCTGTCCCTGACCGGCCTGCAATACCTGTCCCAGAACAACGTTCTCAACCTGTTCCGGTTTCACTCCGGCCCGGTTCAAAACCTCTTTTACGACAGTTATCCCAAGATCAACGGCGCTTACATCCTTGAGTGAGCCTCCAAAGGAGCCGACGGCCGTCCTGACAAGAGATACAATTACTGCTTCCTTCATACAGATCCCCCTCTTTAATAATCATAAATACCGGGTGTCGCCGGGCCTTCCTCTCTGTAAAACCGATCCAGAACCGGAATACCGTCTGAACAGAAATATGTACCGGCACACCATTTCCCCGAGGTTAACGGGAAAGCATACCTTGCGGTATAGTAAATAATCTACATGTACAGGAAGCTGGAAAAAAATAAAGTATAATTAATACCGAATTGATGTTTATGTAATTTTTACTGATCAGCAGAAGAGGACGAAGTCAGGAAGAGCCGTACCCTCTGCGAAAGGCGACCAGTCCCGTTCCCACGATAAAGAGAGGAATCGCCAGCATAACCGGAGCCTTCCACATTTTCTGGAAGGCCTTCTCCTTTCGGGAACCCAGAAGTTCAAGCCACCGGGCCCGTATCTCTCTTTCATCCAGGGCCCTCCGATACATAAAGGCTTCGTCTATGCAGCCGTCCAGGGCCAGGGTTCCCCGGTCCATATCGTACATTTCCATGACCTGGGAGCCGACCTGCAACCTTCCCGTGGAGGTCCTGAAAGGGAAGCATGCGTTGACCATGGATGCCACCTGACGACCGTTAATATGAATGGAAACATTATTTCTGTCCCATCGGACCATTACATGATACCATTTTCCCGGAACCAGGGCATTCCCTCCCTCAAGAACATACACCTCTCCCGATTCGCTTACCATGGTGAATCGCAACCCGTCAGAAGGACGCTCCCCAAACTGGAGCGACCAGGATTCGTCCGACCAGTCGATCATATCTCCAAGGTGCAGGATACCGGCGTAAGGCCTGAAGGAGCTTATGGAGAGAAGAACTTCCAGGCTCCCTTCATATTCCAGCCCATCGGCCAGGAATCCGGGATAGGACAGATAACTTTCGTAACCGTTAAAAGCACGGGATGGAGTGCCTGTGACGCCTTCCATTACGATAACGTCTCTGCTCAAGGTATCAACCGGTTCATCAATGGAGAAGTCTTGCACCCTGTCTATCTTCAGATCAGAGGTTATATCGGCTTCAGGTTCATGACTCACAAGGGCCCCTTCCGGGCCTATGACAATGACTCCCGGTCGATCAACCTCCATGGGTTCAAGAAATGAGTCATCTCCGCCTGGATCGACCATCCTGCCTGAACCGGGGACGGTATTCCCATGGACCTCGTTCTCCGGAGGAACCTCATCCAGCCGCCCCTTCTCCACCTTCTCCAGGGAGGGAATCTCCTCTTCCAGGTCCTGGAGTGGTTGTTCCATGGTCAGGAGGGTGTCGGTCACCGGAAAATCCCCCTCTGTTCCCTGGTAACAGGCGGAAAGAAGGAAGAGACTCAGTGCGAGGGGATATATAAATCGTTGACTTACCACAGGCGGTCCCCCTGGAGTATGTCATGGTGCCAGGTCAGATCATTTCCCGTAATGGCGATCAAGTCGAAGCGATACATGATTTCCTTTGAATCGTACTGGCTATTCCGTTGCAGGAACCCCCTGGCTGCGTTCCAGAGATGTTTTCTCTGTTTCTGTCCAAGGGCCTCCAGCGCTCCTCCGAAGGTATCTTTGCTCCGATTTTTCACTTCCACGAATATGATAAGATCGTCCTTCCGGGCTATAACATCTATCTCCCCGGATCTGCCACTGTGATAATTCCTCTGTATGACAGAAAAACCCTGCTCCGCGAGGAATTCACAGGCACGTTCTTCCCCCCGGCTGCCCGACTCTCCGGCGGAAAGAGAAAGCCCATCAGAGGACATCGAAGAGATTGATACCCAGTTCCTTTTCATCCAGGGCCTTCGTGATATAGAGGGAGGTGTCGCTGAGGAGGTTTACGATATTTACCTCCTCCGTCCGTTTTCCTTCACTATCGAATATAATTTTCAAAATTGGACGAAGGGGCTTTTCCGGAACAGAACCTATAACCACCCCCACGCTGTTGTCGTTCAGCCGAACAAGTGAACCGATAGGGTAAACGGAAAGCATGGAAAGAAAAAGTCTCAGGAGAACAGGGTCGAAACGGTTTACACCGCTTGAGAGGAGGTTCTTCATGGCATGGTAAAAATCAATCTTCTCCCTGTAACTGCGCGTCGTTATCTGGGCCTCATAGGAATCAGCGATAGAAACGATACGGGCGAATTCCCCGATCTCGTTTCCCTTTAGTCCCCTGGGATACCCCTTCCCATCGTACTGTTCATGATGCTGGAGAGAGACGCTGGCCACCTCTTCGTCAAAATCTCCCAGGTTCATGAGAGCCTTGTACCCGAGGAGAGGATGGGTCTTTACCTGATTATATTCCTGATCAGAAAGGTCTGACTGTTTGTGCAGGATGTATATGGGGACCTTCATCATTCCGGCATTGGTCATGAGCGCTCCCAGGGCCAGTTTTTTCAACCGTTCCGGAGAGTACTTTAACGCCATCCCGATGATAAGTGAATAGAAGGTAACGTCTACGGCGTGAGTTACCATGGGATCTTTTCCCTCGTCAAGCCCATACAGAAAGATAAAGGCATTATAATTATCATTCATGATATTGATGATATCGAGAGCGGTTTTCTGAAGCTCTTTTGTTTCGAAACTTCGATCTTTTTTTATGGCTTCGTAGATATCAGAAACGGTCCTGCTGGCATGGTTGTGGATCTCAATGAGCCTTCCCCTTTTTTTCAGCAGACGGTTATATTCTTCAATGATAGTCTCACCCTGTTTCTCTCCACCCAGACTGGCTGCCGTTGAAGCGGTCCCGTCGGAGGGCAGAGGTTCCCCGGCCGTTTCCACATAGCTGACGCCCCACCGCATCAGCTTTTTAATGTCATCTTCCTTGACGGGAATATTGGCGCCTACCAGAACATTGTTGGTGTCCGTGTAGACAGCTTTGGTAAAGGCCATTCCCTGTTTAAGGTTTTCAACGGGAATCTTTTTCATTAAAACCCTTTATATTCTTCATCCTTTCCCTGAACTCATCATTGACCTGGTAGCAATACGCCAGCACAACAGCCACTGCGGCATAAAGGTCTTCAGGGATTTCGGAACCGGTCTCCAGAATATACAACACTTCTGCCAGATCCCGATCTTTATACAGAGTGATGCTGTTATCCCTTGCTATTTCAAGTAGTTTTTCTGCCAGTTTCCCTTTTCCACGGGCCAGAATTCGGGGAATATCTCCTTCATAAGCAAGGGCTACAGCCTTCCGGGTGAAATCCATCAAGCCTTCCTGTCAAAATGAATATTTCTTGTCGTATTAGTCAGCAAAAATCCGATAGTATCAACAATATTTTGCCCCGTACCCGTTACAACGGATACCTGAAAACCGAGAGCCCTTAATTCATCAACCAGGCCTTCTTTCTCCATCTCAAGAGCGTCCCGGGCTTTCTCGTTCTCCGCGTAAAGACGTACCTCAAGAAGATCGTTCCTTTCCCTCAGCAGGATGTCCACGGTACCCAGCTCCTGGAAGGGGACCTGGAGGTACACACTCATATCTCCCACGATCATGGGACAGGTGGCAACCTTCCCATCTTTCAGAAAAGGGAGTTCACCCTCGTCGCTCTCTACAAGGGCATCCAGCAAATCCCTGAGAAGGTCCGGCTCCTTTTTCAGCAATTCCCGTGAGCGCTCAACAAATCGATCCACGTCCCCTTCATCATCCAGAGGCTCAGCAAAATCAAAAAGACCTTCCCATGGTATACCAGCCTTTTTCACAAAAGGATAAAAAAATCCTGCGAGCGGAGAGGAGGGAGTCATGTAGGGAAGGATAGATCTTATGGTATTCAGATCGATCCCCTTTTCAAGTAATCGGTTCAAAACGTTCTGGAGTCTGTTCTCTTTCCCCTTCTCCCTTCCCTGCATAATCAAACGGTAGAGTTCCAAAAGGGTTACGGAACCCTCCGAAAGCATGTTGTGGATACGGGCAAGGAGTGATGCATCAATTTTTTCAGCTGAAACCATCAACCATGATTCAAGGGAACGGGAAAGACCCTCCCTTCCCGGTTCAGTTATGATTCTGAACCGGAAAATTCCACCATCACGGCTCTCAAGCTGGAGAAGGACTTCACGGCTGCCGGGAACACCCCTGAGAAACTCCGCGTTGACTTTATTACCACGGAAACTTAGAACAGCCTGCCGGGGGCCCGTGATGCTGGCTATTCGGGCAGATACAGTTTCGCCAGGTTTGATGGAAGCAAAAAGACGGTTCGTTAACCGGCCGGTTGCTATCCTGAGAGTCTCATTCGATGATACCTTCATCGTATCCGTACAGGCTCCTTACCGGTTCATAACTCATTCTGTGAATGGGGGAGGGTCCGAGTTTATGGATAATCTCCCTGTGCCGGGCCGTACCGTAGCCCTTGTGAGCAGAGAATTCATAGCCGGGATAGACACCGTCCATTTTCTTCATGATGGCATCCCGGTGCACCTTGGCGAGTATAGAAGCGGCCGCGATAGAGAGGGACCTGCGGTCTCCACCCGGTACGGGATAAAAAGAGGTATCCAGGGTAAAGGAAAAAGTACCGTCCATGAGGACAATGTCCGGCATTCTATCAAGAAGAACCGTTCCCCTGCGGAGGGCCAGCTCCGTGGCTCCATTGATATTGAGGCGGTCAACAGATCGATGAGAAACAAGAACGACTTTCCAGGCCAGTGCCTCTCTCTGAATGATTTCCGCGGCATCTTCCCTTTTTCGGGGAGTCAGCTGTTTCGAGTCGAGAATGACCCCGGAAAAGACGTTTTCCAGTTCATTGAATCGTTCTCTGTCAAATATTACCAGGCCCAGGGCCAGAGGGCCGGCCAGAGAACCCCGTCCCGCCTCGTCAGCCCCTGCGCAGCAACCCGAATGGGGAACCGGGAGTTCCTGTTCCAGTCTGAAATCAGGTAATGATAAAAGGGCCGGCGTTTTTACGCCAGCCCTTCTTCCTGCGCCTGAAATATTCATTTCCGTTATTCGCCTGCGGTATCCGTATCCTGTGCCTTTTGCCTGCTGACAGCCTTTCCCTTCTTATCTTTTCCGCCAGGCTGCCGCTTTTCCTTGAGCTTGGCTGATTTGCCCTTCCGCTCCCGCATGAAGTAGAGCTTGGAACGGCGTATCTTGCCTTTACGAAGAATCTCGATCTTCGCGATACGGGGTGAGTGAAGAGGGAAAATTCTTTCCACACCTACGTCAAAGGATATCTTCCGTACCGTGAAGGTTCTGCTGGAGTCCTTACCATCGATAGCGATAACGATTCCTTCAAAGACCTGGATCCGTTCCTTATTTCCTTCCACGATCCGGTAATGGACACGTACGGTATTACCTACTTCGAAATCAAGTTTCCGAAGTTCCGGTACCATTTCATTCTGAATCGACTGTATGATCTGCATTGTTTCTATCCTCTCCCCGTAATTTTCTCATCAAGAATCTTTTATATAAATCGGGTCTTACTCTCTTTGTTCGTTCAATGCTATTTCGGAGCCGCCACTCCCGAATCGCTGCATGATCACCGCTCAGGAGGACTTCCGGAACTCTGGCCCCCCTGTACTCCGAAGGACGGGTGTACTGAGGATATTCCAGCAGTTCCTCTTCAAAGGATTCCTCAACCAGGGAATCCACATTCGACATGTAGCCGGGTAGAAGCCGGGACACAGCATCGATAATAACCAGGGCGGCCTCTTCCCCTCCGGACAGAACGTAATCCCCTATGGAGACTTCCTCGTCAACAAAATGATCGATGACCCTCTGGTCAATCCCTTCATAGTGTCCGCAGATAAGGGTCAATCTATCGTGGGACGACCACTCTCTCACCCTTCTCTGATCCATCGGCTTCCCCGAGGGTGTCGGGAAAAGGGTCATTCCCCGTTCCATCTCTTCGAGTACCCGAAAAAGGGGATCAGGTGTCATCACCATTCCGGCCCCTCCACCATAGGGATACTCGTCACACCGCCCATGACGATCAACCGTAAAATCCCTCGGGTTAAAAAGCTCCACCCTTACGATCCCCTCCTGAATGGCCCTGCCTTTAAGACCCGTCTCCAGGGGAGATACAAAGAACTCGGGAAAGAGGGTTACCACATTAATAATCAAGGAGTCCCTCTACCGGATGGATGTCAAGGCGTCCCTCACGAATCCTGTCCGTATCCACCATGGCTTCGACAAAAGGAACCAGGTGTCTTCTACCCTTCTCATCTTCAATTTCGAGGAGCTCGCCGGCTCCCCCTTCGCGAATACCCACAACCTTTCCGTAAAGAAGGCCATCCATGAAGACCCGGCATGCCACCAGATCATAAAAATAAAATTCGTCACTATCCAGTATATCATCCCGGCTTTCTTCCGCTTTCTGCCGGGTTATAAAAAGCTCGCTGCCCTTCAGGGCCTCGGCCCTGTTTCTGTCCCCAATTTCATCCAGAAGGAGAAGGCATTTTCTCTCTTTCTGGGCCGAGTATTCACTGACATGTACCGTTTTATATTCATTCCCGTCAATCCTGAGATAAATCTCGCTCCCAGGGGTAAATCTCTCATCAATATCGGTAAACATCAGTACCCGAAGACGTCCCTTCAGGCCGTGGGCGCCGATAACGGCCCCTATCCGAATATATGAACCTTCTCCCTCAATCAAGGATTTCCAGGACTATACGTTTACCCGATTTCGTAGCCGCGGCGCTTATAATCGTCCGAATAGCGCGGGCTATTCGGCCATGCTTCCCGATTACCTTACCTATGTCTTCCTTCGTGACCTTTAATTCAAGTATGGTGGATTTTTCACCTTCTATTTCCCGGAGCTGAACCTGTTCCGGGTTGTCCACCAGAGACTTGACCATATATTCAACCAGTTCTCTGTAATCCATGGTCCTGCCCCTGTCAGCTCACAGCTGATCTGAATTTTTCAAGAATACCCTTTTTTTTCAGATGATCTCTGACTGTCCCGGTGGGCTGTGCGCCCCTCCTGAGCCACTTAAGGGCTTTCTCCTCATCGATCTCCAGCTGCTCGCCATCTACAATAGGCTGATAACGACCGATAATTTCAATTACGGCCCCGTCTCGCTTTTTAAGCGCGTCAACAGCCACGATTCGATAAAATGGCCTGTTCGTTGTTCCTACCCTCTGTAGTCGCAGTTTTACCGCCACCTCTATACCTCCAGGTTTCTATTGCGTCGGTACTGATACCGTTTATCGTCACGAGTAAAGAAAAATTCCTGGTTATCCAGGAATCAATCTCTCTATGTTCATGCAGGATACAGACATGAACCTGCATAAGGGATTAAGTATCGATTCAGCCCTTTTTTTGTCAATATTAATTGATATTCACAAAAAAATATCCCGGTCTAAGCAAAAAAAAGCCGGGGATTCCGGCCTCAAACGCCAATTTCGAGCCGGGAAACAACCCTTTCAGAAGAGGTATCGGAAAGGACCGTCCGACGTCGAATAAAGGAAATGCGTGACTATATCCGGAAGAATTTCAGTCTGTCCGATTATGTATGCTGAACCAGGATCAGGTCGCCGGGAGGGCAGATTGCTTAAGTGCCCGGACACTGGCCTCCGGGTCCCCTCCTTTGAAAACGGCGCTCCCCGCCACGAGAATATCTACACCGGCCTTGAAAACCCGGGAGGCGTTCTCAAGGTTGATACCGCCATCCACCTGGATAAGAACATCTTCAAGACCCTCTTCCCGTAGATGCTGTTTCAAACGTGAAATTCTCCCCAGGGCAGGCTCCATGAACCCCTGGCCGTAAAACCCCGGGTCCACGGACATAATACAGACAAGATCTGCGTAGGGTAGAATATCAAAGATAGATTCAAGGGGCGTGGCCGGATTTATAGCCAGTCCGGAACGGCCTCCTTCCTCACGGACGAGGTTCAGAAGGCGCGCCGGGAAACGGGTACTCTCATAGTGAATCACAGTGACCCAGGGTTCCAGGGCAAGGTATTCTTCAATGCTTCTCTCCGGCTCCTCGATCATAAGGTGGACATCCAGGGGGATCTCCGTGTGAGTCTTCAGTGAAGAGATAAAACCCGGGCCGAAGGTCAGGTTCGGAACGAAACGGCCATCCATGACATCCATGTGAAGCAGGTCGATAACCTCAGGGTCCAGGGCAGAGGCGATTCTGGCCATGTCTGTCAGGTCAGAAGCGATAATGGAAGGTGATATAAGGGGTCTGCTATTCAACATCCTGTGTCATCACCTTGACGGGAGCGTTTTCACGGACGATTTCAATTCGAGCGTTTCCCTGTCTCCTGTAGCAGAATATCATTGTTTCACCCGGTTTCAGGTCAGCCGAATAACGAACTCTTCTGGAGATGTTGTCCTCAACGTAAGCCTCGTAGAGACCCGCTTTCTCTCCTTCGGGGATACGGTATTCCACCTTTTCTACGGCGATGTAGGGATGGTCCTTGAGTGGATAATATGCGATCTGAAGCTTAACCGTGTCTCCCTTCTTCAGGCTGCTCCCCTTAAAAGGGTGTTGACCGGTAATGGTTCCGCTTTTCCCCATATCTCCTGTAACTTCGCATGTCTCTTTGACATGCACTCCCATGGCCATCAAAAGATCATAGGCCAGGCTTATGTTTTGCCCTTTCAGATCAGGCATGGTCATATCGGATTCCACGTCACCGGCGGAAATAAGAAGATTAACTTTCATCTCAGGAGTAATTCTTTCGCCGGCCAGGGGAGACTGCCCAATAACTATGTTTTGCGGCGTTTTCTCCGAAGGAATATAGGAAACAATCCCCTTCTGGATGGAGACCGGTCGGCCCTGATAATGAAGGTTTTTTATCTTGTTCAGCGCGATAGGAAGGGCAAGGCCCACCAGGTTCGGGGTCTCCACGTAATAGAAGCTTCTACTCACGGTAAGGCGGAGACTGCTGTCACTTCGTATGACGCTGCCGCTTTCCGGATGCTGCCTGAGTATGATACCATCATCCAGGTCCATAACGTCCCTGAAGGTTACTTTGGGCCGTATATTCTTTCGCTCCAGGATATTGTAAACATCAATGAATTTCTTGCCAACAACATCGGGCACACGGCTTTCCATGTCCGGTTTTGTCATAAATATCATAACAAAGAGGGAAAGCACCATGTACAGGGTAAAGGCAGCCAGTATGAAGAGAAAGGCGTTCCCGGCACTCCGCAGCCGACCTTTTTTATTTCCCTTTCCCTGTTTTTCTCTCGATTCTTCCATCAGTCACTCTCGAAGGAATATTATTCCGTTATCCAGGCCGCTGAAGCCTCTATTTGTCAATAAAAATACCCCCGGATTCAGACCCGGTATTTGTCTCAAGAGCTTCTGTAAAATCAACGAAAATAGGAACAGTGGAAAACTCATCACGGCTGGCTGAATGAAAAAAGAGATATCTATCATCCTGACTTCTGACATCCATCTTGGCCTGGGTGAAGAGGAGGGGGGAGTCCCGGCAGGGGTACGTCTTTCAACGTTTCGAAAGATCCTGGCCCTGGCGCGAAACCATGACCTCCTGCTCATTGCCGGAGATCTGTTAGACGGCAGGTCATCGTATCCCGATCTTGCAGAAGTCCTTAAAACCGAGTTTCTGGCCCTGAGAGATTCGGACACGGATATCTTCTTCTCGCCGGGATTTAATGACCTGGATTCCAACGGCCAGTTAAGAGCTGAACTTACTGGTCTTCCTTTTACACATCTCTTTTGCCAGAAGATGGAGAAACCTTACCTCTATATCAAGGGCTCCCAGACCATTTATATTTACGGTCTTCCAGCAACGGCCGGCGGAACCCTGATGAAGATGGTGCGTGTTGAGGGAGAAGGAGTTCACCTCGGCCTTTTTCATGCGGATTTTCAACCCGCGAAGAACGACTCCTCCAGGGACCGTTGTGTTATCAACCGTGAACGGCTTAAAAGCCTTAATCTCGATTTCTACGCTCTCGGCTACAATCATGGATTCCGTCTTTTTAAAGCCCATAACCGGATTATCGGGGCCTACCCGGGATCACCGGAGGCCGTGAAGCAGGAGGAGAGGGGCGACCGGTTCATCATTTCCATGAAGGTCATGGATGATAAAGTATCCCGCATTAAACGCCTCTCGGTTAACGAATACCGGGTCCTTGAGCAAACTATTGACTGTTCAGATTTACAATCTCAGGAAAGTCTGGAGAAAGCCATCCTGACAGAGTCCTCGGACAAAACCATCGCTCATTTCATTATAACGGGAGAGTCTCCTTTCATGATTCAGGAGGATGATCTCGACCGCCTCCAGGAACACTTCCATCGGCTTTCACTGGAATACAGGACTTACCCCTCCCTGGAAGCCCTCTGTTCCAGGTACGAAAAAGAAAATTCATTGCGAGGGGAGTTTTTCCATCTTATTTCAGGCAAACTTCGTAGTAACAGCTTTCCGAAAGAACTGGACACCCGTTCCTTTACCCTGCTTCTAAATGGTTTAATCCATGACCGGGAAGAGATACTGGAGGAACTCAGTTGATAATACGCAGATGCAGGATTAACCTTCCAGATCTCTTCGAAGACCAGGTTATTGAATTCGGCCATGCCATTACCCTTATCAGAGGAGGAAACGGAAGTGGTAAAAGTCTGCTGGCCACTTCCATCATCGATTCCATCTGGGGAACCTTCAAGGGAGAGCGTCTGATTCATGAACCCGCCGCCTCGGACCTCTCAATAGATACGGTTATTGAAACTGAAAAGGGTTCACTCCTCTCCATACAGCGCCGTGACCCCGGCAACTGTACACTTTCCACGATCTCCCAGGATGAAGAACATATCATCTATGCCGGACCCCTGAAACCAGCTGACATGCCACTGGAAGAATATCTCCCACAAGACCGGGATATACGGGACCTCATAGAAGTTCCCGACATGGACCAGATCAGGACCCTCATGCATATCGAGGCGAGCGAACCCGCAGGTATCGGACCCTCTCCTGACATCTCCGCCATTCGGAAACTCCTGGTTACGGATGAAACCGGTTTTAACCGTATAACAGACGATGTATCTGAATACCGGAACCGCCAGAGTGCAGGCAAGGGAATCATGACTCGGATATTATCCCTTGAAGGAGAGAGAAAAGATATAAGAAAGCAGATCGAATTCATCAATATCCGCAATTCCAGACAACAAAGACTTACCCGGGACAGGGAGGAGATCCGCCATAAAATCGAAGAGTATAACCAGGAGATCGGCCGTCTTCAGGAAGAATCGTCTCTCCTGGATCAGATGCACAAAAATCTGGAAAGAGTTGAAGAGATCTCTGCCCGTCTCGAAGAGACCCGTGAAAAGCTGGAAGAGGAGAGAAACCTTCATCAATCAGCAATACAGATGGAGAAAGAGATAGGACAACTGTTTCCCGATTTTAATGAGTCACACAGGCTTGACAACGAATACCTGGACCAGATCCAGGAACGCTTTTTCCACATGCGGAACATTCACCAGGAACATGACGCCATCCGTCATACCGTCCAGGCACGTAAAACAGTGATCAAGAAACTCATGGGATTTATACTGACTGGCGGCATCCTCTTTTCCCTTCTCCTGGGGATCTACCAGCCCCGAATGGTCCCCTTCTTTCTTCCTGTTGCGGCCGCCGCTGTTTTCGGTGTAAGCCTGATACTGGGGGTAGCCCTTCTTCTTGTCAACAGAAAGGATGAGCTCGCATCCCTGGATGAAAGATTCAGGGAAGCTGAAAAAGACCTCCTTTCCTTCATTAAAGGAAAGAACATGGAACGAAGCGATGATCAGATAACGGAAATCTATGAAATCCTGATGAAATACTTTCAGGACGTTATCGATTACCGGGAACGCCACCATGAACTCCTGGGCATCCGTCAGGAACTGAAGGATTCCGGTTACATGGAGTCTATTGAGAAGGAAATCGGAAGCCTCATGGAAGAGGAAAAAAGTCTCAGCAAGGCTATTAAAGGATACAGGAAACAGCTCATTTACAGCGACCTTGACGAATTATCGCTTACCAGCCTGAATGAGCTGTCCATGGAGATAGACCATCGCATTAATGTTTTTTATGAAATGATAGATGAACAGACCAGAATTCAATCCCGCATCGATCAGGAACTGGAAAATCTAACTGACGAGGATGCAATCCTGAAAGAGCTGGAGGAGAGGGACGCGTCCCTGGAAAAGGAACTGGAAGAACTCAAGCAGATCGGGGAATCCCTGCAGTTTCTTTCCACCGTTCTCGAGGAGGCCCGGACATCCTGGCAAAAGAAAAGAATGGATTCCCTCGTTGAAACCGCCCGGGAATACTATACCTTCCTGGAAGGTGGCCAAAGCCGGGATAAAATAAAAAAATCGACCATCAGGGACTTTATAGATGGCAAGCTGGGGCGGGAAGATCTCGGAAGCCGTATCTCCCAGACCCTGAACATCAGCTTTCGCATGGCCCTTCCGCACTTTTTAATTGACGGCAGGGAGCCGTTACCCCTCATAATTGATGAACCATACCAGTTCATGGATAATGAACGGGCAAGGCGTTTCGGTTCTCTCTGCCAGGATCTATCCGAACAACGACAGATCATCATTCTTACCTGCAGGCATGAAGAAGTTGACCGGAGCGTTATCGTGGATATTGACTAATGGATAACGACGGTCAGCTGACATTCTCAGACGATCCGCTTCTCAATGAAAGCAACAAGGCCTACCAGCAGATTGAAGAAGGGAACTTCGATGAGGCCGTACGCCGTATTGATGATCTGATGAGCAAAGACCCTTACTATCCGGGTCTGTCTGAAGGATACAGGACTGCCCGGTTCTGGTTGAACCGGACCGGGGAACTGATGTCCCTTCCGGACGGGAAGGAGACGGCAGATTTTCTGATGAAACAATGGGAAATCTACGACACCTACGCCGCTGAGAAAGGGATGAAAGAATCCACCGCCTACCGGGCTGCCATGCGTCACGTGTTCTATAAAGCCTCTGAGCATTACCAGAAAGCTTTCCGCAACCTGGAGGACCCTACCGGAAACTTCGATCTTCTGCTAAACCTGGGCAACTGCTTTCTCAGGCTTGAAGAGTACCGTCTTACCATCGACACCCTTGAATATGCCCGTAGCTCCTATACGGCCAGCCCCCATCTCCTTATCATTCTTGCTGAAGCCTACTATCATTCAGATGATATTCCTCGAAGCCTCCTGCTTTTCCGGGAGGCTTTCTTTATCGATCCTTCCGAGATCGACCTGGAGATCATCCGCTCAAGACCGATTCACGACATTATTGATATGATTGATGAATGGAACAGCAGGAGCGCGGCCCCTTTCCGCCAGGATACACGGGAATGGATACCGGTATTCGGATTTATACAGGACATTTTTTATGTTCGAAAGAACCTGAGTAAACACCAGATCGATACCATAGAAAGAGAGATATACAACCTTGAAATAAATTACAAGAGGATGAACCGGGACCAGATTTACTCCACACCTGTCCTTCCCAGGCTCATGAACAAGTATCTCTGGATGTACGAATACTACGAGGTCCAGAATTATAACTTCGAGAACATGATCCAGATACGTGACAGGCTTCTGGCATTAAACCGCGAGCTTTTCAACGAGTTCTTTCGGAAAAAGAGTACCTGAGTTTTCATGAAATCCATGTGTATTGAAGCTTCATAATAAGACCGGGATTATTGTCCAGAAATTCCCGGAAATCATACCTGTCTAAACGGAACAGGATCATATCCGTTACAGCCTCAATTGCACAGGGCGATTCTTCCTGAACATAGAATTCCCAGACACAACCCAGCAGACGTACGCCCATGCCGGCCACGCAAAAAAAAAGGGCGGCAAAGCCGCCCTGTTTCAGAAGGTTAATAATCGTACACTTATTTCTGCTGGGCTTCCTTGGCTCCTTCAATCATCATTTCTACAACTGAGGGATCCGCCAGGGTTGAGGTGTCGCCCAGGGCTTCTTTTCCAAATTCGCCCGCGGCAATCTTGCGAAGGATTCGTCGCATAATCTTACCTGAACGGGTCTTGGGAAGAGCATCCGCCCACTGGATAACGTCCGGAGTCGCGATAGGACCGATCTCGGAACGAACGGTTTTAACGAGTTCCTTACGGAGATCATCGGTCTTCTCAACACCTTTGTTCACGGTAACATAGGCGTAGATGCCCTGACCCTTGATATCGTGGGGGAAGCCGACAACCGCTGCCTCGGCCACGTTGGGGTTAGCAACAAGGGCTGATTCGACTTCAGCCGTACCCATCCTGTGTCCGGAAACGTTAATAACGTCGTCCACACGGCCGGTTATCTGATAGTAACCATCCTTGTCCTTGCGGCATCCGTCACCGGTGAAGTAGTACCCGGGGAACTGGATGAAGTAGGTGTTAAAGAACCTCTCCTGGTCTCCGTAAACACCGCGCATCTGACCCGGCCAGGACCTCTTGATACAGAGATTACCTTCGATTTCTTCACCCGGCTTCCAGGAAATTTCCTTGCCTTCGCTGTCGACTATGAGGGGCTCAATACCGAAGAAGGGAACCGTGGCCTTACCGGGCTTAATGTCAATGGCGCCAGGAAGCGGAGTAATGAGAATACCTCCGGTCTCGGTCTGCCACCAGGTATCAACGATGGGGCATTCACCCCGGCCGATCTTATTATAGTACCAGTTCCAGGCCTCGGGATTGATAGGCTCACCAACGGTTCCGAGAAGTTCAAGGGAAGAGATATCGTGCTTGTCTACCCACTCGTCCCCTTCCTTGGCGATGGCCCGGATAGCAGTAGGAGCGGTGTAGAAGATGTTTACCTTATGTTTCTCAACGATTCTCCAGAAGGCGCCGAAATCGGGATAGCTGGGAACGCCCTCGAACATGATGGTGGTAGCGCCGTTGGCCAGAGGTCCGTACACGATGTAGGAGTGGCCTGTGACCCATCCGATATCAGCCGTACACCAGTAGATATCGCCATCATGATAGTCGAATACTGTCTTATGAGTAAAGGCGACATAGGTCAGGTAACCACCGGTAGTGTGCATAACACCCTTCGGTTTTCCGGTTGAACCTGAGGTATAGAGGATAAAGAGAGGATCTTCTGCGTCCATCTCTTCGGCCGGGCAATTAGCGTCAACTGTAGCCGCTTCCTCATGATACCATTTGTCGACCTTATCGTTCCAGTTAATTTCAGTATTGTCGCGACCAACATGTTCAACAACAAGGTGAACCCGTACATCAGGGCAGGATTCCAGGGCCTTGTCCGCGTTACTCTTCTGGGGGATGGCCTTGGCGCCCCGGAGGGTCGCGTCACAGGATATAACCACGTCACTGCTGGCGTCGAGAACTCGATCCTTGAGAGCGTCGGATGAGAATCCGCCAAATACGACGGAGTGAACAGCGCCTATTCTGGTACATGCCAGAACACCGATAGCCAGTTCAGGAATCATGGGCAGGTAGAATGTTACCCGGTCCCCCTTCTTAACGCCGTTCTTTTTAAGGACATTGGCGAAACGGGACACTTCTTCATGAAGCTGACGGTAGGTATAGTTTTTGGTGGTTTCAAGATCATTGCTTTCCCAGATAAGGGCCACCTGATCACCACGCTTTTCCAGATGGCGATCAAGACAGTTATACGAAACATTCAGTTTAGCGCCGGTGTACCATCGGATGTGAAAATCATCCAGAGTCTTACCGTACTTGAAATCGGATACCTTGTCCCACTTCTTAAACCAGGTAACGTACTCTTCCGCTATGCGACCCCAGAAGCCATCGGGATCTTCCATAGATTCTTTCCACATCTTCTCATACTCTTCCTTGCTGGAAATGTGGGCCTTCTTTCGAAAATTATCCGGTACCGGATAAATCTCTTTAAGTTTTACATCTGCCATGGGTTACCTCCCCTGTAATTATGGTTTCACTCATCCGCCGCCGGTCCCTTTACCTGTTCTTCAAATAAGTGGCAATGGAACTGTCATAAGCGGCGGTATGCTCGAATACCTTAAGAGCAAGACGCAGGTTTGTTTCCCTGCTAACTGCTCCTTGCTGGCTTTTCAATTCTTCCAGTACGGGACCGTAATCGGATGGATCTATGATTACGGTTACGCTTTCAAAATTTTTCGCTGAAGAACGGAGCATGGCGGGTCCACCGATATCGATATTTTCGATGGCGTCTTCAAACGTGGCGTCAGGCCGGGCAATGGTTTTTTCAAAGGGATAAAGATTGATGACAACCATGTCGATGGGAACGATTCCATGCTCTTCCATTTTCTCCCTGTGGTCCCGGTTGTCCCGAAGTCCCAGCAGGGCCCCGTGAATCTTTGGATGGAGGGTTTTCACTCGTCCGTCCATCATTTCAGGAAAACCTGTATAATCTGATACTTCCGTCACATCCAGTCCCGATTCCTTCAACATACGGGCCGTCCCGCCCGTGGAGAGAAAATGAATCCCGAAAGATGCCAGTTCCCTGGCAAAATCAGTTATTCCTGACTTATCAGACAGGCTGATGAGTGCCCGTTGAATACGCGCCATACTACCCTCTTCTCTCAGATGCCCCTAGTAAAACCCCCCATGAGGGAATAGGCAAGTATTTTTTTATATTGATAGTGGTTTTTTGGTTATTTATATAGGGTTTTCCCCTATACGCAGAGCAAAACCTGTAGATGAGGATACAATCATCATACAGGTGACGGTTTCCATTATCGACACATTATCTGGGAGATAAAATGTTCTTGCAGGGAGCGATTTTTCAGTAATGCTGCCGAACAGGTGAGAAAGGATATACAGAGACGATGGACAATCAGGAATATCTGCAACTGGAACAGGCGGAAAAGAACTACCGGGAATCACGAATTGCCTATTACCGGACAATCCTTCGTCAAAGTGACAGGGAGATGATGAGAAGAGTGGGCAAAATCCCGGATGAGTGGGATAACGCGGAAGCCATATACGCGACCCTGACAGAAGATGAGAAAAAACGCCTCTCCGATATAAAGAAGCAGCGATCCTGGGAGCTGATGTTCGAAAGCCTCCACCTGGTCTTCATAACCACTATAGAGGATCGTTTCCTCGACATCCTGATGCACCGACCCCTTGAAGAAGAGGAGATAGAAGAAGGTATAGACGCCATCAATCACATCATGCTGGAGCTGGGAGCCAGCCTGACCAACCTTAAAGAGATGTTACTCAGTCTGTCGAAACGGCAGGTAAGCGATCTCTACTATTTAATAACCGCCTACCTTAAATTCAACCACCATTCTCCCGGTAATTTTGAAAAAGACTTTATGGATTTCAGCGAAGGGGCGCTGATGCTTTTCAAAAAGGAGAAGGAGATAAGAGGATGGATTTCCAGGATTCTGGACTTTTCCACGTACCTGAAGCAGTTCTACACGAAATCCACCGGCGCCAGCAGCTGGAAGCTTAACGAAAAAGAGCTGAAGGCCCTGATCGCCAGGGAGACAAATGAGGATGAGTTCCTTTCAGAATCAAAGAAGAGCGAAAAGGAAAAATCTGTTTATGACTTACAGGAGATTAACCGTATACTCTCCCTCGCCTTTCTCCTGAAAAAACGTCTGAAACAGGATTATCTCTTTATCCGGTATTATTTCAACGAGAAGGACGGGAAACTTTTCCGCCTGAACTTCGTAACAGAAGCTCTTTACCAAAAACTGGAAAATGGACGTATCGATGAACAGGTCTATACTTCCATGAATGAAATCCGGGAAAATTTTGTACTTTTTAAAAACAGTTTTGAATTCCTCGGCATGGAAGGTTTCGGCTTTCATACATTACCGTTCATAGATATCATGGAGATTCTCTACAAGGGATGCAAGCTGGTGGAGCAATTCTATGTCCGGACCGCCCGGTACGATGAGTTGGAAAATCTAAGAAACGAGATGCTTTATTATGTCGAGCAGGAGTACACATCCATCAATCCGGACGCCCGGGTAATCAAATAATTATCCCGAAGAATAGATTTTATCAAGATATCCCTTCATGTTAAACTTGCGCTCCAATCCCCGGTCATTCATGTAGCGCACCTTGCCAAAAACCGTTCGTTCTTTCCATGGGCGATCATGCTTTCCGAAACACCAGGCCACACCCGCGAAGGAGTTAGGATCCCTGCCGTCCAGGGCGAAGCGGTTATTCAGGTAAAGGGTGGCGTTAAAAGCCTCCTCCGGCGTCCTGCTCCACTCCAGTATTTTCTTTCCCCAGTACATCCTCATGTAATTATGCATACTGCCGGTAATTTCCAGTTCCGTCTGGGCCGCATTCCAGTAAGAATCATGAGTATTCCCTCCCAGCCAGCGGTCCATTTCGTAGATGTATTCCCTCCTGTCCCTGCCATGAACCTGGAGGGTCCGGCGGGCCCAATCCGGCAGACCTGAAAATGAATCATACTCGCCGTTAAAAGTCACGAAGTTCAGGGAGAGTTCCCGGCGAACCACAAGTTCTTCAATGAAGGCGTCCGTCCCTTCCGATGGATACTTCATAACCTGTTGAGCCACCATAAGGGGGCTAATCTGGCCGAAGTGAAGATAGGGACTGAGGCGGGACTGGTAATCCAGATCCGGTTGGTTTCTCAGTTCATTATACCGGTCAAGCTTCCTCTCAATGAAGTGATCCAAAAGACGCACCGCCTCTTCCTCTCCTCCCCGAAAGACCGGGGATTGAGTAAGAGTACGGTCGCACTGCAACCTGTCTTCCAGGGAACGTACCATCTTCCTGTCCCATACCTCCACACCCGGAGGGATATTCCGGTTTTTCACACGGCTCTCATCCAGAGAAAGGAGAAAGGCGTGAAGCAGGGGCTCTATCCTCCTCCTGAGAACCGCGGCAGAATAGGCCTCCTTCTCCATCACGAGATTTACCGGTATAATGGCATCGGTCTCCACCTGGACAAGAGAGCCGGAAATCTTATCGGCCACTCTTCTTCTCCACTCCACCTGATGGCGCAGATATCCCCTGTCTACCACGGTCAGTACGCTATTACCTGTCAGACGTAAAACCTCTTCCGGAGGATCGCCCCTTCGAAGAGTAAATAATGCTCCTTTCTCCCCTGCTTTCTCAGCCGTTTCCGCCAGTCCCTGGAGCATAAAGAGATAATGACGCATATTGGCTTCCGGATAGTTATCGGTAAGGACGAAAAGGATCACAAGGGGAAGGGCGTATTCATTTGCTTTCCGGATGGCGAATTCCAGAGCGTGATTACAGGATACCCTCTGGGACTGTTGCATCCAGTAGAGAACATATTCCCCCCCTATGCTTTCTCCATCCGATAAATGATGTATGCGGCTTTCCTGGATCATGGCTATACTCTCCGACATTCTCATCAAAAGAACCAGAATAGCCATTATTTTTTTGTAGAAACAACACCGGTTTAATGAAACCCTCCAGGAGGGATCAGAGTAAGAGGATCAACTTTTTCACGTTAAGGAGATATAATGAGACAATTTCTGCCTGTTCCTGTTATCCTGGCGGTAATCATCCTGACATCTTTCATTCTTACGGATATCTACCACGATATCCGGGACCAGACCCTGGACAATTACCATCGACGCCAGCTCCTTTTGGCCCGGCAGGCATCACTGGGGATATCCAAACATGTGAATGAGTACCAGACTGACCTGACCTTTCTTGCCCGATTGCAATCAGTCATCAAAGGTAACAAAAGGGGACTCAATCTTCTTGATACCTACGTCAGAAACAGGGGTGACGACATCATTAACATCGCCCTTATGAACAGCAGTGGAACCCTGACTTATATATACCCTGAAAAGGAATTCATCGGGAGTGATATTTCGTATCAGAGCCATGTGAAAACGCTGCTGGAGACGAAAAAGCCGGTTCTCAGTGAAGTTTTCGATTCTGTGGAAGGATACAGGGCCGTATCTTACCACGTTCCCCTTTTTACGTCAGGTAAATTTACTGGATCCCTTTCTGTACTGATTCCCTTTAATCGTGTGGCAGAGCGTTTCCTCGGCGATTTAAAAACTGGCCCCGGGGGATACGCCTGGATGATAAGCAGGGGAGGGACCGTTCTCTATCATCCGGACAAAAATGAGGTGGGACGAAATATACTTCACGGCATGGATAAGCATGCCGGTCTGCCGGATCTCTTTCAAAGAATGATCGGTGGAGAAGAGGGAAAAGCTACCTATGTCTATTATGCAAGGGAGGAGGATAACAGCAGAGAGGAGTCCAAGCACGCCTCCTTCACGCCGGTGCCCGTCGCCAATACCCACTGGTCCATAGCCGTGGTCACACCTGAAAGCGAGATACTGAAAGAGCTGACAGGTTTTCGGAACCGTTTCATAATCATTATGGCTCTGTCCATAATTGGCCTGGCCCTCCTGAGCGGCCTGCTCTCACGGAATATCTGGCTTCTCAGAGAAGAAAACAGACTAAGGGAACTGGCATCCGAACTCTCAAGGAGCCGGGAACAGCTTCATCTGATCATTGAAAATTCTCCGGCCGGGATCGGTGTCATGGATGATACAGGAAACACCCGACTAATCAACCGCCGTTTCACGGAACTCTTCGGATATACGATTTCTGACATCCCCGACTTAGAGGCCTGGTCCAGGCAAGCCTACCCGGACAGTGACTACAGGAACATAAAAAGACAGCAATGGTACGAGAAAACGAAAGACCTGGATCCGGGAAAGGGATATTCCATCAGCGAAAGCGTAAGAATCCAGACCAGGGATGGGAATTTTCGAATCGTCGATATTATTACCGGTCGAATGGAGGATGGGGTCATTGGCCTTTTCAACGATCGAACGGATGAAATTGACGCCGCCCGAAAGAAGAAGGAACTGGAACAGCAACTGAGCCGGGCCCGGAAGATGGAATCTCTGGGCCTTCTTGCCGGAGGCGTGGCCCACGACCTGAACAACATCCTTCTGGGGATAGTAACCTATCCTGATATGATACTCAGGCAATTGCCTGATGACAGTCCATTACGCAGACCGATGGAGACAATACAGCAGGCTGGAAACCGGGCCGCGGCCATTGTCTCGGACCTCCTTACCCTTACCCGGGGCGCCGCCCGCAGGGAAAGCAGACTGGATATTGGCAATTGTATCCTGGAATTTTCTACCTCCCCCGAGGCCCGGGAACTTTTCGAGCGAATACCGGAAGTAGCCTTTACCATGGACCTGGCGGAAAGAGAACTCCCTCTGACAGGTTCCCGGGTCCATATACTGAAAAGTATTTTTAACCTGGTAAGCAACGGCTATGAAGCCATCGAGGGAGAGGGCAAAGTTCATCTGGAAACCGATTACAGAAAGCTAACCGCAGAACTGGAGGCTTATGAAAGAATCCCTCCGGGTGAGTATGTCCTGCTCTCAATCCATGACACGGGGCCCGGAATCCCTCTTGAAACCCTGGACAGGATATTCGAACCATTCTACACCCGCAAGGTAATGGGCCGAAGCGGAAGCGGTCTGGGTCTATCCGTGGTATGGAACACTATGCGTGATCATAATGGATTTATCGACATCAGAAGCGACAGCAGTGGGACATCCTTCCATCTGTACTTTCCCATGGCACCTTTAGGTAAACCCTCAATTGAGGAGGATAACCCATCAGAGATTCCGGAAGGTTCAAACGAAACAATACTTGTCGTAGACGATGACCCTGTACAGCGTGATGTTGCCGTGAACATCCTGAACGAACTCGGGTACGAAGTGAAGGCCTGTGAAAAGGGGGAAGAAGCGGTGGAGTACGTGAAGGAAAAATCAGTAGACCTGGTTATTCTTGACATGATACTGGAAGAGAGTATTGACGGAAAGGAAACATATCGACGTATACTCGACGTGCGACCGGGCACCCGGGCCATTATCGTAAGCGGGTACGCTCTTAACGAGGATGCCAAAGAGACACTCGAAATGGGAGCTTCCCTCTTCCTCGGGAAACCTTACAGCGTTTCTGAAATTGGTCAGGCAGTCCACAAAGCACTTTCAATGAAGACTCATCAGGAGTAGAGGCTTCTATGAATCATAGACCTGTTGACCCGCTGGAAAGGAATATCATTCTTCTGTCAGGATGGAGCCTGGTACTGGCCGGAGTCATAACCTTTCCCCTGCCCGTACCTTTCGGTCTTTTTCTTTTAACGGCAGGTTTTATCATCCTGATACCTAACAGCCGTACGTTGAGGAAAGGTGTCATCTTTTTAAAGAACAGATGGCCCGGATTTCGATCAATTTACAACTCCATTCGAGACCGCCTTCCTCCGAGTCTGAAAAGTAAACTTGATGAAGAAGACGATGAAAACAATAACCAGTAATCCGGTCATTCGAGGCAGGCAGGTACCGGGATCATACCCGGAGATCATGCGGACATTCATGGAGGCGGACATTAAAGAATGAGTGTTCTCCCAAACATAAGGACACAGATTAAAGAATCCCTGAGCCACGAGAGGCTCCTGGTCCAGTACCGGCTCCGTCTCTTCGCTGTCATGGCTTTGGTCTCCCTGGGCATCATAGCGGTCCTCGGCATACAAAACGGCCTCGACCGGGGATGGAGTGATCCTGGCACCCTTACCATCTGGCTCGGCTTTCTGGCTGTGATAATCGTGCTCTATCTTCTTTTATCGGGCAGGCATCTGACAGCCGGACATCTTTACCTCACTATTACCGCAGCAGTCATCTGGCATCAGCTCTATTTTATCGAATTTGAGTCACCCTTCACCCGACTCGACAGTATATCTCTCATCTTTATCGTTCTGGTTTTTACGCCCTTCATCGCCGGTCGGAAAGGGATAATCATTCACTACAGCGCTAATCTAGCCGCCTTCGCGGGGTTCTATTTCCATACCATGAATCTCAATATGCTGTCTGACCTGGAGCTTGGCGATTACTTCCAGGATAACGCTCTTACCCTCGTTTTCATCTGCCTCTTTTCCTATCTTCTCTACGAAATTACGGAAAAGGCCCAGGAACACCTCCTGGACGCCAACCTTCAACTCAACGATTCAAACCAGGAGATAGCCTCCACCAACGAGGAACTGAAATCGACCATGGAAGAGCTTGAGGCCGCCATGGAGGAGCTGGAAGCTTCCAACGAGGAACTGATAGATTCACAGGGCAGACTGGAGAAGAACGAACAGCGCCTTACCATGATCCTGGAAAACCTTCCTCAGCCTCTTCTCTACATGAGAAAAAACAGCGTGCGGTACGTTAACACACCTTTTTTAAAACTCACCGGGCTTAACAGTGAGGAAGTAAACAAGACAGGCTCCTTCCTCTCCCTTCTCCTCGATGATGACACTCTCCTCAGCAACCTGGAAATCGAGTTTAACCGTTCCCTCAGGGGAGTCGGCCCTGGGACCATCATTACCCTTCCCGCATTCAGGACATCCTCCTCCCGGGGAGAAGAGAGGGAGGTAGAGCTACAGGCAACGGTTCTGGATGAAGGCCTTATCATCCTGCTTAATGACATAACCGAGATCCAGCAAAGCCGCCAGCTCATGATAAACACGGAAAAACTTATGACCATAGGGGGACTGGCGGCCGGGGTGGCCCACGAAATCAACAATCCCCTGGGGATTATCACGCAGGGTATAACGGCCACTATGAAACGGATCGATCCTGAAAATGAAGCGAACGTCAGCTTGGCAAAAGCCATGGGCCTTGACCTCGACCTCCTAAACGCCTACTGCCGTGATCGGGACATTCTCAAGTACCTCGAGGGCATCCAGGATTCGGCACGCAGGGCCTCGGAGATCATCACAGGAATGCTCCAGTTCAGCAGGATGAGCGATGACAGCCTGGTGGCAACGGATATCCATGTCCTTCTGGAAGAATCCATCAGCATGGCTTCCCGGGATTTTGACCTTAAAAAGAAGTACGACTTTCGCATGATCGACGTTCTCCGGGATTATCGCGCAAAAAAGCCTCTGGTACAATGCAATCCGACTGAGATCGAGCAGGTATTCCTTAACCTTCTCAAGAACTCGGCCCATGCCCTTTCAGAAACCGCGGAACTCCGGAGTCCTGAGATCCAGATTCAAACCCGCTCAGAAGAACAGAATATTATCATACACGTAGAGGACAACGGCCCGGGCATATCGTCTGACCTGATGAATCAGATATTTGAGCCCTTCTTTACCACGAAAATACCAGAAGAAGGCACAGGTCTCGGTCTTTATGTATCCAGGCACATTATCATCAACAAGCACAGGGGAGATATCCGGGTCGAGAGTAAGGATGGGGAAGGGGTGCGTTTTATCATTACTCTTCCACGGAACCTGTGATAATTCAGGGTCGATATCGTTCAAGTATTTCGCCGGCAATAGTAAGCCTGTGATTCTCCGATGTTCCTCCGACGATTTCACACATTCTTCCATCCCTGAAAAGCCGTTCGATCTCTTCTCCCTGTTTTGTTCCCCGGGCGCCGAAGACCTGGAGGGCCCTGTCAGGACATTCCCTGGCAGCCTCGCCCCCGAAGAGCCTGGCTGATGATGCTAAAAGGGACTCCTCCGGGTGACCTGTTTCGGCTGTCCAACACGCTCGATATAGAAGCAATCGCGTAATGTCTTTTTTTATATAGATTTCAGAAAGCTTGAATGATACCTCCTGATACCGGTTTAACGGCTTGCCCAGAGATTCACGTTCTCTGGCGTATCGCACGGCCAGGTCCAGTGACCTTCCGATAATCCCCAGGGATAACGCCGCCATGGCCCTGTCACGTTCAGGAGACAGGTTATCCCATTGTTCCAGGCCACGTCCAGGATCACCCAAAAGGGCGTCATCAGAAACCACGCATTTTTCGAAATTGAGCCGGGAGACTTCCGCACCCCGGAACCCCAGGGTTTTCTCAGGGTCTCCCCTGATCACCCCCGGGTTATTCATATTGACCAGGAAAGATGAGATACCTGCTTCTGTACCGGCAAAAAGAAGAACAAAATCGGCAAGGGGCGAAAGGGCCACGAACCTTTTTGCTCCGTCCAATATCCATCCTCCCCCCGTTTTCCGGGCGAGGGTCTTAATGTCACCAGGTTGAAAACCGGATGAATTTTCGGTCAGGGCAAAACATCCCCTGTCAGTGCAAGTTTCCAGACCCGCAAGCCATTGTTTCTTCTGTATCCGTGAGCCATAGGTCCTTATCTGTCCCCCCACGGCAACTGAGGAAGTGATCAAAGCCAGAGCCGTGGAAGGGCAGGCATAAGCGGTCTCTTCCAACAAAATTGATAGAGAGAGGGGAGCGGGCCCTGCGCCTTCATCCGGGGGTAAGAATACGCCTGTTTCAGCCAGACGTATCATGTTTTCAATCAGTTGATCCCTTAATTCAGGTCCCGGTTTCTGATCCAGAAGGCCGGCCCCGGGAGCGACATGATTCCTGCAAATGCCCAAGGCCAGGCTCCTGATATCTTCTTCTTCCTTTCTCAGGTCGTAATCCATTTCAGTAGAGCCTCATAAAAGCCTTGAAAGTATAAAACGCTGAATCTCGGAGGTACCTCCTCCAATCTGGCCCAGCTTGGCATCCCGAAGGATTCTTTCCACGGGATACTCATGGATGTAACCATACCCGCCAAAGATCTGTACGGCCTCGGAGGCGGACCGGTATCCCCAGTCCCCCACGAAGGCCTTGGCCACGGAAAGATCCAGATGATTCAGGGGCCTGCCCCGGTCCACGTCCGTGGCCACGCGGTATATGGCCATGCGTGAAGCTTCCAGGACAACCTTCATATCTGCAAGTTTACCCTGTATGGCCTGGTTTTCGGCAATGGCAGTTCCGAACTGTTCCCTTTCCAGGGCATACTTAGTACACTCCTCCAGGGACCATCGCATGACACCGATGGAAGAGGCCAGGATCACGCTCCTGTCCCAGGAGACGGTCTGATGGGCGTACCGAAACCCTTCTCCCGCCTCGCCAAGGAGGTTCTCCTTCGGAACCTCGCATGAATCGAGAAATATCTCAGAGGTAGTCGACGCCCTGACACCCATCTTATGGAAGGGGGGGCCCGTGGAAAAACCTGGAAAATCCTTCTCCACAATAAAGGCGGTGATCCCCTTCTGTTTCTGCGACGGGTCCACTGTGGCGAAGATAACGGCCACGTCAGCAACAGGAGCGTTGGTTATGAAGGTTTTAGATCCATCCAGTATCCAGCGGTCCCCTTTTTTCTCGGCTCGTGTGGTAAGGGACGCAGCGTCCGAACCGGCCCCCGGTTCCGTGAGTCCCATACATCCTATCCATTCTCCTGAGGCAAGGAGGGGTAGATATTTTTTTTTAAGGTGATCGCTGCCGTTGCGGAAAATTGTATCCGTGCACAGGTAGGTATGGGCACCCAGGGCCAGCATGTGGCCGCTATCCACGCCCGCGTATCCCAGGGCCTCAGCCGCCACGCAGCAGGTGGTAACGTCCGCCCCGCTTCCTCCATACTCCTCCGGGAATGGGAGACCCGGCATACCCATGGCACAAAACTTCTCCCATACATCCGGAGAGAACTGCGACTCAAGGTCCGCCTTTTCACACAGGGGCGCGATCTCCTTCTTCGCGAAGCGGTAAAGGGAATCCCGGAAGAGTTCCTGTTCTTCGGTCAGTGAAAAATCCATGGTACAAAAGCCCGGATAATAACAGACAATTTTGATTGAGCAGTCAATCGTTTTTTATACGATGCCATTTATGATAAAACAATATTAACCTGTCTGATTGCCGAACCAAATAATGTTTGACTCGATCCCTGCCGGAATGTATCAACCAGCAGAAAAAGGAGAATTTTATGACAAACCTTATAATATTTCTTATTGTGGGACTTATCGCCGGCTGGCTGGCCGGACAATTTTTCCGGGGAAGCGGATTCGGTCTACTCGGCAACCTGGGAATAGGCGTGGCCGGAGCCTTCCTGGGCGGTTTTCTTTTCCGTTTCGTTGGACTGAGTGCCTACGGATTCATCGGCCAGATCATAGCGGCCGTTATCGGGGCCCTCATTCTGCTCTGGATTATTGGTAAACTGACATCCCGCAGGTAACGTACCTGAACCCGGGACCTTGAGCAGCACAATACGTTCACTCTGTGTCTTCTGCGGCTCCTCCTTCGGCGCGCGTTCGGAGTATACCGAAGAGGCGGGCAGACTGGGAAGGCTCCTGGCCGAAAAGGAGATCACTCTTATCTACGGAGGAGCCCGGGTGGGCCTCATGGGAAAGCTGGCCGACTCCTGTCTGGCTGTGGAAGGTCGGGTCACGGGTATCATACCGGAGAAGCTCATGAGCCGGGAGATCGCACATCCTGACTGCACGGAACTGATCCGTGTGGAAGGGATGCTGGAGCGCAAAGAGAAGATGATAGCCCTCTCCGACGCCTTTATCGTCCTTCCGGGCGGCATCGGCACCATGGATGAGACCTACGAGGTCATGACCTGGCAGCAACTGGGGCTGACACATTCTCCCCTGGGTCTGTTGAACATAAGCGGCTACTTCAACCCTTTCCTGAAATGGATGGAGACGATGGTCAGCGAAGGGTTCCTACAGGCAGGATACCTGGATCATCTCCCTGTATCTGAAGACTCGGCCGACCTGCTGGAGAGGCTGCATTCCCTGTACCATGGACGGGAAAGGGAATGATGACCTGGCTCACCCTCCTTCTTATTGCCGCTCTTTTCGCTATTCTTCTTCTTTTGATCATGTTCCGCGGTTTCTTCTTCTCGTCAGAACCATCCCCGCCGACAGATATGGATATCCCTGAGAAAAAAGGCATCCCCTGCATCCTCTGCGGAACAAAACTCGAGAGAGGAGAGAGGCTCTACTCCGAGGAGTTCAAGTACGAGAATGACAGCATCATCCATATTCGGGGGTGTCCCTACTGCACAGGGAAAAAGGACGAGAAGAAAAGGAACTGTCCTGTCTGCGGAAGAGAACTGGAGTATGACGAATATCTTATAGGCAGAATGTGGACCCGCAAAAACGGCAAACGACATCTGCATATTAACCGCTGCACGCGTTGCAGCTGATAGAAGCTATTACCTTCTATATGATCGGTACCACCGTATTCCCATCCAGAACAGCAGGGCGAGTGCCAAAAGTACCAGGACTATGAAGGTATAGTTCTTCATTAGGTACTGCACCCGTTCCATGACCTCTTCCCAGTTGGAACCGAGAAGATAGCCGGCCTGGATCCAGATCATGTTCCAAAGGAGGGCGCTGGCCAGGGCAAGTAATGCCGCCCGTTTCAGGGATATGCGGGAAATGCCGGTAACGATGGATATGACGGAACGTGCACCGGGCAAAAAGCGGTTACCCAGCACAACCAGGTACCCGTAGGTTGTGAACCATCTCTCAGCCTCCTGGATACGACGGGCCGGAAAGAACCTGAAGTCACGATCAAGGAAGAATGCCCTTCCCGCCTTCCGCCCCAGCAGAACCAGAAGCATGAAACCGACCACGCTCCCCAGGGTGGTTACCAGATAGACCGGCCAGAAAAGGAGCTTCCCGGTTCCCACCAGGAAGGCGCCGAAGACAGTGATAGTGTCTCCCGGTACGGGCGGAAAAAGGTTCTCCACCACGGAACTGGCAAAAAGAAAGGCATAAAGGAGAAGGGGATGGCGCTCCGGAAGTTCCGAAAAAAGGGTGTGCAGTATCTCTTCCATGAAAAATCCATTCCCGGAATTCGTCCATACGGTCAATCATTATTACTTCAGAGGCTAATTGCGGCTATGGCTTGACAGAAAATTTCCCCTGAAGGGAAATGCGAAAGAAAATACATACTATCACAAATGTCTCAGGAGATCCTTCCATGAGCAGGATTATAACCCGGAATCTTATCGTAATTTTTCACGTGACTCTCGTGGCAGTTCTGGGTGTCGCCAGTATAGCTCCGGCACTTCCCCACATGACACGGCCCCTGGGAATCACCGGGGCTGAAGCGGCTCTGCTTATCACGGTTTTTACTCTGCCCGGAATCTTTCTCACGCCTGTTTACGGCGTGCTGGCGGACCGGTACGGCCGCAAACTGGTGCTGGTACCATCCCTTTTTCTCTTTGCGGCGGCCGGAACGGCCTGCGGTCTGACCACGGATTTTCGACTGCTCCTGATATTCCGCTTTTTTCAGGGAGTAGGCGTTTCACCTATCGGTTCCCTTAACCTTACGCTTATTGGCGACCTCTACGAGGGCCAGAGACGCTTCGCGGCCATGGGATACAACGCCATGGTCCTCTCCTTCAGCACGGCCATCTATCCCGCTCTCGGAGGGGGGCTGGCCCAGCTCAAATGGAATTATCCCTTCTTTCTTTCTGTCATAGCTATCCCCGTGGGCCTGGCCGTTATTTTCATCCTGAAGCTGCCGGATCTTCATAAAGGGGAAAGCATCAAGGGGTATCTCCTCGGATCATGGCGTCTCCTGAAAAAGCCGGGGTTGATGGGGCTTCTTTTCGCCAGTCTTGCCACCTTTATTCTCCTTTACGGAGTACTTCTCTCCTATTTTCCTTTCTTCATGGAGGAAAGGTTCAACGCGTCCCCTTCCCTTATCGGAATAATTATATCTGCGGCATCCCTGGCCACGGCCGTCACTTCCATGAACCTGAAATCACTGAGTACCAGGATAAACCCCAAGTACCTTCTCTTAACCGCTTTTATCCTCTACGCGGTTTCTCTGATGGCGGTCCTTCCCATCCGTAATATCTGGTTTATGCTCATACCCGTTCTCATTTACGGAGCCGCCAACGGCGTAAATATGCCGAACGTCCACGCCCAAGTCTCTGGCATGGCGCCGACCGCGAACCGGGGAGCTATTATGTCTATTAATGGAATGGTACTCAGACTGGGCCAGACACTGGGACCGAGCATCTCAGCGGCCCTTTTCGCACTGACCGGGATCATGGGGGTCCTGATCGGGGGGATTATCTTCACCCTTCTTTCGGCCGTGGTCATAGCCCTGACAGTGCCGCTGTCAGAACCGAAAAGGGAGCAGGGATAGGTGAGGACAGATATCTCCTCCTGCCCCTCTCCGGTAAAACGTACAAAGGTTATTGCGTTGCCTCGGGCACACTCCCGCTTCCGGATGAAGAACCGGACGTCTTCTGGTTCGGCCATTCGTTGAAAGGAAAGGGTTTTTCCTCGAACTGCATGGTAAGATACCGGAGTATGTCATAGAGATAGGCAGTCAGGTTCCGGCTGAAATCCACAACCCTTCCATTGGCCGTCCCGGTAATGAGTCCGTAGAGTACCTGAAAAACGACAACGGCCCAAAAGATGGATATGGCAATCCCGTAGAATATGGCAAAGAGTACCATAAAAAGAACCCTGAGCCACATACTCTTGTTCTTCAGATTCTGTTTGATCTCTTCCGTTCTAACATTTTTACCTTCACTGTTCGTCATAGAAGTCTCCTGGATAATAATGATAACAGGCCGCTATTCCTGTAGTTATAGTATATTATAGTAAATGAAGAGTCCGGTGCAAATAAATTTTTCATGATATAAAAAAACATCCCGGAAAGTGGAAGGATACTGTCGTTATCCCTCTCCTTCGGCCCTCTGTTTCAGGTCCTGGCAAAATCGTTCAAAGGCCAGTGAGAGCTTGCGGGCATAGAGGTAATAGACAAGGGGGGCCAGTAAACCTTCAAACTGCTCGAAATTGATAAACCGTGTTTTCTCATCGGAAATCGGCTCGCATATCTGCCACCTGTAACTCTGAATACCTGGACGTCCACGGGTCCGCGAGGTACCCATAGCGAACCTGTACCGTTCAGGAACAATCTTCAGGATCATTTCATGTTCATTCTTCAGGAGCTTTCGTTCCGTCATGCGGCAATCCAGGTCGAACTCAGCCCCTTCGTGGAAATCATCGTTTGACAGAGTAATACGGGGAGTAAAGCTGTTCCACTCAGGATACCGTTCAAAATCGGTGATGGTATTCCAGATTCGAATGGCCGGAGCGTTAATTTCGATCTCGGAATAGATTCGTTTCATACAACAATACCATTCATAGTACAGGATGCGAAGACTCAGCTGCAGAAAAAGTCAGTATCGAAGTTGCTACCCTGCTTCTTCACGAGCCAGATCATCTTTCCCATCTTTCAGAAGACCTGAAAAAAGCATGGTTCGAAAGGAAGAGATCTGGTCGTTAATCGTGAGGCCGCTGTTTTTCATGAATTCTTCACTAAATACGCTGTCCACGGCACCCATGTAGAATCGTTCGACAAAGACCGGGTTAATATCCTTAAAAAGTCCCTCTTCTATGCCCTGACGGATCGTCCGTATAACAAATGAACTGTATTCATCCTTCAGGTACTGAATCTTCCGGGCTATAGCTGGATAATACCTCCCGGCGTCGTACATAACAGTATCCGGCACATTGCGTATGATTTCAAATATTATTTCAAAAAAGCTTATCATTCGGTCGTAGGGATTGCTGGTTCTTTGCTGAATAGAGGAGATCTCATACTTTACCCTCTCCACGACACTGTCAATAAGCATCTGAATTATCTCATCCTTGCTGCTGAAATATTTGTAGATCGTTTTTTTCGAAATGCCACATTCCGTAGCTACCATTTCCATGGTCACCTTCTTGAGTCCGTGGATCAAGGCAAGCCTCTGGAAAGTAGTAAAAATATGTTCTGTAGTTTCGTTCATCATAACTGATTACCCGTTCTTCAGGTTTAATCACATAAAAAATATTGACATGAAATAATAGTTTCCATATTCTATATCAAGTTTCCGATCTGTCAAGATGAGTTTCTTTACTGCCTGAAATTATCAGGAAATAAATTTTTATCAGATTTTTTAATTAAAAACCGTTGCCTTTTTTGAAAGATAGTTTCTTGTTAGTTTCCGTAGTTTTTAAAGGTGGCCGATATTGAACACTGAAACCGCACATAACCATCGCAGAGAGTTCGGAGGCCCGGTCGGTACACTAATCCTTACTCTGGGGCTTCCCCTGATCGTCTACTATCTTTACTACACCCTCCGTTTCAACGAGGGGAACCTCGTGCCCTCCGGCCACCTGGACGTCTTCCTTGCCAGTATTATACCGACTTTTCAGGCGGCCGCCATCTACCTTGCATGGTTTTTCTTCCAGGCCCTCCTCCAGGCTATCCTGCCGGGACGTATCGAGTACGGCAAAAAACCTGATTCAGGTGAACGGCTCCCTTACAGGATGAACGGACTTATATCCATAATCGTTACTTTTATTGTACTGGTTCTTCTCTATATCACCGGTATCCTGCCCGGTACCCTGATCTATTACCATCTCGGCTCACTCATATCCGTAACCATCATCTTCAGTTTTCTGTATAGTTTTTTTCTCTATTTCTACGGCAAACGAATCGCACCTGAAAGTGAACGGACCGGCAACCCGTTCTACGATTTCTTCATGGGAACGGCCCGCAATCCCAGGATCGGTTCCTTTGACCTGAAGTTTTTCAGCGAGGCAAGACCGGGCCTCATCGGCTGGGTGGTCGTCAACCTCTCCTTCATGGCGGCCCAGCACCAGGCCCACGGCTTTATATCCCTTTCCATGATTCTCGTGGTCGCCATGCAGGCCTGGTATATCGTCGATTACTATCTCCACGAGCCGGCTATCCTGACCACCATGGATATTGCCCATGAGAACTTCGGATATATGCTCGCGTTCGGCGACCTGGCATGGGTACCTTTCACCTATACTCTCCAGGCTCTCTATCTTGTCCATCACCCGGTGGAGCTTCCCATCTGGGCCGCCGTTCTGATTTTCGGCATGCACCTCGTGGGATACTACATCTTCCGGGAAGTCAATATTCAGAAGCACAGATTCCGCACCGATCCGGCCCGGCCTATCTGGGGGAAAAAACCGGATTACATTGAAACTGAGAGAGGGACCCATCTTTTACTCTCCGGTTTCTGGGGCTGGTCCCGGCATTTCAACTACGTGGGAGATATCCTCATGGCTTTTTCCTGGAGCCTGCCCACCCTCTTTAACACGCCGGTAACCTATTTCTATCCGGTCTATTTCACCATACTCCTTATACATCGTGAAAGAAGGGACAACTATCACTGCCGACAGAAGTATGGAAAGGATTGGGACAGGTACTGCGAGAAAGTCCCCTGGAGGATCATCCCAGGTATCTACTGAGGAGGAAGACTTACATTATGAGCGAAAAGAATAACATTCTGCCTCTTAGAGAACGGAAGTACGACTGGTTTTTTATTATAATGTTTTCCGTTTTCGTGTTCACGTCCCTCGCTGCTGACCTGGTAAACGGGGTTTCCGCGCCGAGGGCGGACCATCCCTATTTCTGGGCCCGGGCGGTCTATGACCTCTACGCCGTGGGGAACGATCCACTCCTGATCGCGAACCCGAAATTCCTCCAGGCCATGACCTTTATCTCGGCCTTTATCTTCGCTCCTTTTTACGTCGTGCTGGTCTACGCATTTATCAAGGGGAAGAACTGGATCCGCCCCTTTGCTCTTGTCTACGTGGGGATGATCCTGGAGAGCATGATCGTTCTGCTGACCGTGGAATTCACCGGGGACGCGGAACTCTTCCAGACCATGTGTCAGGGCGGCGTGAAAAGCTCGGGTGAACTGGCCAGGCTCGGCCTGAACCAGGATCTGACGGTACAGAACGTGCCGAAATTCCTGGCCTTCAACCTGCCGTACAAGCTGGTTCCCATACTACTGGCTGTCCGCGTGTGGCGGCCCAACCCATTCTCCAGAAGGTAGTAGTTTTCCGGGGGAAACTTTACCATATACTACCCTTTTTAAGGATGCCTTCTGGCATCCTTTTTTTATTCCAGTCGAAACTTTACGGTCCGGCTACCCCCCTCCCACCGAAGCGTGACACGATGAGTGCCGGGATTCAGATCCAGGACGTCCCGCAGATTCCCGCGGACCTCCCTGTAGAAGACACCGTCAACGTAAAGCCTGCACCGGTCGCAGTCTCTTACCTGCAGCGGCACGGCCTGGGCCGATCGGGGGGTATGAGGATCAAAGTAGAAAATCTCACCTTCGGAGGGCGAATCTATTTTCGGTGTTGAATACCCGTCGGCCAGGTCGATAGATTCATGGCCCGGGCACAGTTTCGGGACCGCCATACCGGAAGGAAGCCACTCCTCCCGGGCGGGACAGTCCTCCCTGGCTTCACCTCCCGATACCGTGCAGATAAGGAGACTCCGATAGGAATCGGGTACCTTAAAGCGGGGATGGGAATCGCCGACCAGGAGGCGCATGACCTGCTGCATGATGCGACCCGCGCCGTAGACTCCGGAGACGTCATTCATGGCATCGTTGTTAAAATTACCTACCCACACGGCCACCACGTACCGGTCCGTGTATCCCACGGTCCAGGAATCGCGAAAATCCTTGGAGGTGCCGGTCTTGGCTGCCACCTGGAAGGGAAAATCGAGAAAACTCCTGTGGCCGAAGGCCTTTCTTCGCACGTCCCGGTCAGAGAGGATGTCCGTTATCCAGAAAGCGGTTCTCTTCGAAACAAGAGCCTTTTTGGTTCCCCTGACAAGGTCACGGCCGCTCTCTTCCCGTCCCAGAATGAGGGGAACGAGCTCGCCCCCTGTTATGAAAAGAGTATAGGCCCGGGCCAGGTTCAGGGGGCTCACGCCGGCCGTTCCAAGAATCATGCCGGGCCCGTATTCTTCCGGACCCTTTACAGGGAGATCCATACCTGTTTTAATCAGAAAGTTGTAAAAGGAGTGGACTCCCAGCCTGTCTATGAGGGTTACAGGAGGTATGTTCCGGGACGTGGCCAGGGCCTGGCGGAGGGTCATCCGGCCCCAGTAGTTCAGGTCGTAGTTCAGGGCCCGGTAGGTGTCACCCGAGGGGGTGGCGGCAACGGCAATCTCCTCATCCTCAAGGAGAGACCAGGGCGTAAGACCTTCCCTCTCCATGGCCAGCGCGTAAACAAAGGGTTTCAGTGTACTGCCTGCCGTGCGCCGGGCCAGGGCCCCGTTCACCTGACCGATCTCCGGCTCCCCATATTCCCGGGAGCCGAGAAGAACGCGGAGGGCCACCTGCTCCCGGTTCGGCAGATATTCAAGAACCACGACAGCAGCGTTACCGGCCTCGTACTGTTCCACGATGCCGAGTTCATTTCGCACAATGGATGATACCTCCGCGGTGACTCTGGAGGATATGGTGCTGTCAAAACGACCGGAAAGCTCCGGCTGTATCTGTCTCAGATAATCGATGAAATGGGGCGCGGCCGCCGAGTGGTCATACTCAATGGAGGCAGAGCGGTTACGGCTTTTCATTATCAATGACGCCACGGACCTGATCTTGTCATAAGACACTTTCTTCGATTCTGTTCCCTTTATCGGGGACAGTTTTCTCTCCAGGAGCTCTTCGATCTTTCCGACCAGGTGTCTTTCCCCGGGGGGCATGCCCCGGAGAAGAACAACCAGGGCCGCGCTCTCGGTAGCGGTCAGGTACCGGATGTCCTTTCCAAGTATCCTCCTGGAGGCGGAGGCAAACCCGTTTGAGTTCTCCGGAAGAGGGACCCGGTTAAGGTAGGCCTCCAGCAGTTCATTGCCGGAGAAGGAGGCTCTCAGACGCAGGGCCAAAAGGGCCTCCATCGGTTTACGCAGGATGGGTGCATCGGGCAAGTAAGGAGCATAAACGATACGGGATAGCTGCATGGGGAGGGTCGAGGCTCCGGAGACGATTCGACCCGCCTCCATGTTCTGCTTCGCTGCCCGAAGGATGGCCAAAGGGTCCACCCCAAAGTGCAGGTGGAAACGGGAATCCTCGGAAAGAAGGATTAACGTCTTCAGTTCATCTGGAAAGTCGCTGATTTCTCTCCAGGTCCGGTATGCCCCGCTTGAAGGGTCCCGGAACTGCCGGAGCTCAACTCCCTCCATGGAATAGATGACCGGGGGCGGAGCCCCTTTCAGAAGATCCTGCCGGGGCGGCCAGTAGAGAAAAAGAAGAAATCCCAGACAAAAAAGGAGAACCAGGGAGAGTACCGGGCTTCGCGAAAGGGTATCCTGCATACATGAAGCGGCACCCGCCAGTCGCCGTATCGTACGCCGGACAGGTTCTCTCGCTTCACTCACGGTTCTCTTAACCTTATTGGATAACCAGCCCGGCACTTCCCGTTCGTCCCATGATAAAAGGTTCGTACATCCCGAAGCCCTCGGCGGGCGGGAGCTGCATCCTGCCCCGGACCGTTGCCCGGACCAGGTAGAAGTATTCGTGTACCCCGGGCGACAGGTAGTCCTGGGTGATAATAGCCACGTCGTCCCTGAGTTCCTTCCTCTCAGCGGAATAGTGCCAGTAGTATCCTCCCGAACCCTTCTCCTTCTCCCGGACAAAGCGGCTGTAAGATGCAGACTCCGTGTCAAAGGATGTAATGACTGCCTCCACCCCGGAAGGGAGGGGGTCCCGGTAGATAAAGTTGTAGATCGGTTTCGGGGCCGTTACCGTCACCCTTACGAGATAGACATCTCCCCGCTTAAAAACGAGGGGGCTTTTTGTCACACCCGCTTCCATGGTTTCAGCATTCGGATTTTTTACCGGCTTGTACTCTCTCCGGATCTCGATTCCCTCGTCCAGAGGTTCTCTGACATTAATGGCCGGAGAGTAGACCATGGTCGCGCGGTAGTAGAGGCGGCCCCGGCCGTCTGCCCGGAAGCTCATAGGGTGGAGTTTACCTGGAGGAGCGATCTCCCTCAGGTCGTCCAGATAAATACGTTTGAACTTCCTCGCATCGGATCGTCCCCGGAACCGGGAGGTAAAGACCTCATTTTTCGCCAGATTCACTCTGCCGGTAAAATCGGGTTCGTTCTTTTCATAGAGATGCCGGAACCGGAAGAGCGCGTGGGAGAGAATCCCGGCGCTGTGGCTGTCATTCCAGTACCGGTTGGCCTTATCCGTCATTATCTGGTTAATAATTTTCGGAATGAGAGGATTCTTCGGTTCAAGTTTCATGAAGGCCCGGAGCATGACGCCGGTCACGGAACCGGTGGAATAGTAGGCCATGCGGAAAGGGCCCCGGTCCTCGTCGAAGCTGATGCGGGCCGTGGTTATCTGCATCCGGTTCTTAAACTCCCGCATCAGTTCAGACAGGTCATCATCCGTTTTATAGTCGGATACCTTTCTGCGATCCGCTATAGAGAGAGCCAGGTAGCCCTTCGCCCTGAGGGAAAGGTGCTCCCTATTCTCCAACAGGTACCGTTCCATAGATGAGCTGCTCTCCCCTTCCCGGGAGAGGACGTAATGGATGAGGCTCAGGGTCTCGTGAATATATCCCCTGTATCCCTTCGGCGGGGTCTGCACGTATCGTTTAAGATAGGAGAGAGCCCGTTCAAACACACGATCGTTTATACTGTACGATGCGCCCCCCAGTTCGCGGCTCTCCCGGGCCGCCTGGAGTACATAGACAACGTAGGCGGTCAGATAAGGAGAGGAATGGGGGCCGGCCATATCTTTCCAGGGCCGAAAGCCTCCATCCCCGTTCTGGAAAGAGGTAAGCTCGTCCAAAAAGAGCTTCTCTATAAGCTCAAAGTTGTACCCCTTGCCGGGAGGCGGGGCATAATCGAAATCGGTCAGCAGGTCGCCAGCCGCCAGGCGCACCAGGAACGCCGATGCCCTCTGCTCCAGACAAAAATAGGGATTGCTGTAATAAAAATCGAAGGCGTTGGAAAGACCGGTCAGGGCCGTGGATGCCATGGAGAGCTCCAGGTATCCCAGTCCCTCAAGCACGGTCTTCGTATCCGGGGTCTTTACGCCTTCCATCTCTGAACTGTTCGTAAAGCCTGCCACGGCAAAGGCCTCCACGGGAGGGGTCTCCACCACGGGGAAGGATACCGTCATTTTATCGGAGAGACTGCGGTTCCCATCCACAGGCTCGGCCCGGATGATTCCGGAGACACCCGAGGCCCGGATAATCATGTCCTCAAGGTCGAGCTTTCCTCCCTTCGGTCTTTTTTTCAGGCGTGCCAGGGCCTTCTCCCTGGATGCCATATATCTCTTCACATTGAGAGTCGCGGGGAATGACACCTCCCGGGACTGACCGGCGGCGAGGGTTATTTTCCGGGATGAGCCTTCCGCGAAGTTCAGCTTTTCAGCCTTCATGGAGACGTTAAGCGTAACGGCAGCATCGGTCTGGTTGGTCACCAGGGCCCCCACCTGGAGCCGGTCGCCGGGCCGGATAAATCTGGGGGCCAGGGGCCGTACCACCAGAGGTTTCCTGACCTGGAACTCCTTCGTGGCCCTGTTATACCTTCCCTTCTTCGCGGCAAGGGCCTGGATACGAAAGGTGGTAAGGTTATGGGGGAGACGGAAACGGACCTTTACCCTGCCCCGGGAATCGGCCTTAAGGGAGGCTTCCCAGTGAGCCGTGTAGCGAAAGTTCTTCCGGATGCCGTCCTCGGAATCCTCGGAGAAGCCGCCCTCGCCGTTGCGGGAGGCTTCTTTCCATCCCTTTCCTCCCGGCTCCTTACCCTTGCTCGCGAAATTCATCCTCTCGATAAGAGACTGCCGGTTATCGAAAACCGATACGCCATGAGGCCGGCTGTTATAGAAGATCCCCAGGGGATCTGAAAATCTGTAGTTGATGAGGTCGAGAACACCCCGGTCGGCCACCGAGAGGACCACTTCGGCCCCCGGTTCGGTCCGGATCTCAATCTCCATATCGTCACCGGGGCCGTAACTCTTTCGGTTCGTGGAGAGAGCGAGAGGAATCCTTTTTTTTGAAAGGTCGACGTTCAGGCGGACCACGCCGAAGGCTATTTTCGGCCGGCCCAGGTCTTCTTTCAACTCTTCATTCCCTCTGGTGCCGGGGCCGCCCCGGGTCCGGGGCCGGACCAGCATGACACTCAGGTAGACATTGGGGGCGTGCTTTTCAAGGATGGGGACCTCTACCGGTGTGCCGTTACCGATAAGATTATAGCTTTTCTGCCACAGGATCCCCTCCCGTTCCAGGGTGACAACAGCAGTCGATTCCCTGAAAGGGCTCTGGATGAGTATCTTCGCAGTATCCCCGGGAGAGTACTCATCCCGGTCCGGAACAAGAGTCACGGTATCATCATTGTGAAAGTTCCATCCGATAAAACCTCCGCCAAATGCGTGGAAATTCATACGGCTGTAGGCCATGGAACCTCTTATCCGTACCGTGATGGTATAGGAGCCGGGTTTCTCAGCTTTATACTCATAGTCCCTGATCTCATCTGACAGTTTAATGGACTCGTTGTGGACCTCCCTGCGAACCAGGACGTTTCTTCTCTGAACGGTCCCTCCCGGGCTCTTCGACTGGATGGTTTTCCACTCTTTCCGGTGGATAATTACCTCCGCGTTCACCGGCTTCGCTTTGCTCCCATCGTTCTTCACGGAAGTCAGCTCGAACTCGAAGGTCTCCTTCACGTTCTGGTACCGGTCCCTGACTTTCAGGCCGGGAAGGACCTCTCCCGCGTAGACGTTCACCTGTTGACGGCCGCTTACGGTCCGGTCGTTCACGTCCGTGACACGACCCTCGATCTCAAGCGAATAACTGCGGCTCAGCTCCCGGGAGGCGAAGCCTTCAGGCTTCACCCTCTCCAGGGGGTAGGATACCTGCATCCGACCCATGGTATCGAGGGCACCCGTTTCCTGCTTTATCATGGAAAAAGAGGCCGGCTTCCACCGGTCGCCGTAATCATCGTCTCCGAAGAAGAAGCCTCTCTTCCGCTCGTACCGGGGATTTATGACCTTCCGATTTACCTGCCATCGCGCCCGGGCGTTCTGCATTGGGGCTCCAAAGAGGTACCGGCCCTCCAGTTCGCCCTTCAGGGTCTTTCCCAAAAGGACGCTTCCAGGCATATCGTTCCAGGAGACCGTGAATTCCACAGGCTTGAACTCTTCCACCTGGAATGTCTCCCGGATCGAGTCACCGGCGTTTTTCCTGGAATCGAGTTTTTTTGATGTTATGATAACGGTAAAATGGCCCGTCGGGGCGTCATCAGGTATTGTAAGCTCTCCGCTCACTCCCCCGCCGTCTGTGGTCGAAAGGGTTTTGGTGTAGATGCTCGTCCCCCTGGAATTATTGACAGTAACCTTCATCGGTCCCAGGTCACGGCCGCCGGATCGCAGTTCACCATCCTGCCACCTCGCGAGAAACGCGGCGAAGCGGACTGTCTCGCCGGGCCTGTAAAGCCGACGGTCAAAGACCACCTGGCCCGTGAGGGACGGGAGATGGGCGTTGGACCTGAAATGGGGACTGATAGACCAGAGGGATACGTTATGGTCACGGCCGGTAATAAAGACCCGGTCCTCTCCCTTCTCGGCGTAGAAGACAAGATGCTTCTGCTGCACGTGGCTGTCATGGGCGATACCGCAATAGCCCCGTGAATCGGTGGTTGCCCGACCGATACGGTCTTTGCCGGAGTAGGCTATCACTACGGCGCCGGAGACCGGTTCCCCCGTGGAGAGGGAGTGGATCCATGTGTGATAGCCGTCGGTACCGGCCCGGGTTACCATGCCCATATCCGTGGATTGAATATACTGTGTCTGGCGGTACCGGGCCTCTCTGCCGTCGTACCGTTCGATTCTATCATCAACGGTAACACCGATCCAGTCGGCTTTTCCATCCAGGTAGGAGTCCAGGTTGAAACCGACACGACCGCTTCTCTGGCGCGAAATGCCGGTGTCGAACGTGAATGTTTTCTCCGTGTCGAGAGGTATCCTGCCGCTGGAACGGGCGTCAGCCGACCGGGCCAGGACATCTATAAGGGTAAAAGTACCCACCTCCATGTTCACCTTCTCCACTCCGGCCACGTCCACCGGTATCCAGCGGGGACCGATCGCCTCTATGTGGTTTACGCCCGATTTAAGGTGAATACTTCGACGATATCGGGGCGTGACAATAGTAAACGTCCGGGTGCCGGTTATGCGGTTCCCGTAGGCGTCGGTCAGGGCCGGGGAGATGGTTACAGTGTATTTTTTCTCCGGCCTCACGTTCCACCGCCTCATGGCAAGGTAAGTGGTTCGGCCAGAACTCCTGTCATAGAGATACTCCGCATTCGGCGATATGCGAACATGTTTTTTTACGTCTTCTTCCTTAACCGGGTTGTTAAACCGGATGCCCAGGCTGTATGCCTGCTGGAAGAAGCGTGCTTTACTTTTCAAACGGGCCGTCAGGGGACCATAGGTCTGGTACCGGAAATTTTTTGACTGCGGCATCCCGATGTTTCCTCCCAGAGGAAGCATCCCCCGGCTGACGGAGAGAACAAGGGACGCGCCTCTCGGAAGGATGCGGGCCGGTTTGATGATGACAACGTTTTTGAAGGTATTTTTCTTAATGCGATAGTCTCCGGACGCTTCCCTCGGACCGGCGTGACGCATGGTGACGGGATGAAGGCGGTTATTAACATTAAGGCGGATATGGTCCCTGGCCTCGTCCAGGGATACAGGATAGTTGAAATAGAGGCGGAACTCCTGCTCGTAGGCTACCTTACCTCCCCAGGGAGAGCGGCTGCGGACCTTGAGCATCGGTGTTGTAAAGGTAAAGACATGGTCCTTCCCCAGCCTCTTCCCGTCCAGGGACCTTGCCGAGGCGGGAACGGTAACTTTGTACCGGGTCCCTGGGGCCAGTTGTTTCCCCGGACGGAAGGAGGCCACCCGGCTTCCGTGCCAGTGATAGGTTCCCTTCACAGCCGGCTCGATCCGGATGGGGGCCGTTGAGCGTTCACGGAAGGTTCCCAGGGGGACCATGGGACGGTTGAAGACCACAACGATCTCCTTTGAAAGAGAAATCTCCTGTAGACTGCCCTGAGGGGTGGACTGTATGACAACCAGCTCGTTCTCGTTGTAGGATGGGGCCTCTTTCACGGAACCGAGTTTGGGCTGAAGGTTGTTCTCAGAGAAAACCCCGACCGCCAGAAGAAAGACCGCTGATATAACACCCAGGTGGAAAAATTTCAGGCCCTTGTTCGGAGAGCCTGCTGCCGGAAGGATATGTTTTATGACTCTGACCGTTTTCTCTACAGCTTTCCGAATACGTTCTTCTGCGTTTTTCAAAACTTTAACCAGCATTCCTGTTCCCCCGGGATCTGTGGACACATCTTGCCCTGGTTTTCTTTTTTTGACGAGAAAACTATCATGACGGTTTTCTCTTTTTTTTCAATGCTTATTTTATTCCGCGATTCCCGTTATATATGGAACAGACTTCATGAATACTGTTTTGAAATATCTCGAAGATCTCGAGAAAGAGAGGGAAACAGCTGTCAGGCTTTCATCAAAATCATATTCATCCGAGCCTGCTTTTGCAGAATTCCCGCCGGGTCAGGCCGCTTCCGCTATACTCTTTGACCTTCGGCTGCCACTATGCTTCTCTCTTAATGTACCGTTTCTGCGCCATAACTTCCTCCTGTTTGCAAAACAGGGATAGCACAGGTCATCCTTTATGGGAAGATACGGTTACTTTGGAATAGGGGGAAGATGAGGCTGGAAGTCTTAGGGAATGGTGATTCCGTATTTCAAGGTTGATGTACCAATGTGGTGGGTGAAGGAGGGCATTAGACAGCCTTCTTGAACCTTTCATACCGCCATGCCAGGCAATCCCTATCTGGGTGATCATGCTTTGACGATGGAAGTATAATCTTTCGACTATGCAGTTCCTGGAGACCATGTTTCAATATTGGGCCGTCATGTTCTTCCAAGAGGTCCTGACGGATTTCAATAGTATAATCCGGATTAATTCCTAAAAAGTTCTTATCATAAGCAGCGTGATGGATTGAACAAAGGGAAAGACCATTGGTGACCAGCGGTACTCCCTCCGGCTCGTTGTCCGGAATAATATGTGCCGCGTCTAACAGTTCCCTGTGACCAAATCGACATACAGCACAATGATCTTTATACGCCGCCAAAACTCGTTCACGGAACCCACGCTGGTGCAGGCGCTGCCTGATACTGGCTGTAATATACTCTCTACGGGCCAAATCCTGCGGTGATGTATCGGAAACCAGTGATGCACCCCCGGCAGAGATGGTTTGCATATTCATTAAATGGGAATCGTCCACTGCAACTGTAAAGGTAAGATCATCTGGATTATCACCCACGATGTACACCGGCCAGACAGCCAGGTACTTTCCTTTTACAACCGCGGGAAAATAGATCAAAGGCACCTGGTGCTGCATGGCCTGCCTCAGGCCGGTATTATCAGGATGGGACGGGTCTGTTCCCCGGTATCGGTACCGCAACAGGCCATCCGCGTTAGAGGAATCGTCATAGGGGCCGTCATAGGTTGTTGTTATGGACAGGGGGATTGACTCAAACTGTTTCGGTTTCCATATTCCCTTGGGGCCGATAACGGTTATCCGTTCTCCATGGTACTGGAATCCCTGTTCAAGGATGGTTCGGGGCAATACATCGCCATGCTGTAACACCAGGGTGTCAAGCCAGGAAAAGGCGGTGTTGCGGATGGGTTGTTCGTTCGTAACGGGCTCCTTAATGTTTTATTAACTTTTTATTATTGATAACGTTCGACCGGTACCCGCAGTTGGCGCCAGACAATAGAGGTCGAAGCCCATCAGATACCAGCTGTCGTCGGCTGTTGTTACGCTCGGAAGGCCATATATTCTGCAATTGCAGATGATTCTGGCAGAATTGATTTATCTTCTTTCATGCCTTCAAGATGAAATTCAATTGCTTCATAAATATTCTTTTCTGTTTCTTCGACGGTAGAACCTGTTGCCACGCAACCTGGTAGATCCGGAGAGTATGCAGAATAATTATTATCGCCTTTCTCAATTACAATTAGATATCTTTTCATATTGTTAGTCCTTCAATTGCGCCTGTTTTAATATGCTGTTTTGTGAACCAGCATGAAGATCATCTGATGGTTTTCCAGCTATGGTAACTCGTCCGTGTTTGGCAGGATGTTTGTACTGCCTATGACTACCTCGCATCGCTACCTGGTACCAACCATCATTTTCTATCAATTTAATTATCTCTTTAACTTTCATATAAAATTATATTAATCTTCAACTCATAGGCAACTAATTTTTATCAGTGTGCAATTGCCGTTCAACCGTTCCGCGAATATATGACGTTTTCATCGTAGCGCAGCGGAAGCCCTTGAATTTCCACTCTTTTGTCCCATCTGTCCCCCAGGGGTGAAGTGTCACCCCTTTGAGTGTTCCCCTTATCCCCCCTCTATCCCCCAAGGGGGGACATGTCAATGTGCGGTGCAGTTTTTAAAGGTCATGTTTAAGCATGGGGCCGTCATGCCAGGAAAAGGCGGCGTTGCGGATGGGTGAGCCGAACGTCGCAGGTAAGCTTTGTTGTCTGCTGGCAAAACCCCTTTTTAGAGAATTTTTATTGATAAATTTTTACCTAATGCTTTTGTTACTTTTAATAAAGTTGACAGTTTGATATCTTCTGAATGATTCTCAATTCTGGAAATTGCACTCTTTGTTGTTTTGATTTTTTTTGCTAATTCTTCTTGAGTTAAACCACTTTTTTCCCTTTCCTGTCTTAGTATTAAACCTATCTTGAATTCTTCGAATCCTTCATCGTATCCTTGCAAAAACTCAGGATCATTTGCTTTTCTCTTGCTTATGTATTTTTTTAAATCACTCATAATTTTATCCTGTTTATATAATCATTTCTATAATCTTCTGCTCGTTTAATTTCATCAGAAGGTGTCTTTTGTGTTTTCTTGATAAATCCATGTGTAAGGATTATAACAGAACCTTTGTCAAAGAAGCATAATATTCTGTAAATATTTGAACCTTGTTGAATACGGCATTCCCAAATTTCAGTATTTATAAGTTTCTTAAAATATGTGGATGGGAGCATTCCTTGATTTTCTAATATTTCAAGAACCCAGGTTATTTTCTGAACAACTTTTCCTGGAAGAGAATCGAGATAATTTTCCACTGGGCAGTTCCCATCTTTTGTTTTATAGAATATTACATTTCTTTTCACATATACAAGTTAGCGTACATGTGAACATTTGTCAATTGTTTCTGGAAGAAAAAGTTTGCGGTTACCCCCTCTATCCCCCAAGGGGGGACATGTCAATGTGCGGTGCAGTTTCTAAAGGTCATGTTTAAGCATGGGACCGATAATACCGGACACATACAGGGCCGGATTCTAATGACAAACCAGCCGCAGGCCAGGAGGTACACCATGGAAATCATAACCATCGCCGCGGAGGGTACGCCGGCGAGGCTAACCAATTTCGGCCGCAAATCTTTGCAACTATAGCAAAGCAAAAAGGATGCTGCCCGGAACGGATTCCGTAATGTCCGGCGCGGACAGGATGTCCAAAAAAGCGCCGGACCGAGCTACGAGTGGCCGCCGTCCATGGACGGACCCCGGCCACGTAAAATGAAAAATTCATTCCAAGGGAAAAAGTGTAAAGTTGTTTCTTTTAATTTGCATTACTCCCGGAATTTATTTTATTCTTCGCAAATCAAAACGAAAATAACGCATCGATAAAACCAGCAGCAGAAAACCGACATAGCAGGCGCAAAAACCAGTTTATGGAAAGGTACCATCGTCGAAA
>CAZYBU010000011.1:0-80461 GCA_964645775.1 uncultured Leptospirales bacterium | reverse complement strand
AAGCGGATATATAGAGCAATTTTTAGAAAATTCAGGTTAAGGAATTAATACTGAAGTTTTTTATTACAGACAAGGTTAAGGAATAAACTCTGTTTTAAAATATCATATCACAGATGCCGGCGGCATCAGGAGGTTTTTTAATGAAACAGTACGATCTGCTGGTAGTGGGAGGCGATGCTGCCGGGATGAGCGCGGCTTCCCAGGCCCGAAGGGTTGACCCGGAGATGACAATCGGCGTTATGGAGAGGAGTGAATTTGTCTCCTACGCTGCCTGCGGCATGCCCTACTACCTTTCCGGCGACATCGCCGACCATAACAGTCTTTTTGCCATCAATCCGGAAAAATTCATTTCAGAGAGAAATATCGACATAAGAAAACATCATGAGGTCATTGCCGTCGATTTTAATGATAATAGAATCACGGTACAGACTGCCGACGGCAAAGAGGATATGAGTTACGGTAAACTGGTTATCGGCACCGGAGCGGAGGCTCTTCGCCCACCCATTGAAGGGCTTGACATCGAAGGGGTAGTGACTCTCAGGAATATGAACGACCTTCTGGAGATAGACTCCCTGCTCAATGAAAGGAAACCCGCGTCCTGCGCCATCATCGGAGCCGGTTACATCGGGCTGGAGATGGCAGAGAGTTTCCGGAAACGTGACATGGAGGTTACTGTCGTTGAAATGGCTCCAGCTCCCGGGCCCGCATTCTCTCCATCCATTCAGGAGCTCTTGACGAAAAAACTGAAAGAGAACCATGTTTCCCTTCAGATGGATACCACGGTCCGTTCCATTGAACAGAGCGGAAAGACCTTTATCGTCAACCACGATAAAGGGAGTCTCGAGGTGGACCTGGTCCTGGTCTCCGTGGGAATCCGTCCTGCAACTGATTTTTTAAAGAATACCGGTCTAAATCTTCTCGAAAATGGAGCCGTTATCGTCAACGAACGTAGTGAAACAAATATCCCTGGTGTCTACTCTGCCGGGGACTGTGCCAGCGTTTATCACCTTGTCCTGGGACGGGACATCTATTTTCCCCTCGGTTCCACCGCGAACAAGCAGGGTCGAGTGGCAGGTCTCCAGGCCGCCGGAGTGGACAATGAACGCTTCCCCGGCATCGTGGGCAGCCAGTTTGTAAAGGTATTTGACCTGGAAATCGGGAAAACCGGCCTTAACGCGAAGGATGCTGAAAAAGAAGAGATCGATTCCCGGACAGAAGCTATGAAATGGCGGTCCCGTGCCGGATATTATCCCGGAGGGCAGCCCCTTACCCTAACCATGACGGTCCGCTCAGGAGATAACAGAGTCATCGGATGTGAGATCGCGGGAACGGACGGTGCGGCCCACAGGATGAACACCGCAGCTGCCGCTATCACCTCGGGGATGACTGTGCAGGAACTCGCCTACTGCGATCTGGGATATGCCCCGCCCTTTTCTCCCGTGTGGGACCCGGTAAACGCGGTGGCACAGAAATTTTTGAAACGAAATAAAAAATAGTTCTCAGATTCCAAGGCCATCGCTGACCCGCACTTCCTCGGGCCTCTGCTGTATTACCCGCATACCCGGGGGGATATTCCCGGTTATCCAGAGATTTCCACCAATAACGGCTCCCTTCCCGATTCGAACATTTCCAAGAATTGTGGCACCGGAATAGATAATTACGTCATCTTCGACAACAGGATGGCGTTTGATCCCTTTTACAGGATTACCTTCCCCGTCCAGAGGGAAACTCTTCGCTCCAAGGGTAACCCCCTGGTAAATCCGAACATTATTGCCGATTTCGCATGTCTCTCCTATGACCGTACCTGTGCCATGATCAATGAAGAAACATGAACCTATTGTCGCTCCGGGATGAATATCTATACCTGTCTCTGAATGAGCCCGTTCAGAAATAATTCTTGGAATAAGGGGCACATCCAGCTGGTAAAGCTCATGAGCGATACGGTGATTTGTCATGACGTGAACACTCGGGTAACAGAAGATGGTTTCACCAACACTCCTGGCTGCCGGGTCGCCCAGGTAGGCGGCCCTGGCGTCATCGGACAGCAACGACCGAACAACAGGCAGCCGTTTAATGAATTCACCGGTCACACGCCTGGCTTCCCTGGTGCATTCCCGGCAATCATTCTCCTTCTCGCAGGAAAAACAGTATCCCCTCTGTATCTGTTCAGCAAGCAGATGTGAAACACGGTCAAGAGTCGAACCGAGATAGTATCTGAGGGAATCGGGCCTAATATCCGTATGCACGAAAAAACCGGGAAAGAGTATGGACCTCAGGAACGTGACCACCTCCATGAGTGTATCTACAGAGGGCATAGGTTCATCCATCACTCCCCTGTGATAAACGGGTCCATAAGACTCCCTGCTGCTTAGTTCATCGATGACTGAGTGCAGTGACTTCTGCAAACGCTCTCTGGAATCTTCTCTCTCAGGCACCATCACTATCCTCAAAGAGAACCGTCGAGAGATACCTCTCAGAAGTATCAGGGATAATAACAACAATACGTTTACGGTCCATACCTGGTCTGGCCGCCAGTTCAAGGGCCGCCTGAACAGCAGCGCCGGCAGAGATTCCGGCTGTTATCCCCTCCTCCCGGGAGAGCAGGCGGGATATTTCAATCGCCTTCTCCGATTCTACGGTAATAATTTCATCCAGCAATTCTCGATCGACAACCTCAGGGATAAATCCGGCACCTATGCCCTGTATGCGGTGGGGCCCTCCTGCTCCTCCGCTCAGGACGGGAGAGTCGGCAGGTTCCACGGCCACCGCCCTTATTCCCGGGTCCTTCTCCTTAAGAAAGCGGACAGAGCCGGTAAAGGTGCCTCCTGTTCCTATACCGGCCACAAGATAGTGGAGTCGCCCCTCTGTCTGCTGCCAGATCTCAGGTCCCGTTGTTCGTCTGTGCATTTCCGGGTTGGCAGGATTGGAGAACTGGCCCGGAGACCAGGCTCCCTCAATCTCATCCAGCAGTTCATCAGCCCTGGCCAGTGCGCCTTTCATGCCTCCATCTGCAGGTGTAAGTTCAACTTTAGCCCCGAGAGAAGCTATCATCTTTCTTCGTTCAAGACTCATGCTTTCCGGCATAACCAGGATACAATTGTAACCCCTTACAGCCGCTACAAGCGCAAGACCGATACCTGTATTTCCACTGGTAGGTTCGACGATTGTCCCGCCCGGTTTCAGTTGTCCCCTCGTTTCACCATCCTCGATAAGAGCCAGGGCCATCCTGTCCTTAACGGAACCACCGGGATTGAAATATTCAAGCTTGGCAAAGATCTCCGCTGTAGCTTTCCCCGGCAACCTGTTTAAACGGACAAGAGGCGTTTTGCCGATTGTTTCCAGTATTGAATTATATATCATAACGATATGTTTTTTCAGGAATCGGTACTTGCAAGAATAAATTCTAAAAAAACCCCCGACCAGGTCGGGGTTTTAACGTCAGGGGTAACATTACATCTCTCTTATATATTCTTCTATCTCTTCGATCTGGCCGCTGTCCAGATTACAGCCTGATTTATAATCAGCGTTGTTACTCTTAGCCAGGCCACCAACGACTTTAAAGAATATCTTGAAGTTGCCCATGTTCTTCATGGCTGTTCCCATGTCCCCCTTAAAGTTGCCCATAAGTTGCCACATGGGGTTTACCCCGGTCGCGCATTTATACCACTTATCAGTGGGTGGATATATCTTCCAGTCCGGACTGGAACTCTGAGCGGCACCTCCATAGGTGCAGACAGCTTTCCCGTTCTGGTTCTCTACTGTTAACTGCACTTTGGGAGTTGAACAGTTCTTGACCCAGAAAACCATTGTCTGTTTGCCTTCCAGCTCTCCCTGGCTTATCCAGTCAGATCCCCCTTCTCCCAGGGCGGCAGGCAAACTGGATTGATTCCATGCGTTACACAGCTTACCGGCGAAAGCGGGACTCATGAATTTCATACCTGACTGTGCTGAAGTTGAATCAAGCATCATGACCGTTATAAACATGAGTCCTGTGAGTAGAGTTGCGACAAGTCCGATTTTTCTCATATGTGCCTCCATTCGCAGAGTATTTATGTATCCTTAACATAATATGATGGTTGTCAAGCATTATTGACTTTAAATAAATAGTTAAATGATAATATGCCAGAAGACTGTTCTCGACAATCGGAACAACCAATCATGTCTGGTATAATGATGGGTTATCCATCTGCATGACAGGAACGGTATTTTGAAATTCATAGATATATACGGCGCCTTTTATCTTGACGGGTATACCGGGACGCAATATATTGTGATATCCAAGCATATTATGAGGGACCATGAAACGTTTTAACATTCCTCCCATGCGTATTCGAACAACCCTTATCGTAGCCTCCACCGGAGTCGTTTTCTTTCTACTCATCGTAGCAGGGGCTGTTTATTATGCAAACAGTAGAATAAACACGACCCTGACAGTCATCCTGGACCATTATGAATCAGTCGAGGTCATGAAAGAACTGGAAACACTGCCCATACATATTCGGCGTCATGAAAAAGACTATTTTCTCAATATTGAAGTCAGCAGAGATAATCAGGAAAAGTGTATGCGTCTCTGGGAAGAGAAAATCGAGAGGATGAATGACAACCTTGAAATTGCTGAAAAATTCATGAAGGATCTCGGTTTTGTTAATCTTGAAGAGACCATGAAGGTACTGCATGATAAATTGGACTATTACAGGGAAGGATTTCGAAAAACTGTAAAAAAGATCGATGAGGGAGAGATAACCACACCTCAGGAAGCCAATATTGCCATCAATCCTTACAAAGACGCCATTTATCAGGTAACCCATCTTAGCAGAGACATCAGTCAGAAATTTGAGAACCGGGTTGAAGCTCTCTATCGTGACGCCAACAGGGTATCCATCATTATTAACCGGTCGATCCTGATTATTGGCGGCATCTCCATGGTCTTCACGTTCTTTTTCGTACGCTTCCTTATCGGCTCTATCACCTCACCTATCCGTTCCTTTACTCACCGGATACGCGAACTGGCCGTGGGCGAGGGAGATCTCACCATGAAAGTCCATACACACGGGGTGGTCTGCAGCGATCTCATTGACTGCGGTATCGAAGACTGCCCCTGCTACGGAGAAAAGGTCTCAGACTGCTCAGAGATAGCGGGCTCTCTGGCCTACCGTAAAGGACGGGAGGCCTACTGTCCTCCTATTGCAGAGGGACGCATCCAGGACTGCAGCGAATGCGAGGTGACCGGCAAACTGATTAATCATGAAATGGACGAACTCGCGTATAATGTTGATACCTTCATCTCAAGGATCCGTTCCGTTGTCTCAGATGTAATGACCATAGCTAAAAAACTCTCTACCTACTCGAATCAACTCTCGAGTACCATCAGCTCTTTTTCCGAAAATGCCCAGAGCCAGGCCGCCGGCGCGGAAGAGGTTACTGCCACCATGGAGGAAATCGCGGCCGGTATAGACAACATATCGAATAATTCTGACTACCAGTTCAGCAGCACGACATCCATGGTTGAAGAGTTCAAAGAACTTTCGGAATTGATTGAGTCTGTGGGGCGGGACATATCCACGGCCCAGGAGCTCTCAGACAACATATCTGGCCAGGCTCAATCTGGCAATGAATCGCTTAAACTGATGAACAACAGTATGGGAAAGATCAATGAGAGCTCTTCAAGGGTATCAAATATCATCAGCATTATTAATGATATATCGGACCAGATTAACCTCCTTTCCCTGAACGCTTCTATCGAGGCGGCCCGGGCCGGTGAACAGGGACGTGGCTTCGCGGTTGTTGCCGACGAAATATCCAAGCTCGCGGATGAAACAGCAACGAGTCTGAAGGAGATAGATCAACTCATTAAGCAGAATGAAGATGAAATCACTCAGGGAATGACAAACGTTAACAGTACCATTGAAAGCATTAGCATGATCGTTTACGCCATCGATTCGATCAGCGGAAAAATCAACGAAATATATCAGGCCATGCAGAAACAACGTGACAAGAATGAAACCGTAAGTCAGAGTATACAGGATGTTAAGGAAAAATCAGATGAAGTCCGCATGGGCTCCCAGGAACAGAAGAACGCAGTCAACGAAGTCATGAAATCCATAACAAGCATAAATGACCTCACCCAGCAGAATGCTGACGGCGCGGATAGCCTGGCCAATAATGCTAAGGAGATAGCTGAGATGGCGGAAAACCTTGAAAAACGAGTCGATTATTTTAAGGTAGAGTGACGCTTTCTACGAAATCCCTGAACTTTCTCAGGGTCGTTTCGTCCATCATCCCCTTTTCAAGCGCCTTTTCAAAACTGAACAAAATAAACCTGGATGTGGCAGACGCGAGACGAGTTCCATCAGCATCGAGTATCTCTCCCTCCAGGTGGGCTTCCCTGTCTGATTTCAGATCAATAATCCTTCCGTGGGCATATATCTCCTTTCCCACCAGGATGGGCTTAATATATTCCACCGACATCCCCCTGGTAAGAAACAGCTTTCTAAAATTAAACACCGTTGTCCAGCTCATGATCTCATCGAGGACCGTGGAGATGACTCCTCCATGAGCAAGATTCTGCCATCCGGAGAGATGCCCGGGAATAGTCAGTCGTGAGTAAACATCCTTGCCGTCTGTGTGAAACCTCATCTGCAATCCGCATTCATTCATGTCACCGCAACCGAAACATGTATGTTCCATGCGGTTAGGCAGAGGTGTCAGTTTGGAAAAGTCGAACATCCTTTTCCTCCTTTCGTTCGCCATTCGTTCGCCATTTTTGTCCGTCATGAGCGGGAATCAGTTATTCTCTATCCGGAAGGTTATGCGTTTCCACATGTATCTCTTATCCTTGTAGAAGGATGTAATATAGAAATCCTGGTCTGTTGCGCTTTCTATCATCTGGAGACCAAGACTATTGGAACCATCCGGCACTATAAGTCGATCATCCTGCTTAAGCACCAGTTTCAGTTTATTCGATGAAAGGTCACTCAGTTCGTTGACGTATTCCTCCATCATATCATCATAGTATTCCTCTTCGTTATCCGGAAGTCCCATGGTTTCCAGAAAACCGTAGTAATCGAAAAAATCACCATATTCTTCGATACCCGCGCTGCAGAACTGGTCATTGATATAGATTGTACAGTTAAAGTAACCGGCCGACATCTTCCCATGAGGGATGCGACGGACGAATTCCCGTAGCATGGATATCTGCGTGTTCAGGACAAGTTCATGCATGATAAACTTGAAGTACTTTTTCTTTGTCCACGGGAATCGTTCGATGAGTTTGTCCAGCTCCTTCTCAAATGCCTTGAAGTGCGCTTCGCCCAGCCCCAGGGCATACCTATAGGGCTGCTCAATAAATCCATCCTCCCGGACGACTCCTTCAAGCTTTGTAATGTTTTTCTGGCTGTTGAGTCTTTTTCTGTACCTGATATCAATTACTTCATTATAATCGACACCTGTTCTCTCCCCATTGGGGCCTGTTTCTGTCATTTCCTTTTCCTTCTCCACAGCGCTCACCTGTTAAGCAGCCTGGTTCGGACGCAGGAGCAGATGCCGGTTGTCTCAGGAAATACCGGCATAGCCCCGAAGTCGGGGAGACGACTATTGCCATTTTTGCATGACACGGTTACAAACATTCTTGCCTGTGTCTCTGTACATAAGAAGCCTCTCTCCCATTATCTTTCACCCATAAGCGGTTTTGTCGATTATCTCCGGGGTAGGCCATCCTCTCGCCGGTGGGAGACACGGGATTCCTGTAATCATAATAAAAGCTTCCCTCCGGTTTCTGGCGATGAAAAAGGGGATTAGATCTTCTCTTTTTCCGGGATGGCGGACGATACCATTCCGGCTGATCTTTTGTCAGAATCAGGTTTTTATTATTACCGGAAATTCCGACATAGGCCTTGCGTCTCGCAGACCATCTCCATTTTTGCATGATATTATTGTAGACCTTTCGACCTGTTGCCGCGTGCATGTGCAGCTCATTTCCCTTGATCTTCCATCCGTAATGGGCGGGATACCCCTTCCATTTAACATCGACATACCTTCCCTTAAAATCGAAGGGGAGCGGTTTCCGGGACCGGTCGCTTCGATCATAGGCCTTCCATGTACCTGACGGAACCGGTACGTTATACCTGTTATGCGTATCCCTTTCCGGCACCTGCCTTCGGTAAAGAGGGTCTGGACGGGTCTCCCTGGCGGGCCTGTACCATTCAGGCTTACGCTTCGTCAGGATATAAGACCTGTTCTTTCCCGATATGCCTATCCATGCCCTGTTGCGGGGAGACCATCTCCATTTCAACATGATGTTATTATAGACCTTTCGACCTGTTGCTGCGTGCATGTGCAGTTCATTTCCCTTGATCTTCCATCCGTAATGGGCGGGATACCCTCCCCATTTCGCATCGACATACCTGCCTTTGAATTGAAATGGAATCGGCTTCCTGGAACGATTGCTCCGGTCATAGGCCATCCATGTGCCGGAAGGTTCTGGAACATAGGAATAGGACGGCCGGTCATCAGCGGGAGCCTGTCTCCTCATAAGGGGATTTGCATCCGAGGTCGAGGTGGTGGTTATCGTGCAACCCAGAAGAACTGCACAGATCAGTGTTAAAAAGGACGCTCTAAACATGATCTTTACTCCTGATCGGGAAATACCCTATTTGTTGTCACAGGATACGGATTGTCAACAGGTATATTATCTATCTTCAACAGTTTCGGTAAACTGAATGGTGCCATCCTGTTTCTCAACATAATCGAGCCAGGGACGGTTTGGGGGGTTATGTGCCGATGCAAGAGCTACTTCTCCAGGTGAGCATAGAGGTCCCGGAGGGAGGCCTCTCCCGGCGCAGGTATCGTACGCAAGCGGGGGGAGTCCTCTGCTTTCCGCATATTGGCGCGTAGCCTTTAAACACAGGGGAATCCCCTGGCGAAGCCTGTTCGAATACATGGCCGCCAGGTCAGGATAATATTCCCATGGAAGCCCCGATTTCTGAATCATGGACGCAAGGATAATACCGTCACGCGTATATCCTTTCGAGCGGGCAACCTGGACAAAGGCATCAAGCATATCCTGGAACATCGATTCCGCTTCCTGGTGCCGGCAGGGATATACACCTGGAAAAAGCATGCCCTCCATGTATAATCCCTTTTCATTTATCGCCTGTGCCATAATGGGAAAATCATTCTTCACGCATTTCTCGATACGAAACAGTATCTCTTTCTCGGTATCACCCGGCCTTACCGGGACACTCTTCCTTTCTCCCCGGAAGAGTCTTATCCATAGATGTGAAAGAGGTTCACCCGATTCAAGGTCGTACCATCCCTGCTCCACGCGACCGGGGAAAAGGGAAAGCGACCAGATCGTGATTTTCAACCTCCAGGATTCTTCTAAGAGTCCGGTCTCTGTGCAGCTACTATAAATCTCCCGGGCCCCATCTTTCTCCTTAAGAAAAACCTGCCCGTCTTTGCCTTGTGTGGACCCCCCGAAAATGAAAACGACCGAGCCTGCCAGAATGATTATTACCGATATTGGAAAGATGATTTTTTTCATGTAACGACGCCTATACTCTGCAAATATACCAGTTTTGTTGTGTTCCAACGGATACGACATCCACTCTTGAAAAATGTTCCTTCATTTCGTTCAAACCTGTTCGTATAAAATTGAAATAATCCCCTCCTTCGAGCCACTCTACCAGGTCCGTTATCGGGTTCCTGACAGTTCCCCAGTCATGCAGGATGACCTGTCTACTGCTGACACGCCTCAGTTCGGGATAGAGTCTTCTGCGAAGCTCTGATGAGAGACCGTGTGCCATGTAGGCCGCGGTCACCGTTGAGAAGGTGTTATCCCTGAACGGGAGATTCCCCAGTGCATCGGCATGGATACAGATCTGGTTTTCCCGAATCCCCTGACGAACCATCCCTCCCGCAAGATCGGCACCAATTACGGTATAACCGAAACGGGAAAGTGCTGCTCCAAATGCTCCGGTTCCGCACCCTGCATCCAGTATTCTTTCACCCTCTCCCGCCAGGATCAGGTTTTTGTGACGAAATATTACATGGGAATAGGATTTGACCTGCCACCTGAAGAACAGCCTGTAGATCGGTGCAATCCTGTTAAAAAGGCGGGTATGCCTGTGCAGTTCCATCAGGCGGTCTATTCGTCTCCATCGCATTCCAGGAATTCCGGCTGACCTGTGGCCGCCATGACACTGTACCAGAAAGAAGAATCAGGCTTTATCTTTTTTCGTTTTGAAATCGCGACCTCTATCGGAATATGCGTGTATATATTGTTCCATTGTGCGATAACCATATCTGTCTTGCCCGACATTCCCGCGTGAACGGCGTGCTGGCCCAGGATGGCGCAATAGACCGAGTCGGTGGGTACTGCCGGCGCGCTCCGTATCATATAACTGGGGTCTATATACTTGACATTTACTTCCATTTTACGTTCAGTAAAGAATTCATTAATTTTTTCCTTCATGTAAATGCCGATGTCCATGAGTTTGATATTCCCCGAGGGGTCCCGGCCCACCTTCGAGGAATCATTCTGCATCAAGTCCTGTCCCGCGCCCTCTGCAAGACAGATAACCGCGTGTTGTCGCCTGCGGAGCCGCTCTTCAAGATGATTAAGAAATCCCTTCTCGCCTTCAAGGCAGAAGGGAACTTCCGGGACAAAGACGTAATTTACATCATTCATGGCCAGAGAGGCGGTTGCCGCGATGAATCCGGAATGTCTTCCCATAAGTTTCACCAGGCCGATACCGTTTGGGGCGCCTTTGGACTCCACGTGAGCTGATCGAATTGCGTCGACGGCCCGGGAAAAGGCTGTTTCAAAGCCGAAAGATCGCTGAATAAAACTGATATCATTATCGATGGTCTTGGGGACACCTATAACGGCGAGCTCATATCCCCTCTTTCGGGCTATCTCATGTATGGCGTGGGCTCCCTTGAGTGTCCCGTCCCCCCCAATGGCATAGAGGATACTGATTCCCATCCTCTGAAGAGTGTCCACAAGAATCTCCATATTCTCGGTCCCACCCCGGGAAGAACTGAGGATCGTCCCACCATCCATGTGGATGTCTTCGACAATTTCCGGATTCAATTCTATGGGTTCGTAATTCTTTTCAGGATGGAGACCGTTATACCCGTACCGTATTCCCATTATCACTTTGTTTCCATAATGATACCACGATTCCATAACTATGGAACGAATGACATCATTTATTCCCGGACAGAGCCCTCCGCAGGTAACGATCGCTGTCCTGATTTTACCGGGATTAAAATATAGTTTTTCTCTGGGTCCGGCGACCTCCAGGGTACTTGAGGGGTCTGTAAGAGAACCATCATCGACCCAGATGTCATAAAGCATTCTTCTTGAATCAGAAGCGAAAAAGCCAGATAAGCCTGCTCCCATATATTTTAAAGGTGAGGGAATTGTCCTTTCACCCAGGTTATCTATGTCAAAAACAGGATTCTCCATGGTCCCTCCGGAGGTTAGTCCTTTCAATGCAATTTGCTCTTAACGTTTGTCAAAGGGCCGGTCCAGGATTGAAGAATCAGGCAGCGACCCCGTGCATGAAGAGAATGATCCTCAATTAATGCTGAATTATGAAAGGACAACCGGGATGAATCTGACTCAGCACTTCCTGAGAAGCATGCGTATTACACCATCGAAGAAAAGAATTGTAAAGTCTTTTCCATCGAAAAAAGAACAGAATCATTCTTCCGCATCCGCCCGACTTGACTGCTCTTTAAGCCTGATCAGGGTACGCCCCCAGTTGCCCCCTCTTTCGTCAAACTCTAACACGCAATCACAATCTCTGAGAATTTTCAGGCTCTCCGCCTTTCGTATTCCCCTACCCTTTCCATGAATCAGAGTAATCCATTGCCTCCCTTCAGAAAGTGATTGTTGAATAAAGGCACTCACGGCCTTCTCCGTATCCCGCGCCGGAATATAATGCAGATCACATTCTCCCTGGAAATCGATCTCCAGGTAGGGATTTTTTTCTATCTTTTCCATTGTAGATATATCTTGACAATCATGGTACTGCCTGTAATTTTTATCATTATCAATAATTATTCCTAAAGATGCTTTTACGTGCAAACTAAAAAGTAATAGTACCCCCTCCCTCTACGATGGCGGGGGAAATAAAATTTTTCAGCAAACAGAGTTAAGAAATACATACTGTCACTGTATAGAAAATGTCGAGCAATAATCAAAGCATAGAAGAACTGAAGCGGGAAGTCGAGTCTCTGAAAAAAGAGGTTCAGCGCCTGGAGGAAGAAGAGCAGAGAAGACGCCTGCTTAAAGAAGAACGGGTCATCTCTGAGGAACAACTCGAATTTACGTGGTCCGGCAATCTCGGTCGCTGGGAATGGGACTATCCTACCGGACGAGTATCCTTTAATCCCAAAAAGGTAGAGGTTCTGGGCTACTCTTATGAAGATTTCTCTCCCTATGTCGATTCCTTCACAAAGCTGATTCATCCTGAGGACTATGAGGCCGCCATGCAGAACATGCGGGAACACCTCATGGGAGAACGGTCCGCATACGAAACGGAATATCGCATGAGATGCGATGACGGAAGCTACCGCTGGTTCTATGACAGGGGTAACGTTGTTGAGCGGGACACTCAGGGAAAACCCCTGAAACTGGTAGGTATTGTTTTCGACATCACTGAACAGAAAAGTGCGGAGGATGAGGTCAGGCAGTCCAAGGCTGCCCTGGAAGCGGCACTGGCGTCCAAAGACAGACTCTTTTCCATCATCGCCCATGATCTTAAGAGCCCCTTTAACGCCTTTCTGGGACTCACGGAGATCCTTTCCACGGACCTGGCCGAGCTTTCAACGAGCCAGGTCTATGATTACGCACGCATGCTTAACCAGTCCGCATCCCAGCTTTTCAAGCTCCTCGAGAACCTGCTGGAATGGTCACGTCTTCAAAGAGAGATGATAGACTTTCAGTTCGACGACATAAACCTGAGGGAGATCGTAAACAGCAACCTGGAGCTGTTCTTGCCAACAGCCAGGAGAAAAACTATTAACCCTTCCACGAATATATCCCATGATCTTTTTGTACATGCTGACCGGAACAGCCTTAATACCATCATTCGAAACCTTCTCTCCAATGCCATAAAGTTCACCCCTGTGGGAGGGAGTATTTCTATTACGGCTGAAAAATACAAAGGGAACGTCCATATCCACGTAAGTGACAGTGGAACCGGCATACCTCCCGACGTGCAGGAGAGACTTTTCAGTGTCGATTTCAAACACTCTACACGGGGAACGGAGAATGAAACGGGTTCCGGCCTGGGACTCATCCTCTGTCGTGAACTGACGGAAAAAAACAATGGAGACCTGAAGCTGACGGAGAGCACAGAAAAAGGGAGTATATTTACCATCCATCTCCCTTTGCCGGATGATCGTGATGGACCTTCCACATCCTGACCTGGAGACCGTAATCAGACCCGTCTTTTTCCTGGGAGGCCTTGTTCTTTTCGCCGGTATGGAGATAATCCTGCCGGTACGCTCGCGTGTGGAGAAGAGACGTCACCGATGGTTCAGGAATATCGTCCTCACCGGTTTTAATACCTTTATCCTCAGACTTTTGCTTCCTGTTTTACCGGTCTCCCTGGCTCTTCTGGCCGTGGAACGGGGATGGGGCATTCTTAATATACTTGAAATTCACCCCATTCCGGCATTTATCATCGCAATTATTACGCTGGACCTTGTCATATATCTTCAACATCTCATGTTCCACGCCATCCCTCTCCTCTGGAGGATCCATGCCGTGCATCACACGGACCTGGATATCGACGCAACCACAGGACTCAGGTTCCATCCCTTCGAGATTATTATCTCCCTGTGCATTAAACTCGGAGCAGTTCTTCTCCTGGGGCCGCCAGCGCTGGCCGTGATTATTTTTGAGATTATTCTAAACTTCACGGCTATGTTCAACCACGGCAACATACGGCTCCCCTTACTCGTGGACAATCTTCTGAGGAAGATAATCGTCACACCAGATATGCATCGGGTCCATCATTCGGTTCGGATCGTTGAGACCAACAGCAATTTCGGATTTAACCTTTCATGGTGGGACTATCTGCTGGGTACCTACAGGGACCAGCCGGCAAAGGGTCACCAGGAGATGGCCATCGGTATTTCGGGATACCGCTATCCCGAAAATGTGCGGCTTCTCCCTCTGCTCCTTCTCCCCTTTACCCTCAGACAGGACAGCTATTCAATCTCCAGGAACGTTCCTGCGCCCGAATCCCAGGAAAAGCAATAATCCGAATCTTAATCCATGACGAGCAGAGACTCGATTTCCTCCAGATATGTCTTGATTCGATCAAAGGTGACCGTGCTGGTAAGGGGACGTTCGCTTCCCGTATATTCATAATAGGCCATGTAACACCAGCTCAGGGCTCGCAGCAGGATGGTCCGTTCCAGTATCCGGGAACCCCTGTCGATATCTTCAAGGGCTATATCCTCATCAAGTGAGCGTCGGTAAGAGTCCAGAAAATCACGGCGGGACTTTCCGTTAAAGAGATAGTCCGTTTTCCACCGGGTCGTCGTGGGCACCAGGAAGTGTCCCAGGTCCTGATACCGGGATGAGATAACACCTTTTTCCCAGTCCACAAGCCAGGCCCGATCTTCTCCCATGATAAAATTCCCGGAGTTGACTTCCGTGTTGACCATACAGAGCCGGTCCCCGGAAAAGAAATCATCCTCCTCTTCACCAAGACGACAAATGTAATCATGGTATTTGAGCAGAAGAGGACGTTTCTCCTCAAGGGGATGTTCCTGATACCGGTTGATGAGCCGAAGACTCTCTTCTGCGATGGAAGTAACAGGATTTCTCTGAACAAGGAGCCGGCTGTCCGGTTCAAGGGAATGAATACGGGCGAAGGTCATAGCCGCGCTTACGCTGTCCCGCTCGTAGTCAAGGAGCCGGCCGGGCAGATATTCCATGAGCATAACGCCGGAGTTGAACTCCGGGGTATCCAGCTCGTAGTGAATCGGCATCGGTGTGACACCTGAGGAGGATACCGCCCGAAGGACCTGGAACTCGTATTCAATCTGGTTATCAAGGTTAAGTTGACTGCCATGATTAATGCGAAAGACCCTTTCCCCTTCGCGGCCGTCCTTCACATAATAATTCTCATTATATTCCCCTGACGCCAGAAAAGATATTTCCTCGATCTCTTCGAGCCACTTTCTCTGTGACAGAAATTTCCCGACTCTTTCTGTCATTTTCAATCATTCACCCTCAGGAGTGCGTTTCCTTTCCCGGATCTTCATGTAGATAGTCGGTATCGACGCGAAAAGTCCCAGAAGAATGAGGGCCGATAGAACGCCGGGAGAGATGATGTCCGAAACCTTCTCAATAGCATGAAGGCGAGTCCCGGCGTAGACAAATACAAATGCGCCCGGTATAATCCCCAGGGCCGTGGTCCAGACATAGGTAATGGCCGGTATCCGTGTCAGGCCCGCACCCACATTGATAAGGAAAAAGGGGAAGATGGGAATCAGTCGCAGAGTTAAAAGATACCTGTGGCCGTGGCGTTCCAGTTCCTGATTAAATCTCGCGACCCTGTCACCGAACCGCTTTTGAATAATATTTCCCACAAGGTACCTGGATGCAAAAAAAGCAATGGTCGCCCCCAGGGTCGCCCCGGCAAGAACAGGGAGAAGACCCAAAAGGCCGAATAGAAAACCGGCCGCTATGGAGAGAACCGCAGCCATGGGAAGGGCGAAAGCGGCCCATATTGAATAAAATGCGGTAAAGAGCAGCGCCCACAGCAATAAATCTTCACGCACCAGGGCAGCGAGTCGGTCACTCTCCCTCTGGACCGATTCCAGGGTAACGTAATCGGTTATCCCGCTGAATCTCAATCCCAGGGCAACGGCCACAAGTATCGCGGCCACGATAATCTTCCAGGCGTTCTTCTTCATGGTGTCCCCTCCTGCCTCATTCATTTCTTATTGCTTTCAGTCTGCGTGCCAATGCAATATTCGCCTTATTGGGATTTTCCAAATATGCATCAAGGTCTACCCTGTCATCAATATCTCCAAGCTCAGGCAGGATACCGACGTCCTGACCGGCACCTTCCAGTATCTCACTGACGCGTCTGAAGACTTTATCGGTTCCCCAGGGAATGTCCTGAAAACATTCAGGATAAAATGTATCACGATTGAAGCCTATACAGTAATACCCTCCGTCACGAGCGGGTCCAAGAATCGAATCCTTTTCTTCCAGAAGTTTTAAACCTCTGCAAAGAACATCATCCCCTATTTCAGGAATGTCGCTTCCGAAGAGGATTGCCCTTCCTCCCTTTTCGGTGAAGACATGATAAAAAAATCGGAGCATTCGTTCCCCGAGATCAGCGCCATTTTGCTTCCAGACTTCGAATTCCAATATACTATGATCATCTTTCCCGTTCAAATAAAGAATGGGTCGCGCCCTTCTATCTCGATGTGACACCTGTCGCAGTACGGTGATTGAATGACCTAAAAGGGCCTGATATATTTCCAGGGCCTTTCGGTCTCCGACTCCCGCGGCCAATCGGCTTTTTACCTTTCCCTTCTCCGGCGCCCGGTACATCAGCGCCAGAACCGATTCACCTGCAGTTTTCTCTTTTCCAGAGTAAAGCCGGGCGAGCTTCCACGGAGAAACGCCCATGCCGTAGAGCAACTGGCATGCCCAGTTTTTTAAAGTTGTCCGCCCGGCTCCCTCATTTTTCCACCTGCGCGGAGATGTCCTGACGGGACGAGGAAGTATTACGACTGGAATACGGTCTCTTTTTAACCGTTTCATATATTCGACATCTTCCATTACAGGTATGGTTTTATAGGGACCCACTTCCTGATAACGTTCACGTCGAATAAAGAAAGACTGGTCCCCGAAGGGTTCACGGGTGAAACGGTTTCTGAGGTTCGCCATGGAAGCTATCAGCTTCATGACCATTCCCCCTTCAGAAAAAGAGAGGCGGAAGGCTCCTGCTTCGGCTCCTTTCCGGATAGATCTTTGTATGAGTCTTCCTCCACCGGCGGGAAGGAAAGTATCCGCATGATGAAAAAGAAGCACTTCTCCCCGGGCAAGATCAGATCCCCGGTTCATCTGGCGGGCCCGTCCCGGCAGGGATAGTAGCGTGCGGCAGTCACTCGTTTCGCAGAGTCTTATGGTGCTACCCTCCGGCTCCCCATCCACGATTATGATTTCATAGGAGACACCCTCAAGACTCTGCCTGAGATGATGCACGGTATCCATAATCTCCGGCTCATTGAGCGCCGGAATAATGACGGAGAGAAATGGACCTTCGCCACGATTCGGAGTATCCGGGAATGGATTCATTTCTCCTCCTCGTCGTCATAAGGAGCGGTTCGGAATCTTTCTCCTTTCCAGTAACCGATATAAACTTCCCCTTCCGCTGACTGGTAGATCCCGGGGCCCTCTCTCCGATTATCCTTCCAGCCTCCCTGGTAGGCCGATCCACCCGGCCATCGATAGGTGCCGTAACCGCTGCGGACTCCCTCCTTCCACTGGCCTGTATACCTCGCTCCGTTTTTCCAGATCATCTCTCCGTTTCCGTGGATCTTTCCCTCTTTCCACCCGCCCCTGTAAATGGAACCGGATGAATATTCCATTCTGCCGCGCCCATGGGATTTATATCCCTTCAACCTGTTTCCCTTGTACCAGCCCCTGTATTCTCCCAGAGCCGTCGAAAAGGTACCATAACGGGAACCATCCTCCCTGGTCTCTTCAGGCATTAACCGGTAGGTGACGACCGTACCCTCCTTCATTTCCACTTTCGAGAACCTCCCCTCCGGCGTGACCAGTACGCCTTCTCCATGGGGCTTTCCCCGAACAAAGGGCCCTCTGTAGTATCTCCCGTCGGGCCAGGTCACTTCCCCCAACCCCTCCGGTTTTCCATTCTCAAAGGTTCCCAGGTATACTTTCCCCTTCAGGGTTACCTGTCGCCCCTTGCCATGCATGCAATCACCCTTTAGGCAAAAGGTCATGGATGAAGTTATTCCAGATCCATAGATACCCTGTAATGCGGCAAGAACAAGTATGAGAAGAGAGGTTCTCCGGGGCGGGACCAGGTTACTGCCCCCCTTTTCGGGAATCGGCCCGGGCGATGACGATTCCGGCCACGAAGCCGCTCAGGTGACTCTCCCAGGAGACAAAGGAGTCTCCGGGCAGAAGTCCAGTAATGGCGCCTCCGTATAGAAAAATGGCCACGAAGGCAACGATGATATGACGCATCCGCCGGGTAAAGAGCCCAAGGGTAAAGAGATAGCCGAGCTGTCCGAAGATGACCCCGCTGGCGCCCACATGGATGACCCCTCCCCGGCCGATCAGCCAGGTACCCAGTCCTCCTATAAGGGCCACACCTATGGTGATCAGTACGTAACGTTTGCCACCCACGGCTGCCATGAGAAGACCCACGGCGAGGAGGCTGATACTGTTCGTAACCAGGTGCATGACCGAGGCGTGTATAAGGGGCGCCGTCAGAATCCCTATGAGGCCCGCAGCTTCCCTCGGTTTTATGCCGAGGTTCCTTATGGGAAGGATATAACCGATAAGGTGTATCAGCCAGAGAATGGCTATCAGAATGGCGAGGTTTCTGAGGGTATATAAGAGTGACGATTCCCGTTTCATGGTTTACCTGTACCTGATATCGATATTTGCTTTATGGCTTTGCTCTATGCTCACGTCCACTCGAACACTCCTGTTTTCAAGAAGGTCCACATAGATATGATTGGGTCGAGGTTGATCTATATTGTTGGGCCTCACATACCGCTTCTTTCCCCGGTCAAGGACCCATTTTTCAAACTCCACAAGATGGCGGTTCCGCTCCAGGGACGCGGTAAAAGTTTTGAACTGGGACTCAAGACCGGTTGGTGTCCTTCCACGTTCCATCTTGTCGATACGAACTCGATAATAACAGAGATCATCCTCATCCGGCCCCTCAGGAACATCAGAACTGAAGGTAATCATGAAGTTGTTCTTCCCCACGGGCAGCCCATCAGGAGTTGTCCCACAGGAGATGATTGAAAGCGCCAGGAGAAGAACGGCCAGTGCCCTCATTTTTCTACCTCGCAATGGATAAGGTAAGGATCGCGATAGTTATCACCGCTGAATTCAACAATCAGGAACCCCTTACCGTCAATCATCTCCTGAAAGGTCGTCTCTTTTCTGCCGGGCACCTCGATGGCCTTTATGATATATCCCATGTGATCAGTTATAGACACCTTCATGCGTACATTATCGATCCCCCGGGCGGTGCAAAGCAGGTCCTTTCTCGATTTTGTTGATATTTCAAAATAATCCCTGTCGCCACCCGTTGTCTGGAAGCCTATCATCCGGTTTTTATGAGGCCTGGATGCAGTCGACCTTGTATCGTTCGGTTCCTGTTCCAGGGCCCGATTTTTTTCCAGGGGAGCAAGTGTAAGCCGGTAATGCGCCGTCTCTTTCATCGCGCTTCCCTTCACCAGAATAAACATCCCATTGTGCAACCTGACGTTGGGAAGGATTTCATCGCCATCACCGGAATTATCGATATCCCACAGGCGATTACCCTCCGGGTCGTAAATGGCAAAGGAGAGATCCATCGCTCCGCCTTCCAGACGGACCATATATACCCCTTCTTCCAGGGACTCAAGCCTGAAATAATCGAGGTCCGTGGCCCCTCCCAGTGTCCCACGCATCTCCCTTCCCTTCATGAGAGTCGCTTCTCCACGGGAATCGTTCCTTTCGATCTCCTGCCCTTCTTCATGCGAACGAAGCTGAACGGAAATGGTATAGGTATCCCTTACATTGGCCAGGTAGGTTCCTGACGCCACCACAATATAGAGGCGTCCCCTTTCCGGGACCCCGAACCCCTCCAGTCGCTCTCCGGACCCTGAAGGGTGATTATCAGTACGTGCCAGGAGTTCATATTTTTCATTATACAGTTCTATGAGACTGTTAATGCCTGGAACACCGCTAAGTTTCGCATCGAGAAGCATGGGGCCACCCGGGCCCCCTTCGGCATCCAGGTAAAACCAGTCCTCTTCTCTCATCGGATTTTCCTTGCTCCGGTTCTCCCTGTTAAATGCCGGAGAAAAGAACCCACGGACCGGCTTCTCCGGTCCCAGGGGAGCGGCCTTCTCCGGTCCGTCATTCGGTTCTCTTTCCGAAACTATTTCGGAGCATTGTTCCACGGTAAGTGTATAGCTATTCTCATCATTGCTGTTTCGCCGGTCCCGATCTCCATGATCAACAACCAGAAAATAATCACCTGGATCCAGACTCAGGTTAGCCAGCTCTTCAGGGGAAGATTTTCGGCTGTCGTCTACCCTCTTTAAAAGGTCCTTTCTGCTGTTATAAACAGAGAGCGCGTGATTGATTCCCTTCACGCTGCTCAGGTGAAAGGTCAGGGTTACAGGTCTATCCAGGGAAAGACGGAAAAAGTCTTTGTCCTTTTCATCCTGCAGGTATCCTTCCACGGAACGCCCGGTCTTTATGACATTGGCAGAATCAAAACTGTCATTATTCTCTTTCTCCATTTTACTGCTGTCTGAACAGGAGGCGAGGAGAAGCAGGGTTATCAATATGTGGAGTACTGGTGTCCGTTTCATTTTTTTCTGTACTCATTCACAGGCAGCTGGAATAAAGGGGCATATGCTAATCTAATCTTATTCAGGAAAGCGTCAATATAAATTTGAGGATGCGACTTCAAATAGAGAAGGACATATGGGGAGGTCAGGGACTCGCCCGCCATGAAGGCAAAATTATAATGGTTCGGGGCGCCATGGCCGGAGAGATCTGTGAAGCGGAAGTGATCTCTGATCACAGAGATTATTCCCGGGCCCGGGCCCTCTCCATCCTTGAATCCTCTCCTGACAGGGTAACCCCATCCTGCCCCGGATTCGGAGATTGTGGTGGCTGTGTTTACCTTGACATGAAAGAGGAACGGGAACTCGAAGTCAAGGCGTTGATTCTCCATGATAGTCTTGTCAGAACAGGCTTACTTCCCGCAGATAAGGTCCCGGAGATCAGAACTCTGCGCGGTCCCAGGGAAGAATACAGGAGCCACGCAACGGTCGCCTCTGACGGAGAAAATACCGGATTCTACGCTTCCGAGAGTCAAAGGGTCGTCCCTCTCCCCCCGGGAGGATGCCGACTCCTTCCAGGAGAGCTGAATGAATATATCATGCGATTCAGGTTTCCGAAGGGACAGCGCCACTTCGCCCTGGACGCCGACATGGCCCCCCATGGACCTGATGGCGAAGGATTTCTTGAAGAGAGAGAACGCGGATACAGATATGTACGAACCCTGGAGGACTTTTTCCAGGGGAACCGTTTTCTCAGGGGAGAATTGATCGACCTCATCTGCCAGGCCCTTCCCGATGAGAGTCGCTCTGCCGCGGACCTGGGATGCGGTATAGGTTTCTTTTCACTGCCCATGGCCCGGCACTGTGAAAAGGTCAAGGGCTTCGACCGTGTATCCTCCCTTATTGAAAGGTCGCGCGAGAACGCCCGTCACAACGAGGTGGATAACGTCTCTTTTCACAGAACTGACCTCTCGGAAATAGACCCTCACAGGGATTCTTTCCAGGCTGTCTGCGTCGATCCTCCCAGAACCGGAATCAGCCGCCAGGGAAGGAGGGTTATCGAAGCCATGTCACCCGAGAGAATACTCTACCTCTCCTGTAATCCCGCCACCTTTGCCCGGGACTGCCGTGACTTCGTTAAATCCGGTTACAGTCTAACCGAACTTTACATGATCGACATGTTTCCCGGAACCGCTCATATCGAGTCCCTGGGGATCCTCCTTCAAGACGTCTGACTCGATTATAGACTACCCGCACGGATAAGGTTAATCAATCGGGCTACGAAGTAGGCTCCAGCCAATAGAAGAAAAGGTACTGAAATCATGAAAACGCCGAACTCCTTCTTCTGGACATGGCCTCCGTCATAGACCTTCTTTCCGAAATAATTGTAATGATAGTTGCTGCTGTTCTTAAGACGGGCCCTGTAATTAAGGATTATGTAGACCTGGATCGTGAGCATGATAAGGCTGAATATCCCGGAAGTGAGCCACAGATATTTCGTCAGGTCGATCTTCGTTAACTCTTCCGGGTGTTTGAATAGCAGAATAAGCAGGATGGAAAAACCTGCCATGTTTGTCGCAGAGGTCGCGAGAAAGGTTATGAAGGCCCGGGTTTTCTTACGAAAAACATAGGAAACAAGTGAAATGCCATGGATGGCAATGGAAAGGCCCAGGGAATAGAGCACGTACTCTATCGACATGAAGAACTCCCCTGCTGATACTCATTACCGGTTTCTTCCGTATCGTTCAATTTTCTGAAGCATCATTCTGGCGTCATAATTATCGGGATCGATCTTCAGTGCCCTGTCAACAAACATTCGGGCCTTTTCAGCGTTTTGATGAAGATAATACAGCCGGGACATCGCGGTCAGGACCTGGACGTTATCCGATTGCAGTTCGAGGACTTTTCTGAAATAATCGCGTGCCTTGATGTGATCCGCACGGGGCCCCTTGTAGTAAAAGAAACCGAGCCAGGTCAAAAGACGTGGTGATGACTCGTTCAGTTTCAGGGCCTTCCTGCCGTACTCGATACCCCGGTCGATAAAATCCTTCTTCTTCTCACCGCTCAGATGGGGATTATCATAAACTTCCCTGTACATTATTTCCGTGAGCCCGGAGAGAAGAATAAAACGGTCTTCCCGGTCATAAAGCCGGCCAAGGTTCTCGTATGCCCGGAGAAACTGGTGATAGGCGTACCTGTATACCTCTTCATCGTAATAGAGGAGCCCCAGAGCGAGGTGTGAAGCAGGGTCTTCCGGGTCCAATTCTATGGCCTTTTTGTACTGTTCAATGGCCCTGCCGCGTTCCCCGGTACGTTTGAAGTAATCTCCCCGGGCCCGATAGATATACGACCTGTTAGCCTCCTCGTCTCTCGCCCTCTGGACAACCCGGTAACGTATCCCGGCCTGCCTGAAATTCCCGTACCCGACGGCCATGGGACCGAAAGAGCTGCTTTCAAAAAGGACCTTCACCTCCATCTTCGCCACAATGAGGTTATTGTTATCTATGACATAGAGGACGTTTCCTTCCTGCAGGTCTCGGGAAGAATGAAGCCTGACGGTAGCCTTACTTCTTGCCCTTGCCCTTCCCAGAAGGTCGTTCTCGTCAAATTCCGTCTGATCGGAGAAGGAAAGGATACGGCCCCTGACAACGGCCTCCCATCCCCTCTCATCCGCCTGTGTCGGAAAGACCCTGGTTCGTTCCGGTTTAAGCTTCGCTTCAGCATCAGGAGATATCAGGACCGCAAGAGAGACCAGGATGACAAGAGAGAAGACTGCATTTCTCATTTCAGGAACCTCATGGGATTAAGGGGAGTAACATATTTTCGTATCTCAAAGTGGAGGTGCGCCCCCGTAACGGCACCTGTTTTTCCGGAAAGGGCTATTGTATCCCCGGCATGTACGCGATCATTCACGGCCACTCTGTTTTTACTGTTATGAGCGTAGACGGTGATATACCCTCCTTCATGCCGCAGGATAACCACCTTTCCGTACCCATCCTTCCAGCCGCTAAAGATGACACGTCCGCCTGAAGAGGCCCTGATGGGGGTTCCTTCATTCACGCTTATATCGATTCCGCAGTGGAAGGCCCTTTTACCCGAGAAGGGATCCCTGCGGTTACCGAAGCCTGATGTGATCCTTCCCTTCAGTGGCCAGCGGAAGGATGGGAGTATATCAGCTTTCTTTGCGTGCCGGGTTTCATGCTTTGAAGGTGAGGCCTTTTTCCCGGAAATTTCTGCTTCTGAAGACGATCGCTTCTTTTTTACGGAGGCCGGTTGGACGCTTGTTTTGTCCGGTTTGATCCTGCGGCCATCAGGTATGAAGATTTTTTTCCCTACATACAGCCTGCGAGGGTTCAGATCGTTATGCTTTATGATTACATCAGGATCAACATTGAATTTTCTGGCTATCTCTATGACGGTGTCTCCCTTCTGGATCGTATAAAATGAACCATTACGGTTCGGAACCTCGAGAGTTTTTCCGGGACGAACAGTGTCCGGGTCCTTCAGATCATTGGCCTGGATAATAAGTCTGTGAGAAACGCCGAATCGGCTTGCTATCTTCCATATGCTGTCATTCTTTCGTATCGTATATTTGCTCATGTGCCATCGCGGATCCTTTCTTTTAAGCTCTTGCATGGAGAAGGGAGCATCAAGATCCTTTTCATCCATATCCGTCATTTCATGCTCCCGGTTTCTTTCAATTGCCTCCCGGAATGCGGGTCTGCGGAATTGCGGTGTGTCATCTGGAGGGTACTCAGTTTCCATTTCGATTTCATTAATAATGATGGCGTCTTCAAAAGATATTCTCTTTTCGGGGTAGGAAGATCGCTCCTGCCCCCTGAGTACTGTCTGGTAAAAGGTGAGGATAATGGCGACAAAGAGAACAACGAGAGCGCTGATGGTCAAAGGCTTATTCATGTTTTACTTTTCGGTTACCTTGATACAAAGAATAATCTCTTTTTCGGGAACCGGCTGAGGCTACCTGCGGAATTTCCAATCCTTTCCATGAACTTCCAGGTAGCGGATAAACTCCTTCTCCGTGGAAAAATACTCTCTGAAGGGTGAATCATGATATTCGCACTCCCCATCCGTGTTGCCGTAATCCCTGCAAATTTTCGGCCTTTCATCATATATGTCGCATAGACCGTCCTCTCTCTGTTCTTCGCAGGGAGTTCTGAATTCGACAAACCATTTGCGCTCATGATCTATGAAGACGTTGACGTTCTTATGAAGCAGATACCAGCGGATATAATCATAGTCTCCCTTGCTTCGAGGGCGACCGATTTCAATGGCAACGTACCGGCAGCAGCTCCCGCTGCACCTGTCACAGGGTGGAGTATACTCAGCCATATAATTATTCTGCCTCAACGAGGGACTACAGTTCCCGGGGAGAGTGTCAACCTTATTCCGGTAATGTTTATGGTTTGACAAAAATGTCCCCTGAGAAAGATTCACCACGTGAAGATGAGATTCAATCCATGAGGTAGATATATGGAACCCCATCTTATTGATCAGGTCAGCCTTAATTTCAATCCCCAGACCCTGACCATAATAAAGTTCGCTATCGCCTTTATGATGCTTGGTGTCGCCCTTGAAATCAAACTTGAGGATTTCAAAAAGATCCTCATAGCACCCAGAGCGCCCGCTATCGGCATTGTTTCCCAGTTTATACTACTGCCGGCTTTTACCTTTCTTCTCATCCTGGCCGTTGACCCGCGTCCCTCCATTGCCCTTGGCATGATCATGGTCGCCGCATGTCCCGGAGGCAACCTTTCCAATATTATAACCTACCTGGCCCGTGGTAATAACGCCGTATCCGTGAGCATGACAGGCGTATCCACGGCTTTCTCTCTCTTCATGACACCGTTAAATCTGGCCCTCTGGGGTAGCCTCAACCCCTCCACGGCGCCCATCCTGCGTTCCATTCAGCTTTCTCCCGTCGATGTATTCATAACCGTGATTATCATTCTGGGCATACCTGTTGCCGTGGGGATGACCCTCTCGCGCCTCTTTCCAGGCCTGGCGGACAGAATCAGGAAACCTTTCAGGGTTCTCTCATTCCTCTTCTTTGTGGCCGTAGTCATTGGCGCCCTCATGGCAAACTGGCAGTATTTCCTCGAATATGTAGGCTATGTAGTCTTCATCGTGTTTATCCACAACCTCCTCGCCATGGGCATAGGCTACACGGCCGGCAGGCTCCTTTCCCTGGAAGATCCCGATGTCCGCGCGGTAACCATTGAAGTAGGCATACAAAATTCCGGACTGGGGCTGGTCCTCACCCTGAATTTTTTCGCGGGCCTGGGCGGTATGGCCATTCTTGTCGCATGGTGGGGGATATGGCATATAATCGCCGGTCTTATCACCGCCATGATCTTCACCCGGGGAGAGATATTTTTCAGCGGGAAGAACGAGACCACATCCCAGAGCAATCAGAGGGGATAGACCTCTTTAAGAACCTCGTAGGCCCAGTTGAGTTCCTTCATCCTTTCATCGTCCCCCCTGAGAAAATCAGGATGGGTGTTGCGGGCCAGTTTTCTGTATTTGCGTGTTACTATGGACCTGTTGGCCTGGGTAAGACCCATTATCCTCATGGCCCTGTTCACCTTGTCGGGACTCAAAGAGACTGTCACCACACCCTTCATGAGACGATCCAGGAGATCCCGGTCTGACCACCTGATATTCTCAGCGTTACAGTAAAAATCCCGAAGGGGGTCAAACATGGGAAGATCGTGAACGTCACCATGAAGATGAAGATGCCGGAAACAGTAGTCTCTTTCTTCGGCAGGGACTCCGCAGAAGATCCCCGCCTCGTCCAGATAATGATGGCACCGGCCCGGAGCGGGGCGGTGAAGAAGACGTATCCTCATAGGATCAGTGTGAAGGTACTCATCCAGGAGGGCGTACTTGACGGTATAGAGGGCATGATACAAAGAAAAATGATGACGATAAAGATCATCTCCCGGTGTGAAACCGGTCCACTCCCTGAGAAGGGTTATCTCGAGTATCGGTTCACTCAGGTTTCTCAGGTATTCTGCCAGTCTGCCAGCATCAATCTCAATAAGGGAGTTAGAATCCATGCAGACAGATTGTCAGTCCGGCCCGTGGATGAAAAGAACTATTCCCCTCCGTGGTACCTCATCATGATGAGGGTCATGTCATCCTGCTGGGGGTGATTCCCCCTGAATCTCTCTACATCCTCATACAGATTGTTCCTGATATCCATAAGGTCCCTGTGAGCGTTCTTCTGGATGATACGGAAAAATCTTTTCTGTCCGTATTCATCTCCCTCCGGATTTTTCTGTTCCTCAAAGCCGTCCGTCATCAGTATCAGAAGATCTCCAGGTTTCAGGGTAAAACGGCTCCCCCTGGGATCAAGGTCGGGAACGATCCCCATGGGCATAACATCATTCTTACTTTTAAGCCTGATCATCTTTTTTTTACGGTAAATAAAGGAATATGAATGACCCACATCGTATATTACGATTTCTCCGGTGTTATCGTCCAGGTCCGCGAAGATTCCTGTTATAAATTTTTCCATGGAGAAGGAACGGCGAATAAAATCATTCAGTGTCTTAATATAGTGGGGAACCCCCCGTTTAAAATCATAGATATCGGCCATTCCACCGATAATGACCGATACCAGAGAGGCGGAGACTCCCTTGCCGGAGACGTCACAGAGGGAGAGGACCCATCGGTTATTATCATACCTTTTAACCGCGTAGAAATCGCCTCCTACACCCTTGGCCATATGTGTTGAGCCTATCATATCAAATCGGGACGTCTCGTATACGTCCCTCTCCTTTACGATTCCATTCTGAAGCCGCTTGGCAAGCTGGATGTCCTTCTGGGTCATGTCCGACAGGTAAATAAGCATATCCTGGCTGGAAAAGATTCCGACGAAAAAATTTCTGTCATCCACCAGAAGGTAATAACGTATATTCTGATCATGGAAAGAAGATGATATCTCTTCTGAGACACTGAGTATGTTTCTGTTATAGTTATAACTGACGGTATGTTGTACAATATAATCGAGTGTTTTATTCTTATAGAGGTCCCGGCCAAAAGGCTTACTCAGGGTGTCGAATAGTTCCTTCCTTGATATGAATCCGGTCACTTTTCCTTCCCGATTCACCACGCCCAGCGCAAAAACGTTTTCCATGCTCAACAGAGTATCTGCCAGGTCATCGACAAGTACATCTGAATAAGCGAACATACGGCTGCTTATGATCTTGGCGATAATCTCTCCATGAAGGTTACTTGAGCTGGCCTCGTGGAGTATCTCTTCAGTACTTTTTGTGAAAAGAGCCAGCGCGCCTTCTGTTCGTTTTTCCGTTCCGGATGTCGTGAAATCCATCGTGGTTTCCTGATTGGTTGCCATGGGGTTCTCCTGATCGGATATAATCGAATATCTCTGGAATAACCGTAGCAATTGTAAAATTTCTGTCTTAAAGTATTTGTAAAAAATCTACCAAATCAGGAGCGAAATGCATGCTTTTCCCGCAAAATTTATATTTATCAGCCGAAAGGGGATCCCTTACTGAATCCGCGGTTCACTTTGTTCTTCATGGTATGACATCATCTTTCGGTTCCGGCATGGCTTCCCCCTGCATCAGGTGACAGGAACAGGATGAGGAAAGAATAAATAAAAATATAAGGGATAGTGAATTTTCTGTTTAGTCTGCTGTTAACAAATAAAGGCATATTATTCATACATCAGCAGGTCATCTCGATTGATAACTTCCTCGAAGAAATTTCCCTGCATCAGCTCACGAATTTCCGAGGTCTTTTTGCCCCGTATCATGGCAAGTTCTTCACTGTTATAGTTGGCCAGACCTTTACCCAGCTTTTTTCCATCTCCATCAACGATATCGACAAGGTCTCCCATGTCGAACCGGCCTTCATGGGACAGAATCCCACCGGCGAGGAGGGACTTTTTTCCACCGGACAGCGCCCGGACCGCGCCGGCATCAATGGTGAGTCTGCCCCGGCTTTTCCCCAGGAATAACCATTTCTTTTTACTGGGGAGGGGGGGAGAGGTACTGGCAAAGATTGTCCCGATCTTCTCCCCGTTCATAATGGAGTTCAGAACATTTTTCTTTCCTCCCCGGGCTATGATGGTCTTTTCGCCGAATTTCAGCATGATCTCTGCGGCTCGCAGTTTGGTAATCATACCTCCCGTTCCATACCTGGTTCCTCTGTCACCTGCTCGTTTCCAGATATCCTCGGTAATTTCGCTTATCTCTTCCCTCGGAGCGGGATCACTCATATCCATGTAAAAACCGTCTATGTCCGAGAGGATAACAAGAAGTTCCGCGTCCACGAGACTCGCGACATGGGCGGAGAGGGTATCGTTATCCCCGAACTTGATTTCCTTAACAACGACAGAATCATTTTCATTAACTATGGGCATGACTCCCATCTCGAAGAGAACATTTATTGTATGGCGGGCATTAATGAATCGCCGCCGATTTTCAATATCATCTTCCGTAAGGAGGATCTGCCCAACCTGTAGACCTCTCTTTTCGAAATGCCTTCTGTATTCATTCATGAGCAGAGTCTGACCAACGGCCGCCAGGGCCTGTTTCACCGGAATGGTTAACCGCTCCGGCACCCGGTTCATGAGATGCAGTCCCGCGCTTATGGCTCCGGAAGAGACAAGGGCTATCCTGTAGCCACGATCCATCAGATCTGCGATGTCCTCAACCAGACAGGCGATCCTTCTCCCGGACAGTTTTCCCTCTTCAGATATGGTCGAGGTCCCCACCTTGACGACAAGGGTACGTACCTGTTTAACGAGGGGTTTGCGTGGCATCATTCATCTCCAGATACTTCTCTATCACCGATATCAATGCATCGATACCCGCACCTTCCAGGGCGGATATCCTCAGGAAATCTTCTTCCGGGTGTTCCTCGGCCACCATGTCTACGAGCTCCTCATCCAGAAGGTCACACTTGTTCAGGACCATAATTGACGGCCTCGTAAGTAATTCCCGGCTATATGTTTCGAGTTCTTTTTTAAGAAGGGTAACGGTATAAGAGATACTCTCATCCGTTACGTCAATGACAAAGATAAGAAACCGTACACGTTCAATGTGCCTCAGGAAAGAGAGACCGAGACCATGCCCCTGATGTGCCCCTTCGATAATACCCGGGATATCCGCGATTCGGCAGGTGCGGCCCGAAGCAAACTCCAGGACTCCCAGACCCGGAGTCAGGGTCGTAAAAGGATAATCGCCAATCTTCGGGCGGGCCCTCGTCATCGCGGCCAGAAGAGAAGACTTGCCCGCGTTGGGCAGTCCGATCAGTCCGACATCGGCGATGAGAACAAGGTCGAGCTGAAGGACCTTCTCTTCTCCCGGTATACCTGGCTGGGAAAATCGCGGAGACTGATGGGTGGAAGACTTAAAAAAGGCGTTACCGTGCCCGCCTATTCCTCCTCGAGCGACACACACGGGCCTGTTCTCTTCAATAAGATCTGCGAGTAATTCATCGCTCTCTTTTTCCCTTACCTGTGTTCCAGGAGGAAGACCGATGGTGAGGTCCTTTCCGTCACTTCCGGTGCGGTTTCCTCCTGATCCCTGGGCACCGTTTTCCGCGGCGTAAACACGATCCGTGAAAAGGTGTGAAAGGTTTGAATACCTTCGATCGGCAACAACATATACATCTCCTCCACGTCCACCGTCTCCGCCATCAGGGCCTCCCCTGGAGATATATTTCTCCCTGTGGAATGAAACGGCCCCCGCTCCTCCTTTGCCGGCCCGTATCTGGATATCGATAGTGTCCGTAAACCTTCTCATGGCATAAAAAATCGCGTCATTCAATGACGCGATCCCCCGGGTCCTCCTCTGCGGAACCCCTTATCCGGTAGCGGGATATACGGAAACTTTTTTCCGCGTCTTGCCCATACGTTCGAAGGTCACGACACCTTCTATCTTGGCGAAAAGGGTATCATCGCTCCCCTTACCCACGTTCTCTCCGGGGTGGATTCTCGTTCCGCGCTGACGCACAATGATGGTACCACCTCTGACAAGCTGTCCTCCGTATCGTTTAACTCCCAATCGTTTCGACTTGGAATCCCGTCCGTTCTTGGTGGAGCCTCCGCCTTTTTTATGTGCCATAACAATCTCCCCTTATTCTAATGCTTCGTTATCTTCAAATTCTATTTTGATTCTGTCCGGATACTGTCTTTCAATCTCTGAAAGTCCCGTATAGAGGGTGACCAGTATCGCTTTCAGAATAATCATTTCATCCCTTCCCAGGACACCGGCGTCAATTCTGCTTTTCAGGACCCCGCTTTCCTGGTGGACAGCCTGGATATTCCCGCACTGTCTCTCTATAGAGAGGAGCGCGGTCTGGGCCAGGGATGATACCGCGGCGCAAACAACATCCTCTCCCGGTTTAGAAAAGAGAGCGTGGCCGGTTATCTCAATTGCCGCATGTGCCCCTTCCCGTGTCCGGAAGTCGTGCCCCAGGTTCAGAAATCGAGCCCGGATCACTTCCCTGTGCTGATATCAGCGATCTTCAGCCGGGTCAGGTGACGGCGGGATCCGAGGGTTCGGGTATAGTTTTTCCGCTTCTTGAATTTAACTCCCCGAACCTTGTCCCCTTTCACGGCACCGAGATTCTCAGCCTTCACGGACGCGCCATCTATATAGGGTGCCCCCACTGTCACGTTCCCATCATTGGAAAAGAACAGGACCCGGTCCAGAACCACCTCTCCCTTCTCCCCGGAAAGGCGGTCCACGCTTATCACGTCATCCTTCTCCACACGGTACTGTTTACCTGCTATCTCAACAATCGCGTACATGCTCATTTCCCTTTTTCGCAAAGATGTGGGCCCACAAGGATTCGAACCTTGGACCTACTGATTATGAGTCAGCCGCTCTAACCGACTGAGCTATGGGCCCATAATACGAGATGCCATTTATAGTAAACCGGCATTGTCTGTCAAGGAAATTGCCCGATTGTTCAAAGATTCTCTTACAATCATCATGAGAATCATGAACGCAAAAATAGAAATCAGAGCTGAGTCACCTGATTTCTTCCGTTCTGCTTCGACATATAGAGGGCCTTGTCAGCCCGCTCTATAATCTGGGTGCTCCGTTTGTCCCTGCGGGGATTATACTCGGTCAGGCCGACCGATACGGTCACAGAGAGGGCCTGTTTTTCATAGGTAACAACCTGTTCATAAATGGCTTCACGAACTCTTTCAGCCACGGTAACAGCTTCTTTCAGGTCTGTCCTGGGCAGGATGACAGCGAATTCCTCTCCCCCGTAACGGGCGGCCGTGTCCATGGGGCGGACATGATCCTTGATAGTCCGGGCCACTTCTATAAGTACGGCATCTCCGGCCGTATGACCGTAGGTGTCGTTGAACTCTTTGAAATGGTCGATATCGAGCATAATAAGTGAGAGGGGCTTGGCTGTTCGGTTGGCCCTCTCTATCTCTTCAATGAGCTGTGTCTGAAAGTAGTGGTGTATCTTGAGATGGGTCATCATGTCCGTGGTAGCCATCTCGTAGAGATAGGCGTTCTGAATGGCGATACCCGCCAGGGAAGCGATATCCATCAGATATTCCTTCTCCGTTTCAGAGAATGGATTACCTGTTATTCTCTCTCCAAGAACAATGACACCGTTCAGGATACCTTTGCTCATGAGGGGAACGATCAGTTCCGGCTCCAGTTCCCGGAGCATGACCAGGGCCTGGCAGGAAGGTACCCGTCGGTGCAGTTCATCCCGGGTGTAACAGCGTATTCCCTCCTGGAGTACCTCAAGCAAAGGTGATTCACTGTCGATCTCATACTCCTTGCTGTGGTCAACGTCAAAACCCTTATAGTTCCTGTGAAAGGAATAGGTTTCATTGCCGAGGCCCTTTTTTAGGAAGACCCCGGCCCGGAGAAGCTGCATCTGGCCCATGCATGTATAAAGAATAGAGTCAATGAGGGTATTGTATTCCAGGGTAGAATTGAGTCCCTTGCTTATTTCGATGAGCTGGCGGAGATCGTATATTTTCCTCTCGTAGTGTTCTATCTCAAAGGGAAGACGAACATCATAATCATTCTCGGAATATCCGTTAGCTGAATCGTTGTTTTTGTCACGAGACGACATAGTCTAACGCCTCCCTTAGATCCATTCTTCCGTCATAAATTGCTTTACCTATGATGCAACCCTCTATCCTGCCGTCTGCCGCTTCGGAGAGGAGCTTCAGATCATCCATAGAGGAGATACCCCCGGAGGCCACCAGTTCAATCTCACGGAAGGAACCGAGTATGCGATTAAATGAATCCAGGGGAGGTCCCCCGAGCATGCCATCCCTGGTTATATCCGTATAGATGAATCGTTTAAGTCCAAGCTTCACCATCTCGCTGAAGAGCTCTTCATCCTTAATTTCAGATACGTTCTTCCAGCCATGGGTGGCGACGCGACCCTCGCGGGCGTCTATTCCGGCAACGAGAACTTCCCTGTATCTCTCCATCACGGGATAGAAGGCGGTATCAAGAATGACGGTTCCCAGGATAATCCTCTTTATGCCGCTGCTCCTGTATAATTCGATGTCCTTTTCGTTTCTGATGCCGCCGCCAATTTCGATCTCACAGTCAAGTTTACGTCGCATCTCTATAACACTTTCATGATTGACGGGCCTGCCTTCAAAGGCGCCGTCAAGATCGACCACGTGAATAAGAGAGGCTCCCTGCTGCTGAAATTCGAGTGCCTGTTGAACAGGATCGTCCCTGTAAACAGTCTCTCTTTCCGGGTCTCCCTGAACAAGACGGACACACCTGCCATCCCGTATGTCTATAGCTGGAATTATTTTCATGCTCTTTTTACAAAATTCTCAATAATTTTCAGTCCCTTCATGTGACTCTTCTCAGGATGAAACTGGGTCGCCAGAACATTTCCCCTCCCGACAATGGAGGGAAAAGATATTCCATATTCCGTCTCCCCTTGTAACCATGTTTCGTCAGAAAGTGAGGGATAATATGAATGAATAAAATAAAAATAGCTGTTGTTTTCAATATCTTTCAGCATACCGGAGGTTCCCCGTATCCTGACCTGGTTCCAGCCCATATGAGGCACCTTATGCCCATTCCCTTTAAAACGGGTGACCGTGCCAGGAATGATCCCCAGGCCCTCGGAATTACCGAACTCTTCGCTCCGTTCAAAAAGAAGCTGGTATCCGAGACAGATCCCGAGGAAAGGCCTGTCTTCTTCTATGTGTTTTATTAAAACATCCACGAGGCCGAGGCTCCTGAGGTTCTCCATCGCCATTGCAAAGGCGCCGTCCCCGGGGAGGACCAGGGCATCTGAACGCCGGGCCCGGTCCGGGTCACTTCCAATCTCCACCTTCTCCGTGTAAAGCTCCAGGGCCTTGACAACGGACCGTATGTTTCCCATTCCGTAATCGATGACCGTTATCACGAAATCACGCCTTTCGTGGATGGGATCTCTCCTTCCAGGCCAGTATCTATGGCCCAGGCGCGGGACAGGGCCACGCCCAGTGCCTTGAAAACAGACTCGTGGATATGATGTCGGTTTTCACCATAATGCAGAATGAGGTGCAGGGTAAGTCCGCTCTTACGGGAAAGGGCCCTTAAAAATTCGATGGTAAGCTCTTCACTGTATAAGCCGACGTATCCCTTAAGGGCCTCTCCCTGATACTGGAACCAGGAACGGCCCGATATGTCAACAACGACCTGGCTCAGGGCATCGTCCATCGGGACCAGAGCTTCCCCGTAACGCCGTAATCCTCTTCGGTCTTCCAGTGCCCCGTCCAGGGCCTCACCCATTACGAGCCCGATATCCTCAACGGAGTGGTGATCGTCAACCTCCGTGTCTCCGGAGCACGTAATCTCGAGACCGAACCTTCCGTGCCGGGCCATGGCTTCAAGCATGTGATCAAAAAAGGGCACACCTGATTCAATGGATATCCGCTCCGGGTTATCAAGATTTACGTCGACCGTAACGTCCGTCTCACCGGTCTTCCGCTTCGCTGATCCCTTTCTCATGTATGATACCTCATAACACCGCGCGCATGGTCACCCGCAGTAGTGGGTTGCCCACCCCCCTTGTATCAAAGAGCCATCCACCGTCAAGTGATAATTGGATAAGTGGGGCCACCTCAAAGGAAAGACGCCCCGTTGTCTCGATGAGCCATCGTCCCTCCTCTCGCGGGTGTTTCCGCAGGAGGGTGGCCCTGGCAAAAAAAGCCGTTTCCAGGGAGAGATCGCTTCTGGCATACCAGGATGTGTACCGTTCTTTCAGCATCCATTTATAGCCGGTTTCCAAAGCCAGGTCCAGGCGCTCCATAGCCATACGTCCCGGATCGGTGTCATCAGGTATTCTATAGCCTGCCCGGCTTCTTCCCAGAATCCCTCCTCCCCCGAGAGAGGGATGAATAAAAAATCCGGGGAGAGGATTAATGTTCCATCCCGCGTATCCATGCAGTGCGAACCAGGAGGCAAGGTCACCAGATAAGGGAAGGGCTCCGCTTCCTGTTACGGAGAGATGAAAACCTTCCATAAGACCGGGGAATGGACCAAGAATGATTTCAGAGAAAAGGACCTGACTCCCGTATTCGTTGTTACTGGGAGAAAGATCATTATCTCCCTGAGCTAGATACCATCGGGTGCCCATACCGGCTTTCAGTTTAAAAAAGGAGAAAGGGTGCCATTTCCAGTAGAATTCTGCCTCCATCTGCCAGATATTTCCACCGGCAAGAAGCCGGTTTACCGGTACATAATGCTCATCTGAGGCCGTGGGGATGTTGGCTGAACGCAGGGTTACCCCGCCCCTGTGACGTCTCCCTCCCCCTTCGTAACGGACAAAGAGGTTCCCCCCCGGCACGTCTTCGGTATAAAGACCGCCTCCTCCCCCTGCCTGGAGGGTGTGGAGCCAATCAGGTGTTCCCAGCATAATACTTCCCGTTCCGAGGAACCTTCCGGTATAATCGGCATCCAGGCCGAGTTTTATCTTCCTCGGAAGAAAAGCCGGCGGCAGATCCTTCCGGGCCGGCAGGGGAGTTTTGCCTGAACCGGAAGCGGGTTCCATTGCCGGAAGGGTATCGGTCTTCTTCGCTTCAAGCTCGTATTCATGGAGCTCAATCCACCTGTTTTCCCGGGCGGACCATATCACAGGACGGTTATTCTTCATTCCCAGCGCGAGAGATACTGGAGGGACATCCTCGTAGATCAATAGTTCTCCCTTCTTCCTGTCAAGACCATAGAGACTCGCCCCACGGGGACCTGCCAGGAGGAAAAGTATGCGCCCACCGGAAAAACGGGCCAATCCCAGGGGCCGGGAGGAGGTTTCAAGAAGATCGACAATACTCTCATCCTGCATCATTTTGAGAACATGTTGCCCAGATTTCCCGCCACCCCAGAGCAGGGTTCCATCCTCTCCGGGAAGAAAATATAGAATGTCCGAAGCCAGAAATTTCAGCCTTCCACTCTCAGGCCGGTACAGATAAAGCCCCTTATCCCCTCCCCTTCGTGCCAGGAACCAGATAGAGCCATCCTCTCCCCTGTGAGGGGCCTGAAGGGAATCCAGGGGAAGTATCGGGGTTCTTTTCCAGAGCCCCCCCTCTTTCCATGCGATCCTTCTTCCGTCAATGGTTACCCTGACTTTCTCCCGGCCCGGAAGAAAATCTTTCTTCTCCAGCAGGTCCGATACCGGGCTTTTACTCTCTGTATCAACGGATATCTCCCTTCCCCGGGCAATTTCCCGGACACGGGCAAGGTACCGCTCACCATTGACAGCCTCCTCATCTTCATGCAGTGAGAGGATATCTTTGAGGATCATCCCGGTAACCGTGTTATGAGAGGCTGCGGCACGGGCAAGGAGTTCCCTGCTCACAGTTCCCGGAAGAGGACGCTCTCTCTCCCTTGAGCGAGTCAGGAGAAGATATTCCCTGAGATAGATATCATATACGCGGTAGCGGAGTTCATATCGGAGATGCGGAAGGGATTCACTGTGAGCAAGAACTATCTCGTACCTCTGGAGCCCGCCTTCGGGAAGGGGCGCGCCCGGAGGAAGGACGCGGATAATGAGTGAACGCCGGGTCTGACATGAGAAGATCCTGCGGGCTGATTCACATGCGTCCCTGGCTTCCCGGCCCAGAATCGCGGTCTCTTCTTTTGAAAGAGAGGAGGTGTATAGATCGAAAAGGAGAGAGCGGACATGAAAACCGTCAGGCCTTTCTCCCATGGAAAAAGTCTTAACCGATCCGGGAACAAGGATAACCAGGAGTATCAGGGGGAGAATTCTGCTCATGAAGGGTATTATTCCGAAACCGGATCATCCTGGCCCAGAAAATAGAGAGACTTTATCTCATCATTGGCGAGCTTTCCCTCAGCCAGGATCTGGATATCCTCCCTGGAAAGATCGACCACCGTGGGCCGGGCATGTTCCCGGCAGCTTTCCTGGATTACAAGAAGAAGATCATGGCTTCCCGAGAATTCCCGGAGGAGCGCTTTTTCTGAATAGATAATCCGCCTGTTCTTTCGCAGAAGACGGCAGACAAGAGGGGCGCGCAGCTTTTCCAGAATTTCAAGGTTGAACCTTGTTCTGGGCATACGTACCGGCAGCGGTGCGCCGAACCCCTCTCTACTGGAATCCAAGCCGGACAGACTGCGTTCCTTCTTTTTTAATAGAACCACGACTTCACCCGGCCAGACCCTGTGAAGAAAATCATACCGGAACTTGTCCAGGTGCACAATATCGTCGAGTATGCGAAAGTTAGAGATCAGCACACTGTCACCTGCCAATCCGTCCAGTTCAAGAGGTCCGCTGTCCGGATAGAGGGAACATGAAGAATATATTCCATCCACGGGAAAAAGAACCTGTCCCTGGGAGCGAAGGACGGAAACAACTCTCTCCAGGATGGCCGTATCCAGGGAGCCGTCCTTCTTGCATTTTCGGAGGATCAGGCTTTTATCCCTTTGAGACATTCCCGGCACCTTCCCCGTCTGCAGTTCAGCTTACCTTCCAGCAGATGTTCCGTGATAAGCCCGGCAACATTATCGTCACAGAGCCTGTAATGAGCGTAATGAATATGCAGACATTTGATGTGATCAATCTCGGTTATCCCCCCTATACCGGAGTTAAAGATGTCATTGAGCTCCAGGGAAGATATGTTGCCCATGTAGTTTCGGAACAGGGACTTCCTGAGATGGTAATAATGTGCGTGGGCGTTTTTCATACGTGTCTCAAGTTCCCGGTCGCTTTGAATGAAATCCTCTATGCGATCGATGTAGCCATGGGATTCGATCTCATGAATTTCCGTGTTCAGGTACGGGCAGGTAAGCCAGATCAGGTTGGAGAGGGCCTGGAAATCGACATGAAGATCCTTTGTTTCTCTTTCCCGTATCAGAGGATTAAGCAGGATGAGACGCGGGAACCCCCAGACGCACCGTTCCAGTATATCAGCAGGATTAACGAAATCACGTTCAAGCTGACATTGAAGGACTCCTATATCCCTGTCGATAACACTATCTTTTATCATACAGTCTCCCGGCCGTCGTATCCCCTTCCGGGTCTCCTTAAAAAGAGGAGGAGAAGAACGAGGAGTGAAAAAACAAGCCAGAGAATCCTTATATGCCCCAGGGTTACAGGGAAGTCCAAACCTTTCTCCCCAGGAAAGGAGACTTCATTTTCATCCTCTCCATTCAGTCCCCTGAAACGAACGACCTCCTGATTTTTTTTCAGGTATCCAGACCGGACAAGATCCCTGTCCGTCATCTCGCCCCGTCGGTATGATTCCCTGACCGCTTCAAGTCTCTTTCTGTCCCGTTCCAGTTCAGCGGTCCGATCCTCTATGGCCGTCTTCATTTTCATCAATTCACGCCGTTCAAGCATTCCGCTCTCACTGAAAACGAAAACATAGACAGCTACAAGAAGAAGGATAACGAAAAAGGTAAGAAACCGATATCCCTGTCTAGTCAAGGTTAAAGAAGACCCCTTTCCCCCTGTACCGGGCCGCTATGCCCAGGTCCTCCTCAATACGAAGGAGCTGATTATACTTGGCGATACGGTCGGTCCTGGAAGCTGAACCGGTCTTAATCTGGCCCGTATTCATGGCAACAACCAGATCGGAAATCGTCGTATCTTCGGTCTCGCCGGACCGGTGGGAGACCACGGATGTGTATCCCGCTCTACGGGCCATTTCGATAGCGTCAAGGGTCTCTGTCAAGGTCCCAATCTGGTTCACCTTTATCAGGATGGAGTTAGCTATATTGCGTTCAATCCCCTTGGCCAGTCGCTCCGTACTGGTAACGAAAAGGTCGTCCCCCACGATCTGGATCTTTGATCCAAGTCGGGCAGTCATCTCTTCCCAGCCTTCCCAGTCGTTCTCGTCCAGTCCGTCCTCAATGGAAACGATGGGGTAGTTCTGTACCCATTTTTCCATGAGATCAACCATCTCACCGCTGGAAAGCTCCCTGCCGTCGCTTTTGGCAAAAACATACTTCTTCTTTTTCGCATCGTAAAACTCACTGGCCGCTATATCCATGGCTATGGCCAGGTCTTCACCCGGAGTATAACCGGCCCGTTTAATAGCCTCCATGATCTTCTCCAGAGGCTCTTCGTTCGACTTCAGGGAAGGCGCGAATCCTCCTTCATCGCCGACACTTGTCACATAGCCGCTCTCAGAAAGGACCTTCTTCAGGGCATGGAATGTCTCCACTCCCATGCGTAGACCCTCACGGAAAGAAGAAGCCCCCACAGGCATAACCATAAACTCCTGAATGTCAACGTTAGAGTCGGCGTGAGAACCACCGTTTATGATATTCATCATAGGTACCGGCAGCTCACAGGAGCTTACCCCCCCGATATACCGGTAAAGAGGCATATCAAAGGTAGTGGCAACCGCTTTCGCGCAGGCCAGGGAGACTCCCAGGATGGCGTTGGCTCCCAGTTTAGCCTTGTTGGGCGTCCCGTCCAGGTCTCTGAGGATCGTATCGATCTCATTCTGGCGGAGAGCATCCATCTCAATAATAGCCCCGGCTATGATCTCGTTTACGTTGTCCACAGCCTTCTGTACCCCTTTGCCGAGATACCGCTCTTTGTCGCCATCTCTGAGTTCTACGGCCTCGTGTTCTCCCGTAGAAGCACCGGAAGGAACAGCGGCCCGACCTCGGAAACCGGATGCAAGTTCGACCTCCACTTCGATAGTGGGGTTGCCTCTCGAATCAAGGATTTCACGGGCATGTACATCTGTTATGATTGTCATGGATAACTCCTTTTGTTTCTTTTCAGAGATAGGGGGATAGAAACACAGATGTTGTAATGAATCAAGAATTATTTGCCATCATCAGGAGAGAGCAACGCGTCTCGCGTCCCCCCAGAGTTTTTCAAGCTGGTAGAACGACCGGGCCTCGGGCGTGAAAATATGGATAACAAGATCCCCACAGTCAATGATGATCCATTCGGAATCCAGGTCCGGTTCATGAAGAGGTTCAAGCCCCAGGTCACGGGAATGCCGCATAATATCCCGGGCCATGGAGCGGCACTGGGTCTTCGAGTTCCCCGTAACGATCACAAAAAATTCCAGGTAACTGTTCACTTCCCGAAGGTCAAGGATCTCAATATCTTCTCCTTTCTTTGAATCAAGAAAGTGTCCCGTCTCAACGACCTCTCCCGGCACGTCTTCCTTCATGTTCTGAATCGGTTCTCCCGTCATCTTGACATATCCTCCCCAATAATCATGAGAACGTTATTCATTCTGGATGTATCAACTATATGATAGATTGTATCTATACCTGTCATTTCCGATACCCGGAAGGCGGCCCGGGCGTCTCCTTCCCGGTTAACGACGACTGTCCGTTTCATCTCCTGGTAGGGAGCGGTGCTGAATTCAACCACGGAGACCCCGTCCCGTATAAGGCTGTTACGCATGCGCCTGGCCAGACCGGGAATGCGGGTTCCGTTCAGTATCCGGATTTTCGGGGCCTCCTCGGACAACGTATCAACGATAAGGGGCGTCAAAAACTCGCTTTCATACAATCGAAAGGCTATATCATCTACCATGTAGGTTCCGTCACGCAGCTCACCCGGCGGAACAACCGAGATCATACGATCGCTCTGCATCACAAGTCGAGCCAGGCTAAGAGACTCCTGGGGAAGAAGGTTCGTGCGAACAGAACCGGATATTTTTTCAATGAATTCCCGGTTAAGAACATCTATCTTCTTTTCTTTTTTAAAAAAGAGGGTGGAGAGGATATCCTGGATCCGGTCAAACCTGATGTATATGGTAGCAGGGTTATTAATATACTTCATGACTTTATAGCCGTTCAGGTAATTTTCTCTGTAGGGTCGGAAGTACTCCCCCTCCACCTGATCAAAGACGAACTGGTTAAGCCCCCCTACGAGGTCCACGAAACGTTCCACATCCGGCGCGTAGAGCTCGATGTAGAATGGGATCTGGAGTTTAAGTGTATCCTGGATCGACTTCCGGATGAGGTCAAAGTCTTCCATGGAGACTTTTTGAACGGGCAGGACCCTGTTTCTTCGACTGTTCACAACCACCCTGAAATCAGGGGGAATATACGTAATTCCGATCATGCGGTTATCGGAATTGAGAGAAAGGATTGCGTAAAAACGATAGTACCTGTTGTTGAAGGAATTGCCCCCCGCCAGGAGAATATTAATCATCTGGCCTTTGTTCACAAGGGTTTCAACAGCATTACGGGTATATATCTGATAGAGATACATGCCTCCCATGAGAAGAACAACGATGATGACCGGTACAAGTATGATAACGCACTTACGTTTCAAGCTCGGTACACTCCTTTCCGGTTGATATATTCCCTGACATCTTCAGGGAGGAGGTATCGTATCGACCTCCCCTCTGTAATTCGGTTACGTATGTCAGTTGAACTTATGTCGAGCCGTGCGTTCTGTACAACCGTCACCCTGGCTTTAGGGTATCGTTCCGAATCAATTTTTTCTCCGGGTCGCTGCAGCACCACAAGAGGGACAAGATCGAGAATCTCCTCCCACCTGTACCAGTAATGAAAGTCGTTGAAAGAATCGGCCCCAATGACAAGAACTACATCGTCACCCCGCCGCTTTTCGAGCATCTCCCGCACGGTTGTAAGGGTGTAGGATGGGCCATCCCGCATTATCTCGCAGTCTGTCACCGTAAACCCGGGATTCTTTTCACAGATAAGTTCCAGCATTTCCAATCGATGGCGAGCCGGGGCGAGCATCTCATCTTTTTTATGGACAGGTTCCTTTACCGGGATGAAGAGTATCATATCAAGCCGGGCCTCTTCCCGTACCTGTTCCGCGGCCACAAGGTGACCATTGTGTACGGGATTAAAGGTTCCTCCAAAGATTCCGACCTTCAATGTCAGCGGATCTCCCCTCTTCCCGTAACCACGTATTTCAGGGTCGTAAGACCTTCCACTCCCATCGCGCCCCGGGCGTGAAGCTTCTCTGTCGATATGCCGACCTCGGCGCCCAGGCCGAATTCACCTCCGTCATGGAAACGGGTCGAAGCATTCACGAAGACAGCGGCTGAATCGACCTCGTTTATGAACCTGTCGGCATTGGGATAGAACGTGGTGATGATCGCCTCGGAATGACCGGAGCTGTGCCGTGCGATGTGGTCCATGGCGTCATCCAGGGAATCGACGATCTGGACAGAAAGTATCAGATCAAGATATTCCGTATCCCAGTCCTCATCCGTTGCCGTCTTTACCCTGTCTGGAAGGGCCTCCACCGTCCGGGCGCAGCCTCGAAGCTCGACCCCTTCCCGGTCCAGGGCCTCAAGAAGTTCTTTTGTTCCCCTGTATCCGGAGTGGATAAGAAGTGTCTCCACGGCGTTGCACACCCCGGGCCTCTGGACCTTGGCGTTTACGGACACAGCCTCAGCCATTTCCGGCAGGGCGCTCTCATCCACAAATATGTGACAGAGGCCCTTATCATGTTTTATCACAGGAATACTGGAGAGTTCAGTGACCATCTTTATGAGACCCTCTCCTCCTCTCGGTATAACGATATCAATCATGTCGTCCCTTTTTAACAGCTCCGGTACCACACCCCGGTCGGTCTCTCCTATAAAGGAGACGATGGCCGGGTCGGAGTGGTTTTCCCTGATGACCCGGGTAACTACTTCATGGAGAGCCCGGTTGGAGAAGATTGCCTCTTTGCCTCCCCGGAGAATGGAAGCATTGCCCGATTTGATGCACAGAGCCGCTATGTCCGTAGTCACGTTGGGTCGGGACTCAAAAATTACTGCCACGGTACCGAGGGGGACACGCATCTGACCGACCCGTATTCCCGATTCCATGACCTTCATGTTTTCCACACGCCCAACCGGATCAGGAAGGGCCGCGATTTCCTCGATAGAACGGGCCATACCCTCTATACGTTTTTCATCCAGAAGGAGGCGGTCGTACAGCGCGTCACTTATGCCGGCTCGTTTACCCTCCTCCAGATCCTTTTTATTCTCGGATATAATCTCCGGTGCCGCCTGCCTCAGGGCGGCAGCCATGCTTCTCAGAAGGTCGTTCTTGCTGGAGGCCGGCATTCGGGCGATACTCCGGGACGCGTCCCGGGCCGCCCTGCAGATTCTGTCAACATAAGACTGAAAATCCATAAATACACTCCCCTTCTCCACTCAATACTCAAGATGCAACCCGGACCCCTTCCTTGACAAGAACAATTCCTTCACTCGCGGGAGTCAGGGACAGCCCGTTGCGCGCACTTTTATGCCAGGTTTATCAGGATCGGGCAATTTCCCTTTTCGCTTTTCAAGCATCTCCGGAAAGGAACAGGGATAGCGATCCCGGAGGGTCGTCAGTATAAGGCGGATCTCATCCGCTCCCCTGGCTTCCACCAGAGTGAAACAGAGATCAGCGTAAGACTCTTTCTCCATCCTCTCCCCGAGAGTCCAGAGGATGGTTCTTTTTAAAACAGTATAACGCTCCTCTCTATATCGCCTGATAAGGTCTTCTCTCTCCATAATCTCCAGGCCGGCCAGGGAATAGTAGGCTCCGGTCCTGGCAAAGGGATTGGGACTGTTCAGGTGCATATATACTTCCATAAAAGACGAGGAAGGTCGCATGAGCATGAAACCTTCCCCTTTGCCGCGTAAAAATTGTCCTGACCAGAACACGCCTGTCAGATGACCAATCAATAGGCCGGTCAACAGCATAATGAATGGGACCAGAAGAGGCCCCATCCTTTTCAGAAGGTTCTTCATTTTTCTTGACAAATTGTTCGCTCCCCTGGCTCTTTGAGTAACATAGCCACTCCGGGAGTTACGCTAACCGGGGCTGTTGTCCAACAGTTTTTTCCATAGATGTCCACCATTACGAGGTAGATATGGCCGATACCCGATCCTATGAGACTGTCATCGGTCTTGAGGTTCATGTCCAGCTGAACACTGAATCAAAAATATTCTGCGGATGCTCTACAAAATTCGGCTCCGAACCAAATACCCAGACCTGTCCCGTCTGCCTCGGAATGCCGGGCGTCCTTCCTGTGCTCAATGAGGAGGCTCTCCGAAAGGGGATACGGGCAGGCCTCGCCCTTAAAGGGACCATAGCCCGGTACAGCAAATTCGACCGGAAGAACTACTTCTATCCCGATCTTCCCAAAGCCTATCAGATATCACAGTACGACAGGCCCATCTGCCAGGGCGGAGAGATTGAGATCATCATTGACGGGGAAGTCAAAAAGATCGGGATTACACGTCTTCATCTGGAGGAAGACGCAGGGAAATCGATCCACTCCGAGGATCCTGCCGAGAAGGTATCCTACGTCGACCTGAACCGAACAGGCGTTCCTCTGGCCGAGATCGTATCCGAACCGGACATACGCTCAGCCGACGAGGCCTATGAGTATCTAAGCAAGATGAAGACCCTGATGAAATATATCGGCGTCTCCGACGTTAATATGGAAGAAGGGAGTCTTCGCTGTGACGTTAATGTCTCCCTTCGCAGAAAAGGCACCGAACCTTTCGGTGAAAAGGTGGAGATAAAGAACCTCAACTCCTTCCGTGCCGTTCGACAGGCCCTGATATTCGAGATCGGGCGGCAACAGAGGATGCTGGAATCGGGCGAAGCGATCCTCCAGGAGACACGGCTCTGGGACGCGGACCGTCAGGAGACCTACAGCATGAGGACGAAGGAACACGCTCACGATTACAGGTATTTTCCCGATCCTGACCTCCCCCCTGTTCTCCTCTCCGACGAATATATTGAAGAAATCAGCCGCGGGTTACCTGAACTTCCGGACGAGAAAAGAGAACGGTTCGTGAGAGATTACGGCCTCCCCGATTATGACGCGGGCGTCCTCACGGCTGTCCGGCAGCTTGCGGAGTACTACGAACAGGTGGTGAGCGAGGGAGTCCCTGCGAAGAAGGCGTCAAATTTCGTGATGAGCGAACTTATGGGCCGCGTGGAGGAGATGGAGTCGATTGATACCTTCCGTATTTCTCCAGGTCGCCTGGCCGGACTTCTCCTCCTGGTTGAGAAGGGAACCATAAGCGGCAAGATCGCAAAGACGGTTTTTGAAGAGATGCTGGATTCGGACCTGGGGGCGGAAGAGATAGTGAAGAAGAAGGGCCTTAAACAGGTTACGGACTCGGGCGCCATTGAGGAGATGATAGATAAAGTCCTTGCCGAAAACCCGCAGAGCGCTGATGATTACCGCAACGGGAAGGAGAAGGCCCTGGGCTTCCTTGTGGGGCAGGTAATGAAAGCCTCCCGGGGACGGGCTAATCCTCAGCTGGTAAATGAAATACTGAAAAAGAAACTTCAAGAATAGATTAAACGTAGAGGGAGGAGCATGAGAGCTCTTACGGAAATCAAGGTACCGGGCGCAAAAAAGCAGTACAGCGGAAAGGTTCGCGACCTCTATCGGGTCGACGCGGAACATATGATCATTGTTTCAACGGACAGGATCTCAGCTTTTGATCATGTATTTCCCAACGGCATACCGGGTAAAGGTGTGGTCCTGAACCAGATATCGAACCTATGGTTTAAAAAACTTAACTTCATAAACAATCACGTGGTGGAAGATGACGTTTCCCGTTTCCCCGAGCCCTTCTGCGATTACCCGGAGCTCCTCGGGGACAGATCTCTTCTGGTCAGAAAAACACGCCGCATCGATTTCGAATGCGTTGCCCGGGGTTATATCATAGGGAGCGGCTGGAAAGACTACCAGAATACCGGAAGCGTATGCGGCATACCTCTCCCGGAGGGCCTGAGAATGGCCGAACAGCTTCCTGCCCCGATATTCACTCCGGCCACAAAGGAAGATACTGGCCATGATGAGAATGTGAGCATCGAGTACATGCAGAAAAAGCTGGGGGACCAGACCGCCCGTCACCTGGCTGACCTAACCATCAGGATCTACGAGACAGCCCGTGATATCCTGGCGGAAATCGACATCATACTGGCAGACACAAAGCTTGAGTTCGGATACGTGGATAATGAGATAATCCTCATTGACGAGGTACTGACCCCGGACAGTTCACGATTCTGGGAAAAATCCACCTATAAACCGGGAGAATCGCCCGCGAGCCTGGACAAACAGTTCATTCGTGATTACCTTGATACCACAGGCTGGGACAAAGACTCGCCCCCTCCTCCCCTTCCCGATGAAATTGTAGAGAAAACGGGCAAGAAATACAAAGATATATATAACCGTCTGAAGAATATACTTGCATGAAACCGTTCCGGGGGGACCGATTAATCCATAAAGATATGTCAAGATTGCTCCCTGAGGATACGATATTATATACAGCAGTGAACGATGGGAGGAGTCCCGCGCTGCATATTCTAGACAGGGGATGGGATGGCCTTGCCTAAAAATAATCCTTACAACCAGTACAAGGAAACACAGATAAACACCGCCAATCAGGGCAAACTTATTGTCATGCTTTATGACGGAGCCATCAAGTTCATTAATATTGCCATCGAAAATATGGACCCTAAGAGCTATGACGTGGTCAACACCAACATCATAAAAGCCCAGGATATCATAACAGAACTTCTTCTCTCCCTGAACATGAATGATGGAGGAGAAATTGCCCAGAACCTCTTCAACCTCTACATGTACTTCAAGAAAAGCCTTCTCGAGGCCAACATGAACAAGGACGCCGAGGCCCTTAAAAGGGTCGTCACCATGCTCAAGGACCTCCGAAGCGCCTGGGACCAGATTTCCGCAAGTGAGACTCCCACAGACAAACGGGACATATCAAAAAAAGGGAATTTCAGTGTTGAGGGATGATATCCTATCCCTTTTAAAAGAACGAAACGACCTCATAGCCCGGCAAAGGGACATCCTCCAGGCCCTCTGTAAAGAGGGCCGTCTCTGTCTGTCAGACCTGCAAAGCGGCTTCACCGAACGTCTCGAGGAAATCATGACCAGGGTAACAGACCTGCGGAATAACTATGATGAGCTGGATATGGAATCCTCGCGTATCGCGGCAGAGGTGGCCCGAAGGATGGGAGTTGATACCGCCGAATGGGAATCTATGATCCCGGAATGCGATGTCACCCGTGAAAAGCGGGCCCTCGTATTAGAGAGATCAGGCCTGTTAAAAGAGAACCTGGCACAGATGACCCGCTGTTCCGAAATCCTGGAACAGATAGAGAACGTGGTGGAACAGGATATTGAGGAGCTGGTACGCATGAGAAAGATTATGGGCAGGATACACTAAAGCTCAACGATATTCTTTTTCTTGAGAATCTTATCCCTCCGTTTGACCATTTCGTCGTAATCCAGGTAGTAGTGCTTCTTTTTATAGACCTCGTTGAACCTGTTTCGGTATTTTCGGGACTGGAAGTATTTGTGCATCCTGTCGGAAACAGAGAATATCTGCTCCGAGGGGTCGTAGACCTGGGGTTTTCCCTTGTCCTTATCTATGACCGTATCGGTTATCATCCCCCAGGAGATGTCCACCAGGTGGAAGTCGCTCAGGTCGCGTATGATGGCCCGTAGGACCGCCTCGTGGGCGGGGTTGAAGAATTTGAACTTCCGGGAATACATGACAGCGCCGTGCATATGGTCCGGCACGTCCATGAAACCGTCCCTCGTTATCTCCCGGGCCACGACATACATCATCTCGAAACAGTAATTCAGGATACCCAGCCCCGGTTTTTTCTGTCCCGGAAGCTGGGGCTTATCATCGGAGAACTCACCCTTCGGGTTCTGAGCCGATAGCCATTCGATGACGATCATGTCGAAGGTCAGGGCGCCTATCCGTTCACTGAAAAACTCCTCCGCGGGACGGAACTTGGTCTCTGTAAGCCTTAGATCCAAAAGAAGATTGCCAGGTTTTATCTCCCCGTTGTAGAGCTTAAGGTAATGAACCATGGCCTCGTCGATATCGATCTGGATGTGGAGCTCACCGAATCCCTTCTTCTCCAGGTGCCGCACCAGACCGACCTCGGACATGATAGCCTTTAGATCGTCACTGCTGAACCTGTTCAGGTAATAGAACTCCCTTGAACCGGGCATGGAGTTCAGGCTGCTCCCAAGGTCGAAGGAGGTAAAATCAGGGTTAAAACCCTCCACCCGGCCCACAGGCTGGAAGTATCTGAATAATCTCTGCTTGAAAGAACCTTCTGAATTCTGTGCCATATCACCACCGGTCAGAGTTATATACGAGCGCCATCTGCTTAAAAAAATGATCCAGGTTACTATGGTCTATAGAGGGAACAACCATCATTCTTACGAATTTGTCAAACCTTTTGACCTTTATCAGAGCCTGTTTATAGGAATCGTTAATGTTCTCCCCAATGATAATCAGGCGGGCGTTGGATTCCACATAAGTATCCAGGAGATTAGATGGATCGGTAACGGAGAAGATATCTTCCGTGGGTATGAAATCGGGGGCAATCTCTCTGGCATACTCCGTCCTGTTTGAAACCATAATGGTAATAAGGTCCGTGTTTTTTCTGAATCTTTCCACGTATTCCGTCTCGGAGTCCATGGTCAGATTCACCAGGATAATAATCGCAACCTCGGAATTTCTGTAGGGGATTCGAATATTCCTGTCCAGGTTCCTTTTCAGGGTATTCCAGTTCCGGTATGTAACCTTGTCGTTATGCTGCAGAACAATTGATCTTCGCCCGGTCAGCGGATCGGGAGCATATATGTCACCGACAACCGTGACATACCGTTCCCTGTGAGAAGCGAGGCTGGCCCGTTCAAGTATTTCCAGATGACGGTCGAAATCCATGTACCCCAGGGTTTTGTAAGGGGGTCTGAAGCAGGCCGGGAATTCTCTTTGAAGGTACTGATAAGATACCGGCTCGTAGACCACATCAATGGTCCGCAAACGTGCCTGCCTCAGAAGGGGAATGTGATTGGGAAGGATGAGGGTATCGGCCAGCATCTTTGTAGCAAGTATCTTCTGATCGTTGAGGTACCTCAGCTGAACTTCTTCACCATACTGGGCATAAAGATGATCAAGCTGGTCAACCGTTACCTTCATCGTTACCTGCCTGAAGAATTAAATGCAAGGGCATGAGACTCTTATATACAAGAGCAGGGTATTAGCAAGTACATTTCTTACTACATAACCTGCAATTCCGATCAGGCGCTGTTCTCGGTGTCCCGTTTGGTCTCCCTGAGCCAGGCGTATATAAAGCGGTCGATATCACCGTCAAAGACATATTCCACACTGCCGGTCTCTTCCCCGGTACGGTGGTCCTTAACCAGGGTGTAGGGCTGGAAAACATAGGAACGAATCTGGTTCCCCCAGGAGATATCTTTCTTTTCTCCCATATTTTCGAGCTTCTTCGCCTCCTGTTCCTGGCGTTTCTTCTCGAATATCCTCGACTTAAGTACCTTCAGGGCCTGAGCCCGGTTCTTGTGCTGGGAACGTTCATTCTGACACTGAACAATGATGCCGGTGGGGATGTGCGTTATGCGAACCGCCGAGTCCGTGGTGTTGACGTGCTGCCCGCCGGCCCCGGAAGCGCGATAGGTGTCTATCTTCAGGTCACTCTCTTTAACATCAACCTCGATAGACTCAGATATCTCTGGAATCACCTCCACTGAGGCGAAGGATGTGTGCCTTCTCTTATTGGCGTCAAAGGGAGATATGCGCACCAGCCGGTGAACTCCGTTCTCTCCCTTCAGGTAACCGAAGGCGTATTCTCCCCTGAGAAGGACCGTGGCGCTTTTTATGCCTGCCTCTTCACCCGGCGTATAGTCGATGGTCTCAAGCTTCATCCCTTTTTTCTCGGCCCAGCGGCTGTACATACGAAGAAGCATCAGTGCCCAGTCCTGGGATTCTGTTCCACCCGCCCCCGGGTGGACCGTAATAAAAGCGTTGCTGGAGTCCCCCTTTCCCGAAAGGAGTTCCAGAGACTCCATCTCCTCGAACCGGTTCTGGAACTCATCTCTCCTGGAACAAATGTCATCCAGAACCGATGTGTCTTTTTCATCCAGGGCCATATCGAGAAGATCCAGGGAATCAGACAACTCCTGTACCAGTTGCTCCCAGGGCTCGACTCTCCGGGAGAGATGGCTGATTTCCTGGTTGACTTCCGCCATCCTCTGGCTGTCTTCCCAGAAATCGGGCTCGCCGGTCTTTTTCTGGAGGTTCTCCAGCCGCTCTCTCCGTTTCTCTATACCGATGGAGGAGTAGAATTCCTTAACGTTATCAAAGATGAAATGGAGTTCCCTGCGGCATTCCTGATAGTCGGTCACTCTTTCTTCTCCTTATTAATACGAAAAACTACTGTATGCAAACGAATGATCCCCTGAACGGTCAAGTACATATTTAACGAAAGCGAAAAATCAGATTGTCGCTCAATTCTTTTTCCAGTTCCCTGGAATTCGCGTAATCCCGTCCCGTTAGGCGATACCAGATGTCATCAGATTCCATGCAAAGATAGACAAAAATCCGGGAATCATATTGTCTTATTCGATCCATCATTTTCTCGTAGAGTTCCACTCTTTTCGGTTTCAGGTACCTGTATTTACCGTCCAGGCCCGGCACCATCTCCGGGAAGGTCATCTTTTCATCAGGGAAACGGACCCTCATGGCGTCGGGAAAACCGGGAACATAGCGGAAACAGCCGAGGGAGACCCAGGCTACACGCTCAGGAGGCACAGAATTCATCATCCTGTCCACCACCTTGAGATATTCTTCCAGGTGATCGGGATAGATTATCATGGGATCGAAGTGAAAGGCCAGGAGAAAACCGGCGCCCGCCGCTCTGCCTGCAGCCGATAGCCTTTCTTCCAGGGAGGCGGTATCCTTCTCGTATTGCTCTATCGCAAAGGGCGTGTTCAGGCTCCAGGCCATGACAACGATTTCGGCCGGGTCCATATCCAGCAGGTGGTCAATGTTATTTGACTTGGTTTTGAACTCCAGGAAAACATCACGCCTCTCCCTCATGGTTTCCGTTACCCGGCGGGCTATACCGGTGACTCGGTCCATCATCAGAGAATCGGTAAATTCTCCGGTCCCTAATCTGCTCACCCATCCCTCTCTTACCGGCACCCGTTCCGGAAGCATCTCTATCCCTTCGTCCACTCCGGTGAACTGCATAATACCGTAAGATTCGAGGTAGAGCTGGAGGAAACAATAGGTACAATCGTAGAGACACCCGAAACAGGTGTTTATAAGCTGGTAATTACAGCATATCATTCCCGGAGAACCGGGACACATCTGCCAGGATCTTCCGCGAAAAGAAGATAGAAGGATAAGAGAATGGCTGTCCACGCCCATCATTTTCAGTTCATCCAGAAGGGGTTCGGGATTATCCCGGTAAGTGAGTTTCTCAGATCTCAACTCTCTGAAAGCCCGGACAATCCTGCTCTCCTTCTCGCCTCTGTCATAGAGGATATAGTGAATGTCTTCAATTCCTTTCATGGATGGCTTCACTAATAGTGCATCGTAATTTTTTGGAAAAAAACTTGCAAAATGTTGTCTTTTCCCCCTGTCTCATAATATTGTTGACAATGAGTACATAGATAGTCCTTTCAGCCTGATATGGTTCATGATACCTCTTTATATGCCATATTGTGGAAAAATAACTGTTCTGTCACGCCTGAATGGTAAAAGAAAAAAAATTTGCTGACAATCCCAGGAGTTGAGGGTTTATGAATATTCGTCAATCACAGCCTAAAAAGATAGTCATTGGCATAGACCTCGGTTCGGTTACCGCCAAGATCGTTTTTCTCAACGAAAAGCGTGAAATCCTTGAGAGCCATTATCTCCGCCACAGAGGCCATCCCGGCCAGGTGCTTCTCGACCTGCTGGAGGATATGTTTACCCGTTTTCCCATCGAACAGGTCAGCGGCATTGGACTGACCGGTTCCGGGGGAAAAAGAATTTCCGGAATCATCGGCGGAGAATTCATTAACGAAGTCATCGCCGAGACTATGGCCGTCAGCCATCTATACGATGATGTCCGTTCCATTATAAATATCGGCGGACAGGATTCCAAGCTCATCCTGGTGGGCAACAATGGTAAATCGGGTGAATTCATAGTCGAGAACTTTACCATGAACACACTCTGCGCGGCCGGCACAGGCGCCTTTCTTGACCAGCAGGCCTCCCGCCTCGGAGTTAATATCGAAGAAGAATTCGGGGAAATGGCCATGAGATCCGAGAAGCCGCCCCGTATCGCAGGCCGATGCTCTGTTTTCGCCAAGAGCGACATGATACACCTGCAGCAGAAAGGAACTCCCCTTCACGATATTGTGGCCGGCCTCTGCTTCGCCATGGCCCGCAACTTCAAGGCCACCATCGGCAAGAACATGCCGATAGAAAAGAACGTCGCTTTCATAGGAGGGGTCGCGCGAAACAAGGGTATGGTGCGGGCCTTCCGTGAGGTCCTGAATCTTTCGGAAGATGAACTGGTCATCCCGGAACACAACTCCCTGATCGGCGCCCTCGGTGCAGCCATCAATGTCTTTGACCGCGAGATGGAACTCCCTAACCTGGAAGGTATACGGTCTTATCTGAAAAAGGTCATCGACGTGGAAGAAGGATTTGATCCTCTTAAGCTTCGGGAGGAACACCTTATCGCCAAGGAAGAGACCATCAGGATGCCGGCTGACGGCAGGAAGGTCCGGGCATTTTTGGGTATAGACATCGGATCCATAAGTACAAACATCGTTCTAATAAATGAAGAGGGCAGCCTCCTGGCCAAGGAGTACCTTCGGACCGGAAGCCAGCCCATTGAGGCGGTCAAGCGCGGTCTCCGCGAAATCGGCCAGGACATGGACGCGCTGGTTGACGTGGCCGGAGCCTGCACCACGGGATCCGCCCGATACCTGATAGGAGATTTTGTCGGGGCGGACATGGTCAAGGACGAGATAACTGCCCATGCCAGGGGTGCCCGGGAAATCGATCCCGGCGTCGACACTATCTTCGAGATAGGCGGTCAGGACTCCAAATATATAAGCCTGGACGACGGCGCCATCGTCGATTTCGAAATGAACAAGGTCTGCGCCGCGGGTACAGGTTCCTTCCTGGAGGAACAGGCGGAGCGACTTGACGTAGACATTAAACAACAGTTCAGCGACTTTGCCCTCTGCGCGAAGGATCCGAGTAAATGCGGGGAGCGTTGCACGGTCTTCATGGAATCTGACCTGGTCCATCACCAGCAGAAAGGAGCGCCCAAAGAAGATATCGTTGCCGGACTCGCCTACTCCATTGTCTATAATTACATAAACAAGGTCGTTGAAGGAAGACGAATCGGTGATAATATCTTCTTTCAGGGCGGGGTCGCTTTTAATAAAGCGGTCACCGCGGCCTTCGAAACGGTCCTGGGTAAACCGGTCACAGTACCAGCCAACCATGAGGTCATGGGCGCCATCGGGGCGGCCCTAATGGCCAGGGACAACGCGCGTGAAGAGGGCTCAACCTTCAAGGGCTGGAACGCGGCGGAGCAGGATTACGAGCTCAATACCTTTGAATGTCACAGCTGCGCCAATAACTGTACCATAAACCGGGTCAAGCTGGCTGATGGTTCCCTCTTCTTTTACGGAAGCCGCTGTGACAAGTACGACGTCAAAAAGGACGATGACAAAATACAAAACGTACCTGATTACTACAAGATACGGGATGAAATATTACACAATTCATATAATCGCACCCTCTCCGAAGAGAAGGTGCGTGGCAGAGTCGGCATCCCCTACTCCATGATGATCTATGAGGACCTTCCCTACTGGAAGGCCCTCTTCACGGAACTCGGCTATGAACCGGTTTTTTCCTCCCCCACCAACAACAAACACATCAACATGGGCCTGGAAACAGTTGTTGAAGAGACCTGTTTCCCCATAAAGGTTCTCCACGGTCATATCCTTGACCTGGTTCAGCAGGAAGTAGACTACGTATTCCTCCCCTACCTCATGGATATGATTAATTACAATCCCAATGTGAAGGAGACCCTGCTCTGTACCTATATCCAGACAGCTCCCGATATCGTTCGGACCGCCTTCGACCTGGAGTCCATGGGCGTGAAGGTCCTTTCCCCCATCTTCAAGCCATCCGTGGGGCGCTCCTTTACCCTGCGGGAACTGCATAAGGGGCTCGGAAAAGAACTCAACGTCAGCAAGAGAGAGATATCCCGCGCCCTCAGGGTAGCGGAAGAGTCCCTGGACAATTTCCGGAACGCGTTGTATGATGAGGGACGGAAAGCCATTGCAGATATTAAAGATGACGAGTTCGCCATTGCCGTTATAAGCCGGGCCTACAACGGACCGGACCGGGGCATTAACCTCGATGTACCGGGCAAGATCAACAGCCTGGGAGTCAAAGTCATTCCGATGGACTTCCTGCTCCTTAACACGATGGACGTGCAGGATGAGCTTCCCACCATGTACTGGTACGCCGGCCATCGCCTCCTGGGCGCCGCCAAGCTCATCCGTGACGACCCCAGACTCTTTCCAGTGTACATAACAAACTTTGCCTGCGGCCCCGATTCCTTTATTCTTCAGTACTTCAGGTACATGATGGGCGACAAACCGAGCCTTATACTTGAGGTGGACGAGCACAGCGCTGACGCCGGTATCATGACACGGGCCGAGGCCTTCGTGGACAGCCTCACCTCTTCCCGGAGAAGACACTACAGCAATATACAGGACCTTCCCAAGGGGGAGCCGCCAGATGTGGTGGGCAAAAACCTTCTCCGCTCAGGCAAGAAGCTTTATCTTCCCAACCTCACGGACCATGTCTTTTCCCTGGCCGCGGCCCTTGAAGCAAACGGACTGGTTACCGAGGTATTGCCGCCCACCGACGATGAGAGTCTTCTCTGGGCCCGGAAGTACACCAATAATAAAGAATGTTTCCCCTATATAGTCATGACCGGGGACGTAGTCAGGATGGCCCAGAGACCTGATTTTGACCCGGACAATTCCGCCTTCTTCATGCCGGCCGGTAACGGTGTTTGCCGCCTGAACCATTACGAAGCCATGCAGAGACTTGTTCTGAAACAACTGGGTCACCCGGACGTAGAAGTTTACGCTCCATCGGCCGAAAAGGCCATGATCGATATGGGACGGGTTAACCGGAGAATGCCTCTTGAGTCCTGGACCGCCATTGTAGCAACGGACTGCCTGTTCAAAGCCCTCCGGGAAACGAAACCCTACGAGGTTAACCCGGGCGAGGCCCAGGCCGCCTATGATCGATCCCGGAAGATGCTGATAGAAACAATCAGAAAGAGGGGCAGTGTCGTCAACACGATGAAACTGGCCCGCAGAGAATTCGACACAGTAAAGGTGGACCGGAGCAGGGTTAAACCGAAGATAGGCATTATCGGCGAGTTTTACCTCAGATGGCATCCCTACAGCAACAACAATATAATCGAGATGATTGAAGAGATGGGAGGAGAAGTCGTCGCCCCCTCCGTAGCCGAGAACATGCTCCACTTCAACCATGTTGTCCTGGTGGAATCATCCCGTAAGAAGAGGCTTGGGGAATGGGCCAATATGTTCATATCAGACTCATGGCAGCATTTTGAGGAGCACAGGATCTACAAACCCTTTGAGGATTACTTCCAGATTTATCCCGAGCCGGGCGTCCAGGAACTTGAGGACCTGGCGGAACCTTACGTGGATGAGATAATTGAGAACGAAATCGTCATAAGCATGGGCAAAGCGCGCTGGCTGGTGGAAAGCCAGGGCATAAACGGGATAATAAACCTTATCCCCTTCACCTGCCTCCTTGGCACACCTATCGCCGCCATGCTGAAGAGCCTGAAGACAGACTATCCGAACACAGCCATAACGACCTTCAAGTTCGACGGTGCGGAAGACGTGAATATACGAACACGCCTTGAGGCCTTTATGCACCAGGCGCGTCAGTACGTCTTCATGGATGCCGGCCAGGATAAGAAGAAATCAGAACAGGTTGACACTTCGATTGAGACGATCAGGGTGTAAGAGGTCAATACGCATTCATAAACCCGGTAATCTGAGGCTTGTAATGGGAATCCCCTTCAGGTTACCGGCTGCCTTCCCGGCCCCGAAAGTACAGGATTACCAAGAGAGTGATTCATGTTCTTCCTGAATAATAAGAAAGACCAGGACCGGAAGGATAAACGCTCCTTTCCCAGGATAGATCTTTTTCAATCGACCTATTACCTCCCGGGAGTTAATCCCGAGGAGAGCGAGGGAAAGGAATGCTGGGTCAACAACATATCAATCGGGGGCATATCCCTCGATGTTGATCAGAACACAAGATACCGTTCCGGCGATACACTGATCGTCCTTTACAGAGTCGGCCGTCATGTACGGAAAGACCTGGTGCGGGTCATACATTCTCACCAGGCCATCAAAAACTGGCGATGCGGATGCGTCTTTGAAAAAGATTCTCCTGAACGGGACAGGATCATACGTGATTGCGTGGGAAAACAGGTTCTGTGATATAAAACCCCGACCAGGTCGGGGTTTTATAAAGCAAGCATTACGGTTTTTTCACATCCACGATCTTCTTGAATGCAACATTCATACTGCTGGTTTTTTTACCCCGATTATTAACGAAATCTCCCTCAACGGTCACTCCCCTGGGTGAGATTTTGGTTACTTTACCTCTCATTCTTTCTCCCTTATGTTCAAAGGTCACTACGGAATCGAGGGTTGTGTTGTGAATGATAGCGTTAACCTGCGCCTTTTCTTCCTGTTCTTTCAGTTCTTTTTTCTTCTTCTTCAATTCTTCAATCTGTTTATCAATTGATTGAATTTTTTGTGTTCCCTGGCTGGATACAGTTGCCATATTCTACTCCTTATAAATATTACAATATTACGTTACATTGTTTATCTATGCGGGATACTGTCAAGATTTTATTTCATTTTAATTAATAATTCTAAAATTTATTTCTAAACCATGGTTGCCCTTAAAAGTAATCTGTTCTTCCCGCCGACGAAGACGGCGGAAATAATAATTCTTTTGTTTGCACCTGAAATCATCTACAGAAATAATTACTAGAAAATTTATATTTTACTATTTGGAACTCAGAAGAATTATGTCATATAAAAATATTGCATTGAAATTTGGACTGATACCCAATACTGGTATCCGTTCCTTTGTGCTTCATCGGATATTCCCAACTACCTGTCCCGATCCCTTCATACCGTAATCTTTGTCATTCCGATGGTTTCATCTATACGGATATGAAATAATATATTTTTATCTATGCGCATTTAGATTCTGTGATGGATTTCGTCGTTAAATTTCAGGAAAGCGGACAGGTAAAAGTTACTGACTGTATTCTTTAAACATTACCTGAGGTCGTGAGCTGTCGGTTCGCGCTGCTCCCTTTCTCTATCGCCATTACAGGGCAGGAGAGGTAACGTCAAATCCGTTCTGCCGGAGCAGTGACTCCCCGGGCCAGCTGCCGGTATTTACAAGAAGGACCTTACCGTTCATAAAGGCACCTTTCATCAGTTCCACATATAATCGTCGATGTTAACGACAGCTCCAACAGCCGTTACGGAGGATGACTTACTCATTTTCTCCTCCAGATACTCCGGCATCGACATGACAGGCTCATCGTCGCCCGGTATGGAACCGTACATGTAGATTTTGTTTTTTACCAGGAACCCCAGGTTGACTTTATCGAGAGGCCGTTTCCGGGCCTTTACAACAAAATTATATTGTCCGGAAACAGATTCCAGGTTGTAGGCGAAGTACCGGAAAAAGAGTTCATAGTAGACACGAATATGGTTGGGGTCGCGCTCGGAAAGGCTCAGCAAAAGGTCTTCAGCTTCATCCAGGGAGTTCCTGAGTCCCAGCAGACTCCGCCTGCATCTTCTGTACACAGCAACGACACGGTCATTAAAGGAAAAATAATCCATTTTTTCACTCCAGCTGTTTAGATTCACAAAGAGGCACTGACACCAACCGGAAAGCAGCGTTTCAAGAGAATGAAAATTAAACAGCAACTATTTAACTGATGAGCTATGATTATCCCGATGTGTTATATTCAATGTAATCATTAAGGGGGTAGGAAACGAATATTAAGTTACTGTATAACGCCATTTTTACGTTTTGTGCTACTTCATGGTATCCTGCGCCATGGCATCTGGATAACTATGCAAATCGCCCAAAGTCAGGATATGTGCGACCAGGACCGGGAAGAGAGAGTACCAGAGACAACCAGAAGATGTCATTCTGTATGCTGCGGCTTTAATAAATGCTTGTGATATACGTTAATTGCCCGGGCCGGGAAAGTCTCTGTGTGCCTGAAGGTACAGTTTTTTCCGGGCGATATAAAATAACTGCTGCAGATTGTATCGCCGTTGAGGAACTCCCTGTCTCCCTCACGCGTTTTTTCGTAAGAATACCTGAAGCCAAAGAGTCCCGTATAGCCGTGACAAAGTTCTGGCATCCCCGGGAAGAATAAGCAAATCAGCCGAAAACATAACCCCTGGAAATCCCAGGTTAGATGAGCCAACGAGCGGATTCGAACATCAGCTTTTCATAGTTATATACTCTTTTATACCTGAATATAGCTCTCTAGCGTCATTCAAAAATTCCAGAGCAATATCTTTTGAGGGAAATCCCTGTGGAAGCATTCCGATTCCTGCCGGGTATCTGTTATCTATGTAAACATCATCGAGAGCTTCAAGTTTCTCAATTGGAAGCCCTAATTCTGATTTTATTTTAATGGGAAGTTCAAGGTATAGTCTTACGGTCGAATGAATGCGAGGGACCTCCCGGGAAAGACTGACATGTAGTGCCTTGAGGATTTTTTCAATACACTGCTGGCAATGAAACAATACAACATTTGCGAGATATTCTTTATCCACGAGCGTTTCAGCTGCCACAAAATCCCTGTCAGCATACTCAAGCCATTCAGCTACATTATCATTCAACTGACAGCCAACCCCTTTTCAGTAATTGAACGGACAAGTGAGTTGTCCCTGGAAACAAGGAATTCCCATTCATCACGCGTATATACGAGAAGGTCGAGACCATATTCCATGCGAAGGTTTCTAAGAATTCTGGAAACTCGTTGCCTGCGAGAGAGATATTCTCTGTAGTCTTTCGCAAAGCCTTTCATATCGAGAATAACAACCAGGTCAATGTCACTTGATTCATCATCTCGCCCCTCCGCATGGCTCCCGAAAAGATAAGCGGAGTAGAGGTCTGGAACATCTTCCAGGGAATCCCTGATTTTTTTAAGTACACTTTCTTTCATGCGATAATAATAGTATTACCAATCAGGTTGTCAACAGGCTTTACATGATATCAAATAAATTACTATCGAAGAAGCTATCCATGAAATAACCCCTGGAAATTCCAGGGGTTATGAGCCAACGAGCGGAATCGAACCGCTGACCTGCTCATTACGAGTGAGCTGCTCTACCAGCTGAGCTACGTTGGCCTTAATGACAAGGATTGCAGCTCCCGGCACAAAATCAAGCGATTTACCCGGTAAAAAGAAAGGTTTCAGGTATCTTGTAGAAGGAGATGTTTCTCCGGCACCAGTTCCGCATCTTCTGCTGATTAAGAGCGCTCCCCTCCTTCACGATGAGGCGGGCCTCCAGGCTCTCCTCCTCGCCGAAACGGGGCGTCACGGCGACGCTCTCCACGTCGGGATGATACCCGAGGATCCGTTCCACCTCCCTGGGATAGACGTTCAATCCGAAACGGATAATCATATCCTTCTTTCGACCGGTAATGTAGTAGTAGCCATCTTCATCGACCTTACCGACGTCCCCGGTGTGAAACCATCCGTCACGAATATACTCCGAGGTCTTCTCCGGCCTGTTGTAATATTTACTTATAACATTGACACCCTTCACGAGGATCTCCCCTTCCCTTCCGGGCGGCAGTTCCCGGCCGGCCTCATCCACAATTTTCACCCGATTGTACTCCATGGCCTTTCCTATGGATCCGAACCTGTTCTTTATGTCCTGCCTGTTCCAGGTAACGATGGGAGAGGCCTCCGTGAGACCGTATCCCTGGCGAAGATCGATGTCGTACTTACCCTTCATCTCTTCCAAAAGAGGTACATCTATTTTCTCTCCTCCAACGATCCACTGTCTCATGTTCGGGAAACGTGTGCCTTCCGGGACCGTGTCATTGAAGATGCGGTACATGAGGGGAACAGCGCTCAGGGTGGTAACTTCTCCTCCGGTCAGGACTTCAATAAAGGTCTCGGGAACGAACCGTTCCATGAGGCGTATTCGGTGACCGTGGGCCAGGGGAATCATGAGCGTGGCGGTCAGGCCGAAGGAGTGAAACAGGGGAAGTACCGCGAGAAAGGTAAGCTCCACCTCGTCAGTGAAGCCGGGACTGGAGGCGGATTCCATGATGCCTCCGTGGGTCAGGACCGCGCCGAGGGGAAAGCCGTCCATCGCGGAGGTGAAAATAATGGCGGCCGGGTGGTCAGAAGGCAGGCTCTCCCATATTTCCATCTCCTCCTCGTCTTCAAGGAGTTTATTGAAGAGGTTCCCGGTATCCTGCCCGTCCGAAAGAATGATACGTTCCTGTGGGAAAAAATAATCAGTTTCATGCCGAAAGTGTTTCAGGGAGCGGGATGAAGTCACCACCAGGACAGGTTCCGTTTCCCCGCAAATATATTCCAGCTCGAACCTTCTTGCCGCCGGGTTCGTCAGTACAGGTATGGCCCCGATCTGGCAGGCGCCAAAATAGGTCCAGAGAAAATCAGGACCGTTCCCCAGGTTAAGAAGGACCCGATCTCCCATGGAGAGCCCCCGGTTCCGAAAAAGGGAAGCGCACCTCTGTATTTGGGACAGGGCCTCCCGTCCCGTAATGCTCCGATCATCAAGTTCAATGATCGAACATTCGGGTGACATTTCACACCAATTATGTAAAAGCTGGTACAGGTTGTCCATATAGATAAAGCCCGCCGGTTCCGATCCTTTCCGCAAAATGTCTATTCTTTCCCGGTAAGAAAAAATTGCCGCATGGACCCCTGAACGGCGGCTTTTATTAAGCGCGTATTGCCGGACTACGGCCGTCATTACCTTCCGAGTAGCCCTCCACGGTCAATCCCGGATACGCGGTAATCTTCGTTTTTGCGGCAGGATACCCTTCGCGACCCGGTGTCAGCAGAGCTTTCCATTAAGGAGCCCGCGGAGCCGGGTATCCGCCTTCACGATTTTCCGGTGAAACAGTAGCTTTTGAATATAAACTGCGGAAGGGGAAAATTAATCAAGAACAATTACAGGCCGGTTGATTCGTTCATATTATCTTCGGCCGAATCGCCGTACTGGAGAAAGACCCTGCGGCTGACGTTTTCATCCGTAAACTCGACTCCGACAAGCCATGTACCATCTTCGTTCTGCCTGGCCCAGGTAACCACCCCCTCAAGGAGGGAATCCGCGGCACAACGCATCGGGTCCAGATAGATATCAAGGAGAACGTCCTTTTTCAGAGCCTTTTCCATCTCAATAGCCACCCCTCCCCGGCTCACGTCCACAGTCCGGGCCAGGACCTTCTCCTGAGTACCGTCCCCACGCAGACTGTAGGCTACCTGCCTTGTGGTTACCAGGCGGGAATTTCTCCTCCTGGCCTCTGAGTACCGAAGAATGATGTTCTTCCCTGAATACTTGGCATCGTAGAGGGTCCTGTCGGCCCGACTGATAAGGATGTCCGTGGTATGGCCATCCTCCGGGAAGACGGCGTAGCCGGCCGACATGGAGACAGGCACGATACAGCTTTTCCATTCATCGAGAAGCCGTTTCCGCGCACGGTCCGCCATTTCGAACACATCGTCGGCGGAATCTGTCTCAATGATGGCCAGGAACTCCTCGCCGCCGTACCGGAACACGTAATTGGGCGGCTGGAATATCTGATGAAAGATCTCCCCCAGGGACTTAAGGAGCCTGTCTCCCTCGATGTGACCGAAGAAATCGTTAAATCGTTTGAAATTGTCCAGGTCGAACATGACTACACCCAGATATTTCTGGTAGAGACGGGCGTTCCTGAGTGCGCTTCTCAGGGCGATATTCAGATGTGTTCGATTCAGCAGTCCGGTAAGGGAATCATAGATGGCGCTTGAAAGGGTCGACTCGAAAAAATGAAACTCGATAATTTTGGGGTTCTTCAGATGTTTGTTCTGGTCAATAAAGTAATCGAGCATGGATACCCGGAAAGAGACGTTCCTGCCCAGTTTACTGGATGCCTCACGGTTCAGCTCCATGATATCCTTCCAGTACCTCTTGGCTTCCTGCTCATCGAAATTCATATTGATAAGGACATTGAAAAGATGGGAATAAAAATTACTGTCGTCCTTCTGGGAACTGAGGATATTCAGTTTGGTCAGAATATGCTGCTCATTCTCTGTGTCTTCGTCCAGTATCTTAACGATCTCCTTCTCCAGGGGATGGGCGGGCCGCCGGGGATCGAAAGAAGAACGCATACTGTTAAGAAGCTCTTCTCTGTAGAGCTCCGATACCCGTTCAAAAGCGTCAATGGTCGATTCAGCGTCGTGTTTCTCCCGGGCCTGCAGGTCGGTCAGGTGTTCATAGGCGGTGATTACCGCTTCCTTATCGAGCTTTTCCCGGGCTGAAAACTCGGTGAGATTTTCCAGAGCGCTTATGATCGATTCCTTCTCTTTCTGTTCCCGTCTGGAGAAGTCATTTATGGTCTCCAGTGCCTTGATGATCATGTCCCGCTGTTTCTTTTCCCGGGTGGAGAACTCGGTGACCATTTCAAGGGCCTCGATTACGTTCCTGTCTTCTTCCCTTTTCCGGGCAGTAAACTGCGTCAGGTTTTCAAAGGCGTTTATGATTTCTTTATCTTCAAGATGCTCCTGGTCGCTGAGAACCGTGAGGTTCTCGAAGGCGCTGATTATGGACCGCAGGGACTCTACTTCCCGCTCAAGGTTCTTTATATACTCTTCCTTATCCATGTCCTGTTCCAGGGCCATAGTTTCTCCATCTTTCCAGTATTCGAGAAATACTCCAGCACATCTCTGGAGTCAAGGATAAAACCTGCGCCCTCGAATGCTCAGCATTAACATAATATAAATATTTTCATCGGTCTGTCCACTAACCCACCCCCGGGCAAAACTCTACCTAAGCGCCCTCATAGCGTCATTTTTTCTCGACTTTTCCTCTCCCATGGATTATACTGTCCTCCAGATTTACAGCAGAGAATTCTATTCCATGGCGCGTCCCTTTCTTTTCCGCTCAGGCTTTGCCGACATGGAGACGCAGGAGCAAATCCTCCTGGAGGATGCTACTCCGTTCCCTGCTTGCTACAGCCCCGGTTCAGCCTCCATCATTTCAATCGTGGGCGGTTCGAAATGACCTTCACAAACCACGCGAATAGGCTTCGGGAGAACAGGGCGAATTCCATATATCGCCCCACGCTGCCGGTACATGAATCTTGCCGGCATCTACTTATCCTTTTGAGGTGACGCTATGAATCTCGGCTCCCATGTTCTTATAGAATACCATGACTGCGACACGGAGATTCTCGATGACCTTGAAGGAATCGAAAAGGTGATGGTTGAAGCCGTCGACATCTCCGGCGCCACCCTGATCCAACCCCTCTTTCACCAGTTCACTCCCTACGGGGTAAGCGGTGTCTGTGTCGTGGCTGAATCACATTTCGCTATCCATACCTGGCCGGAACACCGCTACGCGGCTGTTGATCTGTTCAGTTGCGGAGATTTCGACTACAGGGCCGCCATGGAACATATCGCTTCGTGCCTAAAGTCTGCGACATGGAAGGCCTCCCTTGTGGAGAGGGGTATCCTTGAGCAGGATGGGGATAGACGTGGCCTGACCTTGCGGCCCCTGGACACGGCTGACGCCCTGGACTGAACTACATTCCATTCTTCCAGTTTAAAACCATGCGATTTTGCTCCGCTGTCTGGGGAGAAGACTGGGAGAACCCGCTGTCTTTTTGTCTCAAATTTGATAATATTCTCAACACTGCTTCTCCTTTACCATGCCCGTGCCGGGCAAGCCAGCAGCCGACCACCGTGCCGGTACGACCCAGCCCACCGAAGCAGTGTAGATAAACAGGGTTTCCCTGCTCGATAGTGTCATCAATATCGTCCAAAATGGCAATCATCTCATCTATCGATGGAACGTCCATATCCCGCACCGGCCGGCGTAGAATCCGTACCTCTCCAGCCACTCTGGCAAAGAGATCATCATAGCCGTTCAGGGGAAATCCCCATACCCGGTCCTCACCCTCCTCCATAAGGCTTATGACCGCGCGTATCCCTGAATCCACCAGCATCTGGACCGCTTCATCTCCCCCGGCAGAAAGGGGGAAAGCTCCGGCAAGGAACCGACCGGCCAGGACCCAGTAACATCGATCGAAGGGCCTGGGATAGGCCAGAGATTCTGTAACAGAAAGACCTTCCATAACAACTGGCATTATGACACACTATCGGTTTTTAATCAAAGTCTTTTCCATTACGGGCGGCAAGATTAATCATTGCCTCCCGGGCAGGGTGCTGTCAGAATGACTTTAAGGAGAATTAAATGACAGACGAAAGACTTATCATAGCGGGCCGGACCTTCAACTCACGCCTTTTTCTGGGTACCGGCAAGTTCGCGTCGAACGAACTCCTCTCCCGGGCCATCGAAGCCTCGGGATCGGAGATGGTGACCGTGGCCCTGCGCAGGGTAGACCTTGACCGGGGTACCGACGACCTTATGTCTACCATACAGTCTTTCCCCGACATACAGCTTCTTCCCAACACGTCGGGCGCCCGGGACGCGGAAGAGGCCGTACGACTCGCGAAGCTTGCCCGGGCCGCCGGGTACGGCAACTGGGTCAAACTGGAAGTGACCCCGGACCCCAGGTACCTTTTACCCGATCCGGTAGAGACCCTTAAAGCGGCCCGGGAACTTATAAAAGAAGATTTCGTGGTCCTCCCATACATCAACGCGGACCCGGTCCTGGCCCGCCACCTGGAAGACAGCGGGACCGCCACGGTCATGCCCCTGGGGGCTCCCATCGGCACCAATCAGGGTTTACGAACCATAGACAGCATTGGTATCATAATCGAGTTGGCGAACGTTCCGGTGGTGGTTGATGCCGGTATAGGTCAGCCTTCCCACGCGGCCGCCGCACTGGAACTGGGCGCTGACGCAGTCCTTGTTAACACCGCCATCGCCACGGCCACGGACCCTGTATCCATGGCCCGTGCCTTCCGTCTCGCCGTTGAGGCGGGTGAGCTGGGCCGCCGGGCGGAAGGCTCCGGCATAAGCACGGAGGCCCGCGCCTCCAGTCCCCTGACCGGCTTTCTGCGATAACATGTTCACGGAAATTATACAGCAATACCCCTGGGAAAAGGTCCTGGACCTGGTCCATTCCCGTACCGAAGCAGACGTCGCGGGGGCCCTGGCGTCTGACCGCCTCGACGTTGATGACCTGGCCGCCCTCCTCTCTCCGGCCGCGGACCCATACCTGGAAGAACTGGCAGAACTGACATCCCGCATCACCCTCCAGAGATTCGGCTCCGTGGTCATTCTCTACGCACCGCTATACCTTTCCAACGAATGCGTTAACCGGTGTATCTACTGCGGCTTCAACCGGGATAACAATATCGAGCGCCTTACCCTTTCCGTTAACGAAGCGGTGGAAGAGGCTTCCCTTCTACACAACGAGGGTTTTCGCCATATACTCCTCCTCACGGGGGAGGCGCCGGGCCGTCTTCCCCGCCGGTACCTGGAAGAAGTCATCAACCGGCTTCATGACCGTTTCTCTTCCATTACTATCGAAGTTTTTCCCATGGACGTGGATGGATACCGTTCCGTTATCGCCGCCGGTGCCAACGGTCTCACGCTCTACCAGGAGACCTATAACCCGGAGACCTACGCTGTCATGCATCCCGGCGGCCCCAAGAGAGACTTCCGGTACCGCCTTGAGGGTCCTGACCGGGGTGGCCAGGCCGGATTCCGCTCTCTCGGCATCGGGCCGCTCCTCGGCCTGGACGACTGGAGAGCGGAAGGCGTATATACCCTGCTCCACGCCCTTCATCTCCAGAAAAAATGGTGGAAGAGCCATGTTCAGGTCTCTTTTCCCCGCATCAGGCAGGCCCCGGGGAATTTCACCGTCCCTCATCCTGTATCGGACCGGGACCTGACCCATATTATATGCGCCTCCCGCATCGTCCTTCCCGACGCAGACCTTCTTCTCTCGACCCGGGAACCGGCCGAGCTAAGGGACAACCTTGTCCCCCTGGGAATCAATTACATGAGCGCCGGTTCCAGAACAGAGCCGGGAGGATACAGCCGAAAAGTGGAAGCTGACGGACAGTTTGCCGTAATCGACCTGCGTTCCCCTCAGGAAATCCACGAAAATCTCAGAAAGCTTGGATACGACGCGGTCTGGAAGGACTGGGACCGAAACTTTCTGGGCCGCTGATCGTGTTACCCTTTCTTCTTTTTTTTATGGTTCTGGGCCTGCTTCAGGTAGAGACCGTAGAAATAGGGCTTCTGGCTGGCAAAGGCCATCGACTGTTCCAGCAGGGCCTTCTCCGCGTAATCGATCCTGTATTTCCAGGTCTCATAATCAAAGGTTACGGATCTGGCGAAGTAGAGAGGTTTTAAGGCCTCCACGATATCCTTTTTTGTTTTGCTTCCGCCTGTATCAAAGGAGAAGAGCAACTGGTAGACCGCCTGGGTCCACATGAGTATGCTCATGGAGAAATGATCCTGGTGGACCATCTCCTCGAAGCTCCGGAAGAGATAGCTGCTCAGGAATTTTTTCAGGAGCTTCTCCCTCGGGAGGTACTCCTGCCTGAGTTTGTCCTTAAGGTCCCTGAGATCGACAGAAAGTTCCTGGGGCGGATCGAGACGCTGTTGCCCGAAGAGAGGTTTCGGCTTCGGATCATTAACCGGGATACCTATCCAATCCGCCTTCCGCTCCAGTATCATCTCGAAAAAGGTCGTCACCACCTGGGTGAACATGGGTCCGAGTTTCGGAGAGCTTGCCTTATGCTTCTTGGCGCCCAGGCCCACCTCACAGATTCTGAACTCCCCCAGTATGGCGTTCATGGTCATGAATATATCGATTCCGTACTGTTTCGTGGTAGGATGCCATTTCTGCTCCAGCCAGTACTCCATCAGACGGGGCGAGAACGCGAAGTCCCCTCCTATGGGCTGGCGGATGTTTTCTCCGATTAAACCGTAGAGCATGGGGTAGCATATATGATTGGTGATGGTCCCGTCGAACTGGTGACGCGAATAGCGGGGCAACACGTAATCAAACTTCTTTTTGATGACAGGATAGGCCAGGTCCCGAATCCATTCAGGAGTAATGGACATAAGATCCGAATCCACAACAATAACGGCTTTCAGGGAGTCAGCGTGCTTACTGCCGAAACGGAAGAGATTTAAAAAGTTGTTTCCCTTCCCTTTCACCCCCTTCGGGGTGGTAATATATTTCTTCTCCGTTACGGTATCGGTACCCAGGAAGGCCCCTTTCGTGTCATCGGGACTGTCGTTATCCACGTTTACAATAACCGCTCTGTAGTCGGGAAAGTATTCCTGGATACCTCGGTCTATCTGCTCCGTGACATAACCGATGCTGTCCGATTCCATGTAGGATGGTGTTCCGATAATCAGTTCATACCCTTTCCCGTTATTCTTAGCCATTCCCTATAAACCTCGTTATAATCTTTTAATCTCTGGAACGTTCCACTCTTTGGTGTAATCTACCCTGACCGCAATGAAAAGCCCGCTTGCGGCGGGTCGTGTGTACAATCCTGGCATAATGATCAAAGAGAACTGATCGTGCAACCAGATACTACAACTATACAATTTTACACAGACCCCTTTTTTTATTCAAGAAAAAATCAAACTACACTTCTGGAGCGATTCCAGAATTAATATCCTTGACTTCAGACCTGAGAATTCCACGATTCATTATCGCAAAAGCTCCGAGGAAACCATGAAACATGACAGGTACCGCCATCTGGCAGACCGCCTTTCTTCTTATAATCTGACCCGTCCTCTTCGGGTCATGGAGGTCTGCGGCACACACACGGCAGAGTTCTTTCAAACAGGGGTCAAGGACCGGTTTCCCGAAGGTCTCACGCTCATTGATGGTCCCGGTTGCCCGGTCTGCGTTACGCCCAACGATTATCTTGACAGGGCCATTGAAATTGGCAAGGTTCACAATCCTGTCATCACCACTTTCGGCGATATGATCAAGGTTCCCTCCTCCTACAGTTCCCTGAACCAGGAACGTTCATCCGGCATGGATATCCGGGTAGTCTACTCTCCCATTGAAGCCCTGGCCCTGGCGGAAGAGAACCCGGAGAGGGAGGTTCTTTTCCTGAGCGTCGGTTTCGAGACTACGGCCCCCTCCGAAGCTGTGGTTGTCATGGAGGCCCGGAATAAGGGAATAAGGAATTTCTCCCTCCTGTCGGGAAACAAGATTACCGTACCGGCCGTGAAGGCCCTGCTGGACATGGGAGAAACGGAGATAGACGGATTCATACTGCCCGGTCACGTGAGCGCCATCGTCGGCGTCACGGTCTGGGAATTCATAGCCCGGGACTACGGACGTCCCTGCGTTGTAGGCGGCTTCGAAACGGAAGAACTTCTCAGGGCGACCCTGGCCCTTGTGGAAATGCTTGAGAAAGGTGAGGTCAGGGTCTCCAATGAGTATCCCCAGGTCGTTCGGCAGGAAGGTAATCCCCGGGCCCTGGAAATTCTCGATACTGTCTTTGAATCTTCGGACGCCGAATGGAGGGGCATCGGCGTTATACCGGGAAGCGGTCTTTCTCTGCGCGAGGAGTACGCCGAACATGACGCCTTTAAGAAGTTTCCCGTCACCCCGCCTGAGAGGCGTGAGCATAAAGGCTGCCGATGCGGGGAGCTCCTCCGCGGACTCATCGCTCCCACGGACTGTCCACTCTTCGGAAAAGCCTGCACACCGGCACACCCGGTAGGGGCCTGCATGGTTTCATCAGAAGGTCCCTGTTCCGCTTACTATAAATGGGGAGGTGACCTGACATGAAGACCATACTGCCAGGCCACGGAAGCGGCGGAAAACTGATGAATGACCTTATCAATGAAACGATTCGGGCGAACCTCGGAAGTGATTCCATTCAGCTTGACGACTCAGCCCTTCTCGACATCCCGACATCAAAGATAGCCTTCACAACCGACAGCTATACCATCACCCCTCTTATCTTTCCCGGAGGTGACATCGGCAGGCTTGCCGTTAACGGGACGGTAAACGATCTCGCGGTCATGGGTGCCCGTCCCCTTTACCTCTCCTGCTCTCTCATCATTGAGGAAGGTCTCGATTTCGAGACCCTCGAGACCATCCTGAAGTCGATGAAAAAGGAGGCGGATTCCGCCGGCGTATCCATCGTGACCGGAGACACCAAGGTCGTCCCCCACGGAAAGGCGGATCAGCTCTTCATAAACACCTCAGGTATCGGTATCCTGAATGGCCTTCCCCAGCGCCACCTCGTGCGTGAAGGTGACGCCGTCATCATAAACGGAACCATCGGTGATCACGGCATGGCCATCATGGCCCGGCGAAACAACCTCTCCTTCTCCCGTGGACTCAATTCCGACTGCGCTCACCTTAACCACATGATCTCTGCAATCCGGGAAGAGGCAGGCGATTCCATCAGGTTCATGCGGGACGCCACCCGGGGAGGAGTAGCCTCGGTCTGTAACGAAATCGTATCACAGGGGCACTACGGAGTCCGTTTACTGGAAGACGATCTCCCTCTACGGGAGGAGGTCCGGGGGGTAAGCAACATCCTCGGAATCGATCCCCTCTATGCTGCCAATGAAGGGAAGGTTATCATTATCGCCTCCGAAGAAATAAGTGACAAAATCGTTGAAATCATGCGAAGATTCCCGGAAGGGAGAGACGCAGCGCGCATAGGAAGAATAGACAGCGAATTCCCGGGAAAGGCCTGGGTGGAGACCTCGGTGGGTGGAAACCGCATGCTTCCCCTCCTTATCGAGGAACAGCTACCCAGGATATGCTGAACAAGGAGTATTGAAATGTGCCTTGCCGTACCCATGGAAGTAAAAAAACTGGATGGATATAAAGCCGTTGTCGAAACCGGCGGTGTGGAGACAGAAGTGGACATCACCCTGTACCCTGAACTTGTCGAAGGGGACAGTGTCCTTGTACATGCCGGTTTCGTTATCGAGAAACTCGACCCGGAAGAGGCGGAGCTTATCGAGAAGACCTGGGAAGAATACCTGGAGTCCCTTGAACAGACCTGATTTTCGCTTGATGGGCTGAATCATCCGTGTGAACATTGCAACCTGCTACGCCGCAAGGAGACCTCATGCCGGACCGTTATGGCGACAACTTCCTTTTCTGTGACCTGACGGACAGGGAACTCCTGGACCAGCCTATCTCGGAAGAGGAAAAAGAGCTCATAGACGAGATAATCCATACGGTTGCCAACCTCACAGACACGGACGAAATAGCCGAGTACCTCTACTACAAGACCACCGACCTTATCCCCTGTGACCTGCTGGCCATCGGGTTCATCGAAGAGCAGGGGAACCGTATCCGTATCACCAGTGTCATATCCAATTACCCGCTTTCAAACATCATGGTTGGCGCCATGATCGACAGCAAGAACACCGTGCTGGAGAAGGTGATGGAGTGGAAATATCCCCTCATCATCAATGACCTTAACGATTTTCTGGAAGAGCACCCCCGCTACCTCCTGGCAAGACTACTGGTCAACGAGGACGTACGGTCTTCCATGACCTGCCCGCTGGTGGTCATGGACCGGCCCCTGGGTTTTATCTTCCGGTCATCACGGAAGCCGGGCGCCTTCAACCGCCGGCATATTCGCCTGAGTTCCTTCATCATACCGAGGATAGCCCAGGTCCTTGAAAAGCTGTACATGATAGACCAGCTCCGCGGCGCCATAGATTCCTACATGGAACTTTTAAGTTTTATCACCCATGAACTGAAGAGTCCCCTGGATTCCATCCTCACACTGGGAAACACTGTCAAAGATGGCTACCTGGGCGACCTCAATGAAAAACAGGGTGAGTATATACAAAAGATGATGAAGAAGGCCCAGTACCTGAGGGACCTGACCGACGAGTATCTGACTCTCTCCCGCTTCGAGAGCGAACGTATTGAACTGAACGTGCGTGAAATCGATTACATCTGTGAAATCATAGAAGAGACCATCGAGATGCTGGCCCCCCAGATGGATGAAAAGAGTATCACCCTTATCCGAAACTTTGAAGATTATTTCCCGGCGGTATCCTGCGACCCGAATCTCATCCGAATCGTTTTCACAAATTTGCTTTCAAACGCCATCAAGTACAACGAGGATGGCGGTGAGATCCGCGTTAACGTACGACTTTACCGCAACCGCATCATCACAACGGTATGGAACACCGGTCCCGGTTTCGATTCCGAGGAGAAGAACCGTCTTTTCAGAAAGTTTTCCAGAATTGAAAACAGCGAACTGATGAAACGCCGGGGGTCGGGAATCGGCCTTTACACGTCCTGGAAGATAATCCAGATGCAAAGTGGACGTATCTGGGCCGATTCCAGTCCCGGGTCATGGGCTGAGTTCGGCTTCCTCATCCCCTTCGACGGGAAGCCAGACCATAACGAGCCCGGTTAAACCTTCAGGGCCTTCTGTACGGACTGTACCAGTATATCGGGTGATATCGGTTTCTGGAAAACACCATCAAAACCAATCTTGTCTATCTCTACATTCTGGGCCGTAACCGTACCTATACTGCTGAGAAGATAGACTGGAAGATCGGGGTTATTTTCCTTTATATGTCGTGAAACCTTTGAACCGGCATCGATCTGCTCCATCATCATGTCGCAGAGAACAAGATCGGGCGACGAGTCCTGAACCCGGGCAATACCGTCCGAGGCACTGGCCGCGGTTACCACTTCGAAACCGTGGGCGTCAAGAATAGCCTCAATGGAATCGAGGATATCCGGATCATCGTCTATTACAAGGATGTTTTTTTTATCTGACATTGGAATAACTCCTTACAGGGTAACAGGTTTTCCGGTTAATCCGGCGATCTCTTCTCCCCTCGCGAGCGAAGGGATTATTTCATCTAAAAATTCCCGGGCCCGTTCCAGGTTTTGCCGGGCATGGGGAGACATCTCCTCCATGAATTCCCAGCTGTAACCGCGGACCCCCAGCACAAACCCTCTCATCTCCGGGTTATAGAGCTCCCGGCAGAGAGAGAGAACCGAGCCGGGAGGTATGGAATGGGTCGTGAATGTGAGTTCACGATCCGGTTCTATCTCGGAGAAGCTGAACGGCTCCTCGCACGTATAGGAGGCATCGATAAAGAGTACCCGCCCGCAGGTGGAGATATTAAGAGCGTCCTCCACGTTAAGCTGATAATTCACGTCCACGATAACTCCGGGCGAATCCTGGCTTTCCAGGTATTCCGCCAGAAGAGGGCCTATTCCGTCATCCTGGCGGCCTGGATTACCGATGCCGTATACATACAGAGATTTCGACACTACCGACTCCTGCTGGCCAGAACGTTCCCTTCGACGTCCACCATGGAGACCTCAAGGGGCATCTTTCCGAGAGCATGGGTCGCGCAGCTCAGACAGGGATCGTAAGCCCGTATGGCCATCTCCACCCTGTTCATCATGCCTTCGGTTATCTCCTTCTGGCCCGTGAAAACAGTTTTCGCCACGAATTCCACGGCCCTGTTCATCGGTTCGTTATTATTCGTGGTGGAAACAATCAGGTTAGCCATTTTTATCAGGTCATCTTCACCGACCTCGTAGTGATGGAACAGCGTTCCCCTGGGTGCTTCAATAAGGCCCACACCTTCGTCCTGCCTCTTACCCTTTGTCACGATATCACCGAAGAGAAGGTCGCTGTCGTTCAGAAGCTCCTTCATCATCTCGGCCGAATGCAGGGTCTCGATGAGGCGTGCGTAGTGCATGTGCAGTGACATGTTGTTCGGCTTTCCGCCGGTATAACTCTTGTAGGCCTCGAACTCCTTCTGGGCCAGGGGAGTGGGTATGAAATCACAGGTATTCAGACGGGCCAGGGGGCCGACCGTGTACCATCCCTTCTCCTTGCCCAGGCTCTTGAGGTAAGGGAACTTCATATAGCTCCAGGATCGAACCTCTTCCCCGATATACTGGAGATAGTCCTGGTAGTCCACGTCATCCAGCACCTTCTTGCCGTCCGCGTCCACGGCCCGGAGAACCCCGTGATAGAGGTCCAGGGCCCCGTCCTTTCGAACAAGGCTCAGGTGGCTGGAAGGAAACTGGGAAAAGGAATCGATCATATCCTTATTCTCTGCGTGGAAACTCTTGAAGAAATCGAGGGCCCCCTGAGACCACGAGATCATTTTGTCTATGTTCATGGGATCGGCGCCCTTGAGAAACTCGTCACGTTCCGCCTCTGAGAGACGCTTGTTGATTCCTCCCGGGATGGCGCCGGTTCCATGGATCTTCTTGCCGGCCGTTGCCCGGATTATCTCCTGGCCGAACTTCCTCATGGTGACGCCCTGTACCGCCAGGTCCCTGTGTTCAAGGGCAACGCCGATCACGTTCCGGATGGCCGGATCAGCGTCAGCGCCCAGCAGAAAGTCAGGCGAGGCAAGGTGAAAAAAGTGAAGGGCGTGGGACTGGAACATCTGACCGTAATGCATCAGTCTTCGCATCTTCTCACCCGTGGGGGTGAGCCCTTCACCAGTCCCTGCTCCGACAATAACGTCCATGGCCTTGGCCGCGGCAAGGTGGTGACTTACCGGGCAGATTCCGCAGAGCCTCTGGACCAGTACCGGTGCCTCCCAGTAGGGACGCCCCTGCACAAATCGCTCGAAACCCCTGAATTCAATGATATGGAAACGGGACTGAGCCACGTTCTTATTATCGTCCATCTGGACGGTAACCTTGCCGTGCCCCTCTACCCTCGTTACCGGTTCAATAGTTATTTTCTGTGACATCACTTTCTCCGTTAATCGTACTTAATGACCTCGTAGGGGAGGTCAATCTCCTTACCTTCCAGGAGAGCCACAAGGGCATTCCAGATCATGTCCGCCCTGGGTGGGCAGCCGGGAAGATAATAATCCACCTTAACAACTTCCTGTATGGGGTAGACCCGGTCCAGGATCATCGGTATCTCATCGTCGTTGGGCATGATGGAATTATCCTCTACCGTGGGACTATTGAGATAGGCCTCCTCCAGGCATTCCTTTACCGGGATACCGTTCCTCATGGCCGGGAGACCGCCTGTAATGGCGCATTCTCCCAGGGCAATGATAACCTTGCAGTTCTTCCGGAAATCCTGAAGAACATGCACGTTTTCACTGTTGGCACATCCGCCTTCAATAAGCCCTATATCACACTGCTTTGTAAAGGTCTTGATGTCATCGATGGGTGATTTATTGAACTCCACCAGCTCGATCAGGTCAAGGATCCGCTCGTCAATGTCAAGAATGGACATGTGACAGCCGAAGCATCCTGCCAGGGAGGTGGTTGCAACTACCGGTTTGCTCATTCTAATTACCTCCATTCGCGGCCTGACCTTCGATCTCAGAGCCTATGGGTGTAGTGTCGTATTTTCTCTCACCGATGGGTACGTTAAAGCCGACCTCCTTGCGCAGGATGGAACCCACCGGGCAGATATCCATGGCTTTACTGGCCTCTTCCTCGCTGAGAGCGTTCAGGGCCTCCCGGTTCACGTCGATACGGGTCTTCCCGCTCCGGTTCACGACAGAGAAGACGTTCTTGCCGTCCGGGGTCTTGAAGGCACGGACACACCGTCTGCATTGAACGCAGCGGTTATGGTCAATCATGATGCTATCGAAGACTTCCGGTTCTCTCATGGGGAAGAAAAAAGGAAACCTGGGCGCCATAACCCCGTACCTGTAGGCCAGGGCCTGAAGCTCGCAGTTTCCACTCTTTTCACAGGCGGGACAGAAATGATTCCCTTCCACGAAAAGCATCTCGATTATGGCTCTTCTCATTTCATTAAGCTCGTCAATATCATTAAGAATCACCATCCCGTCCGTCACGGGCGTTGTACATGCCGAGATGTTCCTTCCGCCCACCTTGACTGTACAGATACGGCAGATACCCGCCGGCCGGAGACCATCGAAGTGGCAGAGAACAGGAATGTAAACGCCGTTGTCCTGGGCCGCTTCAACGATAGTCTGACCTTTTTTCGCCGTACAATCGCATCCGTCTATGGTAAAGCTGATTTCAGCCATAGCGTTACTCCTCTAAATTGGGTTGCCGGCCCACTGCTTCACACGATTCCGCCACAGCTGAAGCGAGATCAAACCGGCTGACAAAGTCCTCTCCCTTCCGGAGACGGGACTCGTAGACATCCCGAAAGTTGTTCAGGGTCGTCAGGATGGGATTGGGAGACGTTTGTCCGAGACCGCAACGGCTCATAGCCTTCACAATTTTTCCCCATTCCGTTATCTCATCGAGGTCCGTTTCTGAAGCGGAGCCTTCCATGATCTTTTCCAGCTTCTGGAGCAGAATCACGTTTCCGGCCCGGCAGGGAACGCACCATCCGCAGGATTCTTCTACAAAGAAGTCCATAAAATTATGAACAACATCCAGCAGGTCACGATCGGGACCGATGACAATAATGGACCCGCCCGTGGCGAGGTCGTTGAAGCAGATGCTTCTTCCAAAGTCATTTTTCCCGATACACTGACCAGAGGGCCCACCGACCTGCACGGCCATGGCTCCGCTTCCGCCGCACATGTCCAGGACCTCTTTCATGGTTGTTCCGAAATCTATCTCGTATACTCCCGGTTTTTCACAGTCACCGGAGATGCTGAGCATCTTGGTACCGGCGCTCTGGCCTGAACCGATGGAGGCGTACCACTTGTTTCCCTTCACCAGGATGACCGGCACGTGGGAGTAGGTTTCCACGTTGTTAACCGTTGTCGGCTGGTCCATGTAACCGTTCTGGGCCGGGAATGGAGGCCTGTTTCTCGGCTCTCCCCGCTTCCCTTCCAGGGACTCGATCAGGGCCGATTCCTCTCCGCAGACGTAGGCGCCGGCTCCGAACCGTAAATGGATTTTGAAATCAAAGTTGCTCTTGAGTATACCCTTGCCCAGGAGTTTATCCTTCTCCATCTTCTCCAGGGTCTTCTCAAGATACTCCTGCAGAAAGCGGTACTCGGCCCGGATATAGACATACCCATTGTTTGAACCGATAGCGTAACCGGCAATGGCCATACCCTCGAAGATACGTTCCGGCGCCTCGGCCAGAAGCACTCTGTCCTTGAAGGTTCCCGGTTCACCTTCGTCGGCGTTGCATATAATATATTTTTTTTCTCCATCCGCCGTGTGGCAGAATCCCCATTTCATACCGGCAGGGAAGCCTGCTCCTCCAAGACCCCGGAGACCCGCGTCCTTGATCATATCGATGATCTCTTCCGATTTCATCTTGAGAGCGGCGGAGAGCCCGGCGCCGGTCTCGACGTCGGAAAAGATCACCCTGCCCGGCTGCATAAGGTTCATGGAGACACCCGCTCCGAGCTTCTCGTTCCAGCTGTCGGCCTCATAGTAGTCGCGGGCCATCTCATCGATCTCCTTGCCCTTCTTCATGTCTCTTACAAGTTCGCGGGCCTTCTCCTCGTCGAGTTTCGTGAAGACCTGGCCGTTAATAATGGCCGAGGGCTCCTGGTCATTCATCCCGATACAGGAGGTGTTTAGCAGACCAATCTTCCCGTCACTGGTTGTTTCACCGAACCTGGTACCGGCTTCGTCTTCAAAGGCACGGGAAACGGCCTCCCGGCCCATCATCCAGGATACGGGATTGGTATTGAGGTACACTGCGTAATCTCCCACTGGCTTCTGGGAGAAGAAGTGATAAAAAGTGACGACTCCACGGACATCAGAAGCAGATATTCCCAGATTGTCTGCCACCGATTCGATGTCCGCTTCGGGAACATATCCTTTTCCTCTCTGGATCTCGTGCAGAATGTCCAGGAGGCGGTTCTTGTCCCCTTTGTAGCTTTTGAGGATTTTTTCAACTGAGCTCATAACACACCTTCTCATGTTGTTGCGATTCCGGTAAACGGCGCATTATTATGTCACCGGTTTCGCAGATTTCAAATTAGAACGAGGGGATTAGTAGAGAATCCAGGAAAACTGAAAAAAGTGAATAAATAATTGAATAAAGACTCAATCTCGATTATAAAGCTATAGTAATTACTAGCTAAATTGTAAAGTGATTTTTTTTCAAAGATGATGACGCATTTATGGTGTTGAAGAAGCAGATCAATAATGTGCTCAGAAATCTGCACGATTTTTTTGTGACAATTCAGTGAACATGCAGTCCATACCTTATTTGCTATGAAGACCAGACCGTACCAGGGAAAATAAACCGTATTGTTTTAGACTAAGGGAGATTTTAGTTTGAAGGCAATCTGCACGAGCGGAATAATTTATAACGCCCATTGGAAACTATAAAATTTTTCTTGACAGATTAAGGTGCTTATGTTCAGCATTATATATTCTCAATACGCATTACAGGAGGCAAATAAATGGCAGAAAAAACATTAGATTGTTATGGTGAGGCATGTCCAATTCCATTGGTGAAAACACAAAAGGAATTAGAGACAATGGCTAAGGGCGATGTTCTGATTGTGAGTATTGATCACAGCTGTGCCATGAAAAACATTCCCGATTGGGCACGAGAAGTTGGTTACAATGTAGAGATTGATGAAATCGGGGAAGGTGAATGGGATATTGTAATCGAAAAGGGTTAAATCCATTTTACGATTCCTTTAACACATTCAATAAAGAAGTAATATTAAAATAAACACTTTGAAGGTACGTGTATGTCACAAAAAATAAATGATTATTGGGAAATGCTGTTCAAGAAAGAATGGTCTTACGTTACAGGCGCTGTCCTTCTTGCAATGCTTTCAATCATGCTCTTTCTTGTAGCAAAAACAGCATGGGGAGTTACCGGTCCCTTTTCTTTATGGGGCGGTAAATTTTTGGAGTTTGCAGGAATAAATGCAGACTCGTGGGCTATGTATAATGGCAAACTTGCCAAGTATACCTTTTGGAAGAGTGTCCCGAGTGTAACGAACATCGGGATTATTCTGGGCGCCTTAATGTCTACCTTGCTTGCTGCTTCGTTCAAACTTAAAAAAATAAACTCAATGAGGCAGGTTGTTGCGGCATTACTTGGCGGTTTGTTTATGGGAGTAGGCGCACGATTTGCAATGGGTTGCAACATTGGCGCATTCTTTTCCGCTATACCAGCCTTTTCGTTACATGCCTGGATATTTATGATTTTCTTTTTTTCAGGTGCGATTGTAGGCAGCTTCATGTTAAAAAAATGGTTTATGTAAAAGAGGGGGTTAAATAAAATGGAAGAAACTACAAGTAAAATAGTTAGGTCTTCTACACGCAGACCGAGAGAGACCCCGGAACAACGCAGAAGAAAAAAAATAATCCAGATATCACTTGGAGTAGCAGTGGTTATTGCAATAGCGGTTCTTGCCGTTATTGGTAATAAAACTAATCCTAAAGCTGCTTATATCCTTGTTATTGGTGTTTCTTTGGGGTATGTATTGCAGAGAAGCAGATTTTGTTTTACTGCCTCATTACGCGACCCGGTTCTTACCGGCGGAACAAATCTAACAAAAGCTGTGATAATAGGCCTGGGAGCAATATCCTTATTGTTTATGGCGTATAACATATCACATTTTGGTTTGGATCTAAGTACTGTCGTATATAAAGAAGCAGCAGGGAAAATCAAACCTGCCGGCTTACATACCGCTCTCGGTGCATTTATTTTCGGTATCGGGGCTGTTATATCTGGCGGATGTGCATCAGGAACACTGATGAGAATGGGCGAGGGTTTTATCCAGCAATGGATAGTAATAATAACTTTTATCGCTGGCTCTGTAATAGGTATTGCTCTGTTACCTTATGTCGTTTCTAAAAGTGCAAAACCGGTATTTATTCCAGAGGTGGTTGGTGGATGGTTACCAGCTATCATTATTCACTTTGCCGTATTGCTTGGATTGTATATAATTGCAGATATGTGGGGCAAAAGGAATTCACAAGGATAAAAAATAGATGGAAAAAAAAGTAGAAAAATATGATGTTGTGATTATTGGTGGAGGCCCGGGAGGTATGACCGCAGCTCTCTACTGTGGCAGGGCCAGGTTAAAGACACTGCTTATTGAGAAATCTCTTATGGGGGGTATGGTTACATACACAAGCGAAATTGAGAATTATCCTGGTTTCGTTGACCCTATTGACGGAACAGAGCTGATGAATAAATTTGATAAGCAGTTTCGTCGATTTAATGTTGATGTTAAGCTAACAGATGTTAAAGGAATTACCTTTGATTGTGGTGAAAAAGTTGTCAGCACTTTTCGTACAGATTATTATGCGAAAGCTGTCATTATTGCCACGGGAAATAAGCCCCGTTTAACTCAGGCTAAAAACGAAGAACAATTCTTAAATGATAAAGGTATTTCATTTTGTGCCACATGTGACGCTGCCCGGAATACCGATAAAAATGTAACAATTATTGGTTCAGGAGATGCGGCAATCGAAGAAGGCATGTTTTTAACGAAATTTGCTAAACAGATAACTGTATCGGTGATGCATGATGAAGGGATCATGGATGCGAATAAGGTTGCCCAGGAAAAGGCTTTAGCTAATCCAAAAATGAAATTTTTATGGAACACTATGGTCGATTCTTTCGAAGGTAACGAAAATGGTGATCTTGAAACTGTTGTTTTGAAAAATATCAAAACAGGCGAATTGGTTCCTGTCGAAACGGATACCTGTTTTCTTTTCATCGGTTATATACCGAACACTGATATTTTTAAACGTTTAGTTGATCTAACACCCCAGGGCTACATTATAACCAATGAAGCAATGGAAACCAAAGAACCCGGAATTTATGCTGTGGGTGACTGCCGTGATAAAATATTACGCCAGATAGCCACCAGTGTTGGCGATGGTGCTATTGCCGGTTTTATGGTTGAGAAGTATATTGAAGAAGAAGAATATGTGCAGAAAGAAATTTTTGAAGCTGAAGGGCTTATTATGGCGTATGTCTATAATGCTGCTGAACCCTTTGACCGGACACATTTAGGTAAAATAGAAGAAATACAAAATGAGCTGAAAGATAGCATCACTCTAAGAAGAATTGATGTTTATAAATCAGACCGGATTGCATGTCGACTGAGTTTTACTAAATGTCCATCCTTGATTATTATGAAAAAAGGCGAGATACTGGAGAACATTACTGATTTATCAGCGATCAAGCCGAAAATTGTGAAAGCAATTGAAACGTATGGTTCGTAAACAGTAGTAAATACTTTTCGATGCAAATAATTGATAGGTTGTAATGACTAACCAGCAACTCGTTATCACAGGGCGTCAAATACTTGACGCCCTCTCTTTTTTATTCGTAACCGTCAAATGTAACCGTCAAATAAACCCCATCTTCCCAATCTAACCGACATGTGCTATACCTGT
>CAZYBU010000010.1:82914-89688 GCA_964645775.1 uncultured Leptospirales bacterium | reverse complement strand
CTTGACGTCTTACAAGAAACCAATATTCTGGATGGGTATTTACTAAGATGTTATGTGTTCAAGAGAGGAGAAAAATCATGAAATTGAAAGTTGTAATACACGAAGCAGAGGAAGGTGGCTATTGGGCACAAGTGCCTTCCATACCTGGGTGTGCCACTCAAGGTGAAACCTTCGACGAATTGTTGAGCAATATTTATGAAGCCGTTGAGGGTTGCCTAACTGTCGATGTACAGGAGATCTCAATATCGGGAAAAGATAAAGTTATGGAGATAGCTATTTGAAAGCTGTCAGCGGTAAGAAATTCTGCAAGCTTGTTGAAGCCAAAGGCTGGGAATTGAAGCGAATAAATGGCAGTCATCACATCTATGCCAAAGCTGGAGAGAATGCCCGTATTTCTGTTCCAGTCCACGGAAATATGGCATTGAAAATCGGTTTGCAGCGGCATTTGATGAAGATCGCCGGAATTGAGGAAGGTGAATTATAAGTCAGCACATAACCTCGCTGGTGCAGGGGACGGCAAAAAGCGCGCCGCCCCTGAACAGCCTGTTAATAGGATTATGTCAATAACCAAAGACGACGATTATCCTCAAGCCCCCTCCAAACAGTCGCAGGTCAAGGAATACGAAAAACAAATCGACCAGATGGTTTATGAACTCTACGGCCTGACCGAGGAAGAGATAAAGATTGTGGAAGGGGCAAAAAAGTGAGCGGCGACAAAAAGAACATCATCCTCTACACCACCGAAGACGGCCTAAACCAGGTTCAGTTGCGTGCGGACCGGAACACGGTCTGGCTGACACAGTTGGAGATGGCGGAACTCTTCGACGCCACCAAGCAGAATATTTCCCTGCACCTGAAGAACATCTTCGAGGACGGGGAGTTGGATGTGGATTCAGTTGTCAAGGAATCCTTGACAACTGCCGCCGATGGCAAGCGGTACAAGACACTGCTTTATAACCTGGACGCCATTCTGGCCGTGGGATACCGGGTGCGTTCGCCCCGGGGCGTGCAGTTCCGGCGCTGGGCGTCGACTGTCCTCAAGGAGTACCTGCTCAAGGGCTTCGCGATGGACGACGAGCGTCTGAAAAATCCGGATGGCCGCCCGGACTATTTCGATGCGATGCTGGAGCGCATCCGTGAGATTCGAGCCTCCGAGAAGCGTTTTTACCAGAAGGTGCGGGATCTTTTCGCCCTGAGCAGCGACTATGACAAGACGGACCAGGCCACCCAGCAGTTTTTTGCCACTGTGCAGAACCTGTTGCGGAATGCCTAACAACAGCATGCAGCGGACGGCTCTCCGCGCCGCCGCATAGCCTGGAAACGTTTTGTGTGAAATGCTTGGGGCTAAAATCAAGATACTGAAAGGAGCTTTTCTATGAAGGAAAACAAAATGAGAGCAATTACTCGCAGTAAATATGGACCTCCAGAAGTGCTTCAACTATCAGAAGTAAAAATACCAGTACCCAAAGATAACGAGCTATTAATTAATATCAAAGCTTCGGCAGTAACGAATAGTGACATTTACATTCGAGGATCAAAAATACCATTTCCGATAATAATACCTTTTAGATTAATGATGGGGGTATTCAAACCAAGAAAGGCTATTATAGGTCTTGTATTTTCAGGAATAGTTGAAAAAACGGGCAGTAAAATAAAAAGATTTTCACCCGGAGATGAGATCTATGGAATGACCGGTTATAATCTTGGTACATACGCTGAATACACTTGTATTAAAGAAACAGATTCAACTACAGGATGCGTTTCTATTAAACCAAAAAATATTTCCTTTGAAGAAGCCACCTCTGCTGTATATGGTGGTTCCTTGGCTCTTCAATATATGGATATGGGCAATATTGAAAAAGATCAAAGCATAGTAATTTATGGTGCTTCTGGCACATCCGGAACAATTGCCGTTCAATATGGTAAATATTAGGTGCTAAGGTAACAGGTGTTTGCAGTGGAAAAAATATTGACTTAGTTAAATCGCTAGGTGCAGATTATGTAATTGATTATACAACCACTGATACCTTGGAAGAGGATACTAGATTTGATTTTGGTTTGGACTCTGTTGGGCACGGCCCTGATGGGAAAAGTAGGACATCAAATCTTAAAGACGCATGTAAAAAAGCTCTTTCAAAAGAAGGAAAATGGGTATCAATTGATAATGGTGCTTTAAGGTTAGAATCAAAGCGTCTGGATTTTTTAACAAAATTGATTGAAGAAAAAAAAATAAAGCCTATAATCGATAAAATTTACCCTCTTGAAAAAATGGTTGAAGCACATAAATATGTTGAAGGAGGACATAAAAAAGGAGGCGTGGCTATTGCAATATGATAATAAGGAGAATACGCTTTGACGTTATGCGAAAAATTCTCCGCTTACTATCATTCCATATTTAATTTTTTCCCAAATAATATTATTGACTCATTCTATCTATGTATACATATTGTATATACAGTTTAGGAGGGGACTATGATCAAGAAATTAATCCAACATGGAAATAGTTCCGCATTAATAATTGATAAACCTCTTATGGAGTTATTGAATATTGATATTGATACTCCTTTAGAACTTTCTACTGACGGTAATAGTATAACTATTTCTCCTGTGGCCAATAAAGCACAATTTGAAAAACTGAATAAATCACTTAATTCTATTAATAAGAAACATAGTTCAACACTAAAAAAATTAGCTAAATAATGAATAATAATATTATTTTTCTACGCTGCGGAGATTATTGAAATCCATGCTAATCAAATTGAACTTTATGGAGGTGAAAGAGGAATTCGAGACATTTCCCTGTTAAGCTCAGCTGTTTCAATCACAAAATCAACATTTGATGGGGATTATTTGCATAATAGTATTTTTGAAATGACAGCAGCATATATTTATCACATATAACAAAATCATCCTTTTGTCGATGGAAACAAGCGAGTTGCATTGCTCTCAGGACTTGTTTTTCTTGATTTTAACAATGTCATAATTGAAGACCCTGAAGAAGAACTATATAAAATGATGATGAAAGTAGCTTCTGGTAAAATGAATAAAGATTAGATGACATTAAGCGTGGTAGGCTGGCGTGGAAACCTTCGCATAAATCCGGTTTGAAAGTTTATTGGCAAAAAAACTGAAAACCTTCATGATATTTAAACTGGATATTCGCGATATCGTTTATTCTGCGATGTTATATGCAATTAGCCCGAAAACTTTGGCTCGCCTTCCTGGCCATGGCCGAAACGGAATGGAAAATCCACGAAAAGACGGAGAACACGATAGTTATCGGTGCCCGTTACGGCGAGAGGGACCTTTTGGTGTACCGATATACCCCGGGTGAGCATATCTGGATGCCGGAGAGATTTACCTGGTACAGGAGAATGGAATAAACGGCTGTCCTGAGTCAGACGGCCTCTCGTATGTCGAACTCTACCCGTATCCATTCCAGCAGCTTGCGTTCTTCCTGTGATACGTTATCGTCCGCTTCAGCCGCCTTCTCCATGAGCCGGTAGATCTTCCGCTGTTTTCTGTGGTCTTCCGGCATCTTTATGGCCAGCTGTCCGCTCTCGGCCAGATGCAGGAACCCCTCGATCTTCTCCGGTTTATATCCCCATTTCTTTGCCAGCTTCTCCGTGAATTCTTTCTCCTTTTCGGCGAAGACACCGTCCGCGGTCAGGATAATCATCACGTTATTAAAGGCGTAGTCCCGAACGTCGTAGAGCCTGTCGGTAAGGGAGGGGCTCACACTGTAGGGTATCTTTTCCCTGTGGGTCGACCGGTAATGCTCGTAGTCCTGGAAACTCATCAGTCCCGTGATAATCCACTCGTTCTCGGGGCTGTTAAGGACGGCCCCGCAGTAGTTGCACTCCACCTGAAGAGAGTTCTCTACTGGAGCTCCGCAGCTCGGGCAATTGTGCATGTAGAGGGAACCCTTCGGTTTACCGGCGTTTTTACTCCTGCTCATGAGAAGGACCTCCGTACGTGAGATGACAGCCGGATCGAGCTTCGTGACAGCCCCCTCCTCGATTTTCACTCTCTGAAAGGATGACCGAACGGCGATGTGAAGAACGTCCATGTCGGTCTCTTCTGTTACCCCCACCAGGTAGACATCATTCAGGTAGATGCGGTTGTAGGATACCTGGAGACCTCTGTCCGGCATCTCGATCTTGTTAAAGAGTTCGTCGCTTACGAAACGTCTCATGATCGACGGATCGTTCACGGCCTTTGCCGTAAGTATCTGGAGGTAACCGTTACTCGCCTTGTCCTCCATGAGCTGCACGGAGAAGTCCTCGTTTTCATTAATGAGTCTGCGGATTTTCTCCGTCAGGTCACCCGATTTGCGAAGCCTGTGATCGGTACTTACGTAGTCATCCGCCTGGGTAATCTCTGAAAGAACCCAGTCATATTCTCCCGAATTTGTCAGGGTTCCGCAGGCCTCGCAGTTGCTGACCTCGCCCATCTTCTCCGGAAGGGGTGAGCCGCAGTTGGGGCACTGGTTGGTATGGTAGATGTCCTTCTTCTCCGTGCCCCTCTTCTTGAGAAAGGACCAGTACTCGACGAACTCCTCCTTTCCGCCGGAGTTAAGGGAAGGGTCGAGTTCACTCTTGAAATGATCGATGATGCTTGCGTGGATGGCCACGTGAACAATATCATAAAGACCGTCGGTATCGATCCGGTCGAGGTGTATACCTTTTACCTCCAGGTTCTCAAGACTGTTTGTCTGTCTCAAGAGTTGCATCATCCTGAACTGGGTGTTGAACCGCTGGTATACCCCGTCGGAAATGAACTTCCTGACGTTTGAAAGGTCCTGTTTCTCCCATGCCTCCTGGATCCCTATAAAGGCCTTCTTTACTTTCTCCCTGAACTCGGATTCCTCAAAGCCTGGATTGTTTTGAATAAAGGTATCATACCCTTTTATCTTACCCGCCGGTTCTTCGGCTGGTATCCGATTCAGGACACTTTTTTCCCGGACCTTTTTGCGGGTCAAACCTGAGAAAACAAGAAAGCCTCCACCTATTCCGACAGCCGCGATTATGTTCATGGGGAAGGGAAGGCCCGCAATGACCCGGATGAGGATAAAGACTATATAGATTCCGTCTCCTCCTCCAGAGCCTCCGGAGGGAGCTGTTGATCCGCCCGCTCCTCCGGCCCGGGCCAGAAGCTCAGGCTGTAAGAGAAGCAGTAAGCCTGCCGCCGAAAGTAGTATAACAGGTATGAGGGCCTGATTAAATCGTGAACGCATGGCGCACCTTCCTGATTTTTAGGATTTCACGTACTCCGACAAGTTCTCCTTCCATATCAATTCCTCTCAAAGGGATTACAATCCGGGTTAATTCAGGCTCGCGACCTGTTGTTCAGTTTTTAACCTCAACCGGTACGCAGAGCCCCCATCCTCCATCCGCCACGGGCCGCATGTAGAATGTTTTTATCCGGGATGAGCCGTCCCGGTATTTCAGGTTCATCTTCAGTTTAACCAGTCTCCCATCCCGCTCTTTACCGATAACTATCGCTCCATTGAGCTGGAAACCGCCGGTTATCCGGGACCAGGCCTCACGTATCTGACTTTCCGTCGGATCAGGAGGTGAGCCGTGTTTCAGGGTATACTCCCGTGAAACGGTCTGTGTATAGGTGATGCTATATTTCACCTCCGGGGAGTTCCACTGTTTCCGGTTGCCGAATTGTAAAATGCGCCTGGCTGAACTGCCGGGGGAGGATGAGGTATCCTGCTTCTGGCTGGAGGAATCACAGGTAGCCATGTTCACGAGCAAAAGAGGAAGCAAAAACAGGTGAATAACAGTTCGCAATGGATAGGTGAATGTCCCGTCTCTCGGTATCATATACAGGAAATACTACCCCGCGAAGACTTCCTGTTCAATAACTTTTTCCGGTCTTCTTTAACCGATTCTGGAGGGCGCGGGAAGAGGTGAAAAAGGTACGTCCGGTTGACACTGCAGCAGGCAGCGGATATATTACAGGCGGTATTCCTGGTTTTCGCCTCCGGGTTGCCAGGGTACGGGGAGGAACAGGTTGAAGGTATCTTTCGCAGGTCTTATGCTGGCAGGGGTTGTCATCGTCGGCGCGTCCGTCCTGCACGGGGAGCAGGGGCAGTCATGCCAGGTACTCACCTACAGGGGAATCAATGTCTTCGAGGGGAGCGTTGCCCTTGTTTTCGTCGATAACTCGGGCAGGACCGTTATGTTCTCGCAGATTGATGAAAATGCAAAGATGCCCCGGCTTTACACGTCGCACCAGAGGGAGGGGAGCTTTTTTCCGGATAATAAAGCCGTGGAATCGATGGTGGGCAGGAAGTTCCGGGTCTTCTACCGGATGGAAAGCCGCATGAGTGACTTCTCCGGAGAACGCCACGCCATTAAGGTGATTTATAAAATTATTCCGCCTGATTAAGGCGCCGAAACGTAAATACTGGTTGCATTTTTTCCGGCGGGACCGATAGTTATCGGTACCTTGTAGCGGGGGTGCTTCCATGAGACGCTCTTTTCTCCTCTTTATCTTTACCCTTATCGTAACAGCTCCACTCTACACCGGGGATTATTCCGTAACCCTGGAGGTCGGATCCGACCAGAAGAAGAAGACCTATGTTCCTGTCTGGATCGAGAAGGGTGAGCCGGTCCGGTTTTCCGTTTCCGGACAATGGACCATGTGGCATCCTTCCTGGCGGCCGGTGGGACCCGACGGTCATACTGATTTCAAGCGTATCGGAGGATACCACCTGGGGACCCTGGTCGGTATCATCAGTGGGGGGGAACCTTTTCCGGTCCG
>CAZYBU010000010.1:70789-82904 GCA_964645775.1 uncultured Leptospirales bacterium | reverse complement strand
ACGGCATGAGGTATACCAGCCGCCATTCCGGTTACCTGGTTCTTTACCCTCACCGGGAGAAGTACTATCATCTGAAGACCTCCGGTACCCTGCGGGTGACCGTAACCGGAGCGCAGTTAAGGGAAAGAAGCCTCTCCGCTGAGGAGGAGAGGGTCCTCCGGGACTACCGTGAAAACTATCTGGCATCGGAGATAACCGACCTGAAATGGAGCGGCTCTGTCAAGGGATGCAGGGCCGGTTCTCTTCCCCCGGACGTTCTTCGGAAAGCGGAAAAGCGTATCAATTATTTTCGCAGGATGGCGGGTCTCTACCCGGTAAAGCTGGACCCTGAGCTGAACGGTATCGCCCAGGCAACGGCCCTCATGATGCTGGCGAAGAAACAGACCAGTCACTATCCGGGCAAAGGCTGGCCCTGTTACAGTGAAAAAGGGGCCCTGGGCGCCCGTAAATCGAACCTGGGACGTTCCGCCATGAATCATCTCATCACAGATTTTATTGAGGACAAGGGAGATTCCAATACATACTGCGGTCACAGGCGCTGGCTCCTCTTCTCACGGTCGAAATCGATGGGCTTCGGTGCCGCCTATGATCCCCGGCATTATACCTTTACGGCCAACGCCCTCTACGTGATAAACAGCGCTCCGACTCCCCAGGGGGAAGTCCCGGAGTTTATCGCTTATCCTCCGGCCGGGCCGGTGGTCGACGCCCTTGTCTTTCCCCGGTGGTCTTTCTCCCTCCCTGAGCGGAATGTCGACTTCTCAAATGCACGGGTCAGCCTCACGGGAAGTGACGGAAAACAGGTACCCATCATCCAGCACCCCATTGTAAAACGAAGGGGTGACCCTTCCGTAACCTGGGACATCGACACCCGCAGAATCACCTTTACGAGCTTTATCGCCCGCAATACGGGGGGGGATGTAACGGTTAAAATACGGAACGTGAAGGTCAACGGCGAGGCGAAGAACTACCGGTACCAGGTGAAGATCATCATGCCGTGATATACCGGCCCCCTTTTCAATTGTAATTTAACGTAAAAGGGTTTGAGGCAATGAACGCCCATCTTAAAAAATGGTCCGACAGCAGAGAGTAAGGCTATATCAGGGCCGATTTTTTTCTCTCAATAGAATCGATTGTTTGTTTGCTTCCCTGGCTTATCGATTGGGCACTGGCAGTTATTTCCTCGATACTGGCTGCAAGTTCTTCCGTTGATGTAGATATATTTTCCACCTCGTCTGAGGCCCGGTCAACTTTGTTTCGTATCTCCACGGGAAGGCTCCCGATCCGGTCATGGATGGTTTTGAGTACCTCAGACACGTTGGAGTTTACTTTTTTCAGAAGATCAACGGTGGAAATATTTCGTTTGTATGCAATATCGATATTGTACCGGACGTTCTCGTTAACCAGGTTGATCTCCTTCACCCCGCTCTGGGACATTTCAGCCAGTTTGGAAATCTCGTCGGCCACAACGGCAAAGCCACGTCCCTGTTCACCAGCACGGGCAGCCTCGATCGACGCGTTCAGGGAAAGAAGATTTATCTGGTCCGTTATTTCGTTGAGGACTTTCTGTGATTCTGAGATCTTGTGGGTCTCGGCAATGAGCTCCTGGGTCATGCGATTGTTCTCTTCGACAGCATCGTAAATTTCATTAAAAGAATCGTTGATTCTTCCGTTAAGCTCGTCTAAAAGGATATTGGTTTTTTCGTTCATATTGCGGACCAGCTCAACGATCTCCTGTATTACGTTCTGAAGATTTTCCTGGGCCTCAACATTTGACTGGTTGGATCGGGAGAATTCCTCCAGGCCTGCCAATATTGTGCCTGTGGCCTGGCTGGTGTTCTTTAACGCTTCAATTGTATCGTTGAAAATAGAAAGTGTTTCACCGGCCCGTTTCTCGGCCCGGCCCCGTTCATCCTCAAGTTTCCGTAGAAGGTACGCTTCCCGGTTACGGTAATCTTCCGTATCCTCCTGGCGGAGGTTTTCCACTCTCCGAACCAGACCCTGGTAGATGTCCCTGCCCAGGCCGCCCGCGATACCAGCGCCGGATAGAACTGCGACAGGCAATAGAAAAGGAAAATATTTATGGAAGAACAGAGAAAGTGCTCCGATGAGCATTGAAAACAAAGCAATTTTCTTGCCTGAGGTTCTCTGCCTGCGTGCCGTCCTGAGCTGCCGTGAATAGTTTTTTCTCAGGAATCCCTTCGCTTCGGAATAATTTTGTTTTGTGATATCTATGCCGTGTTCTCTTAAGATACGCTCCCTTAGGTCGAAGGCGACCGAAGCGACGAATTTCTGCCAGGGCATGAGCATATCGTAATAGATTCGGAACCTTGTTTTTTCGGAATTAAGGATCAGCGTCCTGCCGTCCGCCATCTCGCTGGAAAGAGACCCGCTTTTTACTCCTGTTAGAAGAACCCCCTGATCGTCAAAGACAAGGGTCGCCTTTTTCGAGTAATGGATCGGTTCCCCCAGGGAGTCGAGGAGAGGATCCCCCTCAGGATCGTCCATGGCCCTGAAATATCCTTCTTCTGTCATGCGGTATTGCCGCCCGTCGTAGTATTGGGGCATCTGGTCGGGGAGTAGGGGGAGCTCAAGGTTAATATATCCTGAATTAAGATAGAGTCCCTTTAGCACAGCAAAACCGTAGGTCGTAGGGGCGTGGGAGAGGATGGAATAATAGTCGGATATACCGGAACGATAAAAGGTCTCTTCATTGGGCCGAAAGGTCGCCCCGTCGATAGCAAGTTCCATTGGACGAACCAGTTCAGGATGAAGCCGAACAGGAGTTTTTCTGTAGATGAATTCCAGTTCAAAGGACTTCTGTCTTCTCAGCCATCCCGAAAGCATACGGGACTTCGATTCTGAGATTGTTGAGTAGTTGTGGGCGAAGCTTGAGGAGAGGTATCCCATGAGGTAGTAGGGGACCAGAAGAAACTGCAGGGAACCCGACCTGTCAAAGCTGAGCTGGAAAGAAGAGGTTCTGATCACATAGGTCTCGATTATCTTCCAGACATGATCAAGTTCAAGGTTTTCATAAAAGGATAGAACGAAATTCTGAAAGGCAAAGAAATACAGCTCGTCGCATTTTTTAAAGGGAGTACGGTGAATGGCTTTCAGGTCCCCGGGTTCCAGTTCCATCTTCTGTACGACGTATTCATAGGCACTCTGTGTCTGATCGTTTTTCAGGTAAAGCAGGAAGTTATCAATATAAGACCAGGCAATCCCGTTAATTTCGCTGCCATCGCTGTTTTCTGCGAGGTAGAGGTGTTTTTTGCATCCTCCCCGATCATGAATCATCTGAAGAAGGACTTCGGCGACCTTACCGTATTGGGCGGGTGTAAGAGCAGTATTGTCTCGTTCAGAGACAGAGGTTGCCATTGTAGAATTCATTATGAGCCCGTCTATATATATACGTCTGATTTGAACACAGTATAATGGTACTGGAAAGGCGGTTTCGTCAAGCTAAATATTGATCTCCTCTTTAATAGTAACCGGGCCATTCACGGTGTCTTTATAATTTTCCCCAGGAGATAACACACATTTCCAAACCGGTGAATATCCAGACCCTCTATTTGACCCTGGAGAGTATGATCTCCGGTGAAAGAGAAAGGGGGGAGAAGAACTGATTCAGGATAGCTGGCTGGGAGAGTGAGTAAACCCGGTTAAGGTTTACCAGTCCTCATCCTCATCGTCATTCCTGCTCATGGCTTCGGACGCCGTTTTCCGGGCCGCAAGGATATGGCGTTTCTGCTCCTCCAGCTGTTTCTCGAACATCTCTTTCTGGTTCGGGTTCTGCTTTATCATCTCGGCGTACATCTTTTCCAGATCGTCGATCTGCTTCTGGTATTCAGCCGAGAGCTCGCTCGATGCCTGGCTTTTACCGACGCTCGCCCCGTCACGGGTGACGGCCCCGTCCCGGCAGAAGCCGCATATTCCGTCAACCATGCATTCTTTGCAGGTATACCGGCCGCACTGAGCGCATTTCGCGAAGTTATGCCTTATCTCTTCAAAGGCCTTGAGAAGAGTCTTCCGGTCCTTTCTGTTTTCTATCCCGTCTTCTATCGCGTCGAGTTTGTCGTCGGCCCTTCTTCGAAGATAATAACCGACAACCGGTATTTCACCCAGGGTGTCCCAGAAGAATTCGCTTATACGGAAGAATATGTTAATCTTAATGGAATCGGTTACATAGTTATCGGTAACCCTGTAGGTCTTTTCGGTTTTATATTCCCTGTCGCAGTAGGGGCAGGTGAAAACATACTGCGTACGTTCACCTACGGCGTCATCCTTCATCTCTTTGCCTATGGAAGGGTCCTCTACGCGGGACCATGTCCCCTGAAGCACGATCTTTTCCAGTTGTGAATCCATATCGTCCTCTCGATTGATCAGAATATCAGGATGTCCCTTCTTGTCAGAAAATGCTGTTCAGAATGCCTGAAAAGTTCCGAATCTGATCTGCGAAGGGGAGATCTTCCATCCTGTAGAGCAGGTCATGAAATGAGAAGATACCAAACCGCTCAAGGGCGAAATAGCCCAATGCCAGAGCGATCAAAAGAATCATCCCGATTTTGCCTCGAATTATTCTTCTGAGATTCAATTTCAACTTCCCGTAACATGCTTAATCATCTTCACGCTCTTCATCTTCCAGTGTATAGTATGGGGCGGGGAGGTCAAAAAAAAAATAGTATCTGGTACCGCATCGTTATGGAGCGTCGTTTTGCGGGATGTTATATGAAAAAAAATATTTTTTTTGACTCTTCCACGAAGGTAGGCTATGCTGAATGTTGTAGATAGTATTTCATGTTTGTGAGAGGCTTCCTGCCGGGAGGCGGGTTTAGACCTGAAATAAAAAATGTAATAGGAGGGTGTTATGAAAAAGTCTGGTGTTGTACTGGTTGCGTTTATGGTAGCCCTTGCGGCGGTTAGTTGCGGAAAGGTGGACAAGTATACTCCTTACAAGGGTGCGATAGCGGGTCTTACAAAGGCTTATGAGACAGCTTCCGGGGCCATGAAGAAGGCGGACACGAAGCAGGAGATAAAAGGCATATTCAAGTCACTGGCTGCTGCCCATGAAAAATCTTCTCCGGTTATCATCAAATACCATAAGATGTTTCCCGAGCTTCAGAACGTTAAGGGTGAAGATTATCCTGAAAGCCTGGACGGTGTCCTTGAAAACTATGTAATGTCCATGAAGGATTTTACGAAAATAGTACAAACCTCGAGTAACCTGAGGCCTTTCCAGAACGATCAGGAGGTGGCCGCCGCCTTGAAGGAATGGACAGATGAACTCGAGCAGTTAAACAAGAAAATGAACCAGATCAGTAAAGAGAAGTAACGAGCAAGCAAAGGCCGGGCGGCTTACAGCCCGGCCACCTCTTTTTATCAGCGTCCCTTACGCCTGTCAGGTTTACCCGATTACCAGGTTATTCCGGAGATGCGAAGCGTCGTCGGAATAATCAGGCGTCCAGCAGTTTCAGAAACTCATCCCGGCTTAAACCGGTCTCCCTGATAATTGAGCGAAGTGTTCCCTCGCGATCTCACGATGGTTCGGGAAAGTTATTCTACGGTAGGGATAGTTTTTGTCGCGTAGTATTATGTGACTGCCTGTCTGGTGGTCGATTTCATGCCCGATAGTATTGAGTACCCGGCAGAGTTTTTCCCGGAAAGGACAGGCAGTTTCGTCAAAGCTGAATCTCGATAATCTCTTCATGAATGGAGGAAGGAACCGGCTCGCCATGCTTTCGCAGGCTTTCAATATACCCCTTAATGGCATCCTTGCTGTTTTCAATAACCTCTGACCTGGTGTTGCCCTGTGAAATGGAACCGGGCAATGAAGGGCATTCTGCCACAAAGACCCCGTCTTGATCCTGTTCAATTAATATTCTGTAATTCATTGCATGCTCCCCTGAACGTATACTGTAAGATATTCCCGGGAAACCTGAGCGTCAAATGTAATATGTAATGAATGTATCGAGTTCTCAATAATGAGCCACAGGTTGGAATTCATTCTGCGCTCTCTCTCCTGACCCGGCTATGCTCGATAAACCCCGACTTTACACTCACCTGCGGTGACTACCTGCAAAGCGCATGAGGCTCCTCGATATAACATCAGGTCACCCGGGGCGCCGGGAAGGAATTTATCCTTGCCATTTTTCATCCTGCCTGTACCCTATAATGCACACGCTCCCGAGGAGGTTCCGCCATGAAGATAAGCGCCATTGAACTCTACCATGTATCCGTACCCCTGAAAGAGACCTTCTGGCCCACCTGGATACCGGGCTATCCCCAGACCCACAACCGCTTTACCCTTATTCGCCTGGTAACCGACGAGGGGATCGAAGGCTGGTCCGCCGGCATCTCCATGGGAAAGGAACGCCAGGGACTGGGCGACCTGCTGGGAGGATACCTCCTCGGCGCGGACCCCACGGACATTGACCGGGTCCAGGCTTTGCTGAAACAGGCCGGCTACCTGGGCTGGCGCAACTTCTGGATCGAGCCGGCCTGCTGGGATATCATCGGCAAGATGGAAGGCAAGCCTGTGTACGAACTGCTGGGCGGCGAGGCGAGGCCCATCGAGGCCTACTGCTCCACGGGGGAGATGCGTGACCCGAAGCAGCGGGTCGATGAGATCCTTGCCCTGCACGAACGGGGTTTTCGGGTCTTCAAGCAGAGGGTCAAGAACGCCGAGCTGAAGGATGACATTCGTCACATCGAAGAGGTCCGTAAAGGTATCGGCAGTGAGATCGTCATGGGAGTGGACGCCAATCAGGGCTGGCCGGTTAGCATCGTGGATAAGGTTCCCAACTGGGACCTGAAACGGGCGAAGGAATTCGCGAAGGCGTGTAAAGCCAATAAGTACGACTGGCTGGAGGAACCCCTGGACTCCCGGGATTACGACGGCAACGCGGCCCTGAAGCGGGCCTCGAAGGTGAAGATAAGCGGGGCGGAACTGAACTACGGCTGGGACGAGATCAAGATCATGTTCGAGAAGGACTGCTTCGATATCTACCAGCCGGACGCGGTCTTCGCGGGGGGCATCGCCCAGGTGAAGAAGGTCATCGACACCTGCAAAGAGAAGAAGCGGGAGTTCTCCCCCCACACATGGACCAACGGTATCGGTTTCTACATCAACTGGAACATGGTCCTGGCGGACAAAGGAAACAAGAAGCCCCTGGAATATCCCCTGGAGGAGCCCTCCTGGATACCGGAATACCGTGAAGGGATTATTGACCCGATCCTGCCTGACGCGAACGCCATGCTTCAGCCCTTTACCCGGCCCGGCCTCGGTTTCGAGATCGATAAAAAGAAGCTTCGAAAATATGGTACCCGTTTCTTTAAACTGACGGAGTTCGGCCTTAAGTTGAAAGTAATCCGGGAAAAGGGTCTGGGCGAGGCCCTGGCCCTGAAGAAGCGAAAAGAAGGCCAGTCATCGTGAAAAAGATTCTAATCGGTCCGGGTTAACGATAGTTATCGGTACAACGGTCGTTGAGGTTCGATATGACCAAGCAATAAAATCCTTGTCAAAGCAGGCCGCAGTGTGACCCTTTGCCCCTTGAAAGAATCATATGTTCAATAAAAGGATCACCCATGAGTTCGACCATACAGCTTACACTGCCCGATAATTCTGTCATAGAAGCTCCGTCACAAAGCACGGTGTACGATATAGTGGGCCGGATCGGTTCCGGCCTTCAGAAGTCGGCCCTGGCCGCCCGCGTGAATAACGAACCGAAAGACCTGACCGCCACGGTCAGCGAAGACGCGACCCTCTCTGTCATTACCCCGGACACGGAGGAGGGTAAGGACATACTCTGGCATTCCGCGTCTCACCTCATGGCCCAGGCCGTGAAGAGGCTCTTTCCCGAGGCCCAGGTAACCATCGGCCCTTCCGTTGAGACCGGCTTCTACTACGACTTCGACATACCCAGGGCCCTGACGCCCGATGACCTGGCCGCCATCGAGGCGGAGATGGAGAAGATCGTTAAAGAAGATATGCCCGTTCAGCGGGAGGAGATGTCCCGGCAGAAGGCCATAGAACTATTTCAGGACATGAACGAGACCTACAAGGTGGAACTTCTGAGTGAGATGGAGGACGGTACGGTATCCCTTTACCGGCAGGGGGATTTTATCGATCTCTGCCGGGGCCCCCACGTGACATCCACCGGGAAGATCAGGGCCTTCAAACTTCTTTCCGTGGCCGGGGCCTACTGGCGCGGGTACGAGAAGAACCGGATGCTCCAGCGCATCTACGGCGTTGCTTTTACCGATAAGAAAGAACTCAAACGCCACCTCGCCATGCTGGAGGAGGCGAAAAAGCGGGACCACCGAAGGCTCGGCAAGGAACTGGACCTCTACAGCACGCATGAGGAGGCGGGAGGCGGCCTCATTTACTGGCACCCGAAGGGGGCCCGGATCAGGGCTATCCTGGAGGAATGGTGGCGCCAGGAACATTTTAAAAACGGGTACGAAATTCTGTATACTCCGCATATCGGCCGGTCGAATCTCTGGGAGACTTCCGGCCATCTTGACTTTTACTCCGAGGGGATGTTCTCTCCCATGGATATTGACGGTAACGATTACTATATCAAGCCGATGAACTGCCCCTTCCATATCAAGGTTTACCAGACCGACCTCCGCTCATACAGGGACCTTCCCATGCGGTGGGCGGAGCTGGGTACGGTCTATCGGTACGAGAAATCGGGCGTGCTCCATGGACTTCTCCGGGTCCGGGGTTTCACCCAGGACGACGCCCATATCTTCTGCACGCCGGACCAGATGGAGTCCGAGGTACGGGAAGTGCTCAGGTTTTCACTCTACATGTGGAAGACCCTGGGCTTCAGCGAGATCAAGGCCTACCTCGCCACCCGGCCGGAGAAGAGCGTAGGTGAACAGGAGCGCTGGGAGGACGCCCAGAGGTCTCTGCGGAAAGCGGTGGAGGCGGAGAACCTGTCTGTCGAGCTGGACGAGGGAGGAGGCGCCTTCTACGGTCCCAAGATCGACCTGAAGGTCCGGGACTCCATCGGCCGGGAGTGGCAGATGTCGACTATCCAGTTCGACTTTAACCTGCCGGAACGTTTCGACATGCACTACGTGGGTGAGGATGGTCGCAAGCATCGTCCCTATATGATACACCGGGCCCTTCTCGGCTCCCTGGAACGGTTCTTCGGTATCCTGGTTGAGCACTACGGAGGCAGGTTTCCCCTCTGGTTCGCGCCGGAGCAGGTTCGTGTCATTAACGTTTCGGACGCTCAGCTTGAGTACGTTAAGGAGGTAGCCGCCAGGCTTCGGAAAGCAGGTTTCCGGCCCGGGACCGATATCCGGGACGAATCGATGGGATACCGGGTCCGGGAGGCGATTAACGCAAAGGTCCCCTGGATCTGCGTAGCCGGCGCCGAGGAGGCGGGAAAAGACAGCCTCTCGGTACGGCGTCACGGGGAGAAGGAAGCGGTCTCCATGACCCTGGATGAGTTCATGGCGCAGATGGCGAAAGAGGTGGAGGAGAAAGGGCAGGCTTCCTCCTGACACAGGTAACGGTATAACTTTCATGTGATCCTTTATGTCATTCTGAGCCCAAAGGGCGAAGATTGACATTTAGATTCGTTTATCTTCGAAACAATGTCTTGACATTGCTCTCCTTATATATCACCCGGCGTCTTCGATGAATTCATTGCCAGGCGTATCGAAATAAATGGAGACAAAGGCAGGGCGGAATAGACGAAGATTCGCATAATCTAAAAAAAATTGGTTGAATTTCAGAGGCACATCCTGCAAATAGGCATCTACACCGGTAGAAAAATGGTTGTACAATCCTGAAATAGCTGTAATAATGTGAATAGATTCAGGTTTAATGTACGACATCCGTACGGGGAGGAGAATATCAGCATCGATAAGTTTCCAAAATATAGAATCAACGAGGAGATCAGGGCCCCGAAAGTCCGCCTCGTGGGTGAAGGGGAGCCGGTTATAATCCCGACTCAGGAAGCCATGGAGCAGGCCAGAGGGAGAGAACTTGATCTGGTGGAGATTTCTCCCAACCAGGACCCTCCGGTTGTTAAGATTATCGATTACAGCAAGTACCGGTTTGAACAGGTAAAAAAGGCGAAGGAAGCGAAAAAGAATCAGAAGGTAATCCACGTTAAAGAAGTAAAATTCCGTCCCGCAATCGATGATCATGACTTCGATCACAAAGTCAAGCGGGCCCGGGAATTTCTCGAAAAGGGTGACAAGGTAAAGTTTACCCTCATGTTTCGAGGAAGAGAGATGGCCCATACGGAACTCGGCTTTGAGGTAATGGAAAAGGTCAAGAATGCCGTGGAGGACATCGCCCAGATGGAGAAGACCCCATCCCAGGAGGGACGGAACATCACCATGATTATGGCGGCCAAAGCGTCGAAAAGCTGATTCAATACAATTACAGGGTATATATTCAGGGATACAGAGATGCCGAAGATGAAGAGTAACAGCGGAGCCAAAAAACGTTTCAGGGTGACACGAAACGGTAAGGTTATCAAGGCCAAGGGATACAAGAATCACATCCTCGAGAAGAAGTCACCCAAGCGGAAGCGGAATCTCCGGGGAACGGAAGCTATGAGTGAAGTGGAAGTCAAACGTGTTAAGCGTATGCTTCCCTACTCCTGAAGAATAGTGGAATTATCTGAAAGGGAGCAGTTATGTCACGAGTTACAACCGGAAAGGTCCACCATAAGAGGGCCAAAAAGATCTTTAAAGACGCTAAAGGATATCGGGGCGGACGCAGTAAACTCTACCGCACGGCAAAGGACGCCAGGCGGAGGGCCCTTGAGAATTCCTTTAAGCATCGGCGGGTAAAGAAGAGGGACTTTCGTACCCTCTGGATCGTTCGAATAGGGGCCGCGGCCCGGGAGAACGGTATGAGTTACAGTACCTTCATGCACGGTCTGAAAGAGGCCGGCATTGATCTTAACAGAAAAGTTCTGGCAGACATGGCCGTCCGCGACAAGGAAGGCTTCAGCAGGCTGGTTGAAACCGCGAAAAAGTCGGCCTGAGAGTGCCATGACAGGAAAACTTGCAGGGATCAGCACCATATTCATGGTGCTGTTCTTTTTTCCCCTGCGGCCCGGGCTCTCCGCCCTTCCCCTTACCGAGAGTCTTTACATGATTCCGGAGAGCCGTTTCGAGTTTACCTTATCCGAGCATTTCCATCATACCGATGATTTTTACACCCGGGAATCCATGAGCCTGGGTATCGGTATCCTGCCATCACTGTCGATGTGGTTCGATTTTAACCTGCTTCACAGGCATGGTAACCGGCCCTACGGGAAGAACATACTCGGAGACGTGTGTCTCCGGCTCAAGTTTTATATATGCGACTGCGCGTCCAACCGGCTTCATATCGCTTTTTTGACCCGCCTGCGCCTTCCCACGGGACCGGACGCCTGGCTCACTTCTGACTGGAGGGGCCTGGCCCTGGGAAAGAACGAGCTTACCCTGGGGCCGATCTTCCGGTTTGATATACCGGGCCGGTTCTTTCTACAGCTCAATATTTTTTATACCTTCCGGGAAGGGACGAGCGAAGACTACTGGGGAGGATGGTACCTGAACCCATTTGCGGGCGAGACCTGGGTCAAGTTCTTCGGCCTGAATCCGGCCGAGCCGGATACCTTTTTCAGTGTGGAACGGCTCAAGAACGATTATTTTACTTTTTCCCTGGCGGCTAACACCGACCGGATTTATCCTTTCATACCTTACCTGGAAGTATACGGCTCCGTGCGGGTGACCCGGCCGCCGGATGATGACATACGGGTCGAGGCGGCCGGTATTAATGTCTTCATGATATCAGCCGGTATCCGGTATTTCTTTACCACCCGGATCTACCTGGGCCTTTACGGGGTGGTCAATCCTCTCTGGCAGGATGGATTCACCCGGGCCCGATACGGTTTGGAAGTGAGTTTGCAGTTCTAGAAGGTGTGACATGAAAAAAAGCGTAATCTGCTCAGTCATAGTCATTGTTATCACCCTGTCGGCCGTCGCCCGGGATAAGGAGGAGAAGCAGACTGACAAAACTGGGCCCGGGCAGAAGAAGGTCGAGGCGGTGAAACCGGAAGAAGGTGTACCGGTTACTCCCCGGTCCGTCCGGGTGAAGGGC
>CAZYBU010000010.1:32838-70779 GCA_964645775.1 uncultured Leptospirales bacterium | reverse complement strand
CTTTCTTCTCCAGGGCGGGGCAGGATACGGCCTGGTCAACTATCACCTTCAGCCGGCCGTACCCCCTGTAACCTTGGAATTTCTCTACGGTATCACGGGAAACATCTCCCTGGGAGGAACCTTTGCCTACAGTGCCGGCCGGGTTGACTCGGAGCTTCATCATTATCTCATGGTCGGCATCCGTGGAGACTGGCACTTCCAGGGGCTCTTCCGCGTAAAGGGATTCGATCTTTACTCGGGTCTGACCCTGGGATATACCCAGGTACTGAGAGAGGATTCCGGGCCGGCTTCCACCTTTCTCTGGAACGTGCATGTCGGTTTCCGGTGGTATTTCTCGAAGTATGCCGGGCTCTTTTTGGAGGCGGGGTACGGATACCGTATCGTTTCCGGCGGGTTTACCTTCCGGTTTCCCATGGGGAAGGTTAAGGGTAAACCTGGTAATTAGGATGCCGGCAGCAAAGGATATGGAAGGGGAAGCCATGCCCTGGCCCGATTTTCCTGGAAGCAGGGAGAAAGTGAAAATGGAACTGGCTCAAATAAGCAAACGACTGGGAAACAGGCTGAGGAAGGATACCTCATCCTGGTCAAAATACATGGATGAACGGGAAAAAAACACCCGAACGCGGGAAAGGGACCCCTGGGGAAGACACTACCCGATACTGCCTGACTGGAGAAGCGCGGAAGGGGGAGGCCAGGTGGCGCGCCTGGTACAGCATGTATGCATTCGCGGACTGGATAGAACCATCCGGAGTGGTTTTATATCTGCGGGCTCCGTGATGGGCTGGTCAAGATATTATTGGCTTCTCCGGGCCAGTTCCTTCTCCAGGGTTTCCCGGACTCTGTCGGTATCCGCTTCCATTTCCAGGGGACGGTTGGCGTAGCGGCTCTGGATACCCTCCAGGGTAGACTCGTGGTATCCTACCTTAAACTCGGAGAACTTGAGGCCGTGAGCCGTTGAGATGACTACTGTCCGGTCTTTTGGAGAAAGAACTTTTCGATCCAGGAGCTTAATCAGAACAGCCAGGGCGACCCCGGTGTGCGGGCAGGCGAACATCCCGGTCCGGTCGGCCCGGGCAGCGGCGTCGGCCAGCTCCTCTTCGGAGGCCTGTTCCACGATGCCGTTGAAGTCCTTCACGGTACGTATGGCCTTGTTCACCGAGACTGGGTCGCCGATCTGGATGGCCGAGGCCAGGGTCTTGCCCGGAGTTATGGGGTTGAACTCTTCGAAATCATTCTGGTAGGAACGGTAAAGGGGGTTTGCCTTTTCCGCCTGGGCCAGCACGATACGGGGCTTTTTGTCGATGAGTCCCAGCTCCAGAAGCATGTTAAATCCAGTGCCCAGGGCGGAGACGTTACCCAGGTTGCCCCCGGGAATGATGATGACATCTGGGACTTCCCAGTCGAGCTGCTGCACCAGTTCCATCGATATGCTCTTCTGTCCCTCAATGCGGAGAGAGTTCATGGAGTTGGCCAGGTAGATGCTTTCGTCCCGTGTGATCTCCTTCACGATACGCATGCAGCCGTCGAAATCTGTGTCCAGGGAGATGACAATGGCCCCGTTTGATACCGGCTGGATGAGCTGGGCCGTGGATATCTTGTTGCTGGGCAGAAATACGATGGAAGGTATACCGGCATAGGCCGCGTAGGCCGAAAGGGCGGCCGAGGTGTCGCCGGTGGAGGCGCATGCCACGGCCTTGATCGGCTTTCCCTTGCGGATCATCTCGTTCACCTGGGAGACCAGGACGGTCATGCCCAGGTCTTTGAAGGAGCCGGTGTGGCTGTTGCCGCACATCTTAATCCAGAGGTCCTCCATCCTGAGTTGACGGCCGAAGCGGTTTGACCAGAAGAGGTTGGTGTTTCCCTCGTACATGGAGACGATCGATTCATTGTCGATTCCCGGGAGAACCCACTCCTTGCGACTCCAGACACCACTGCCGTAGGGCCATCTATTGGTTCCCGCCCGGGAATCGAAGAGCGTCTTCCATTCCTCTCCCGACAGGTTTCCCAGGGCCTCCATGTCATGGGCCACTTCCAGGAGCCCTTCGCACTTTTGGCATCTGTAGACCACCTCGTCAAGGGGATAGGTCTCGTTACATCCGGAGATACATCGGAAATGGGCGTTGTACTCGTTCATTCCTGTCCATCCTCCACCCGGATGATTACAATGGATTCGTGCACGAATTCAAAGGTTTCGATACGATCCCGGGCACGGAACATATCTGATTCCCGGGCTTTATGAGTCATGATGATTAGAGGTACGATCTTATCGTCGATTTCATGCTGGATAACCGAGGATATTGATATACCATGCTCACCCAGGACGCCGCTTATCTTTGAAAGGATACCGGGCCGGTCTTCGGTAAGGATGCGTATGTAGTAACGGAGCATCCTCTGCTCGCCGGTGATGTAGTTGGCCTCCTCGGTAACGTCCCTGGCTTCAGGTTCGGAGCCGTATCCGGAAGCGATTGAGAGGATATCGCTTACCACGGCCGAGGCGGTGGGATAGCTGCCGGCCCCCTTGCCGTAGAGGATGATAGGATCAGTCATGTCACAGTCGTAAAGGATGGCGTTGAACTCGTCCCGCACGGAGGCCAGGTAATCGTTTTTATCCAGGAGCGCGGGGTGGACACGGATATCGATATCCTCATCCTGGGCACGGGCGATACCGAGGAGCTTGATGACATATCCCATCTCCGTGGCGTTGTGGATGTCCTCCTGAGTGATGCCGGTTATCCCCTCGATGGGGATCTTTTTGTAATCGATTTGTTTCCCGTAGGCAAGGCGGGCCAGGAGGGCGATCTTGTGGCCCGCATCCAGGCCTTCGATGTCGAAGGTTGGGTCCGCCTCGGCAAAACCCTTCTCCTGAGCGTCCCGGAGGGCGTCTTCGAAGGGGATCTGCTCATCTTCCATAAGGGTAAGTATGTAGTTAGTTGTCCCGTTTAAAATTCCCACAACGGAGTTTATGTTGTTGGCCACCAGACCGTCCCGGAGGGCCAGTACGCAGGGTACTCCGCCGCCGATGGCGGCCTCGTAAGCGAGACGGCATCCTACCTGCTGCTCGGTATCGAAAATGTCCTGGCCGGCCTCGGCCAGGAGTTTCTTATTGGCCGTTACCACATGCTTGCCGTTTTTTAAAGCTTCAATGATGATGGTTCGGGCCGGCTCTATGCCTCCGATAAGCTCCACGATTACGTCGATGGAGGTATCCTCGATCAGGTCTTTCCATCGGTCCGTTACCTGATCCATGCCTGTTTCCCGGCGTACACGGTCTGTGTCCAGGTCACACAGGGCGGCCAGCTGAACCTCTACGGCCTTGCGTTTCTTAAGAAGGTGCTGGTTCTGGTTCAGGACATGATACACGCCGCTTCCGACGGTCCCGAAGCCAATAAGCCCGGCTCGGATGGTTTTCATGATTTCATTCTCCCGGTCTCTTCTGCGAAGAAGTCTCAGGATGTAAGCAGGGCTGTCAATCACACTTTTCATATTTTGATATTGACGGACACTTGTCAGGGGTGTACTATCTGTCCGGTTTTTGTGTTTATTAAGGAGGAGACCGTGAGATATTCAGTTCAATGGCTGGTGGTAGTTTTGACGATCGGAGCCCTGCTCCTTTCTGGCTGTAAAAGGGATAAACCTCCGGTACGGGAGGCCCTGATCAACTTTCTTGTGGGTGAAGTTACGGTTATCAGTCAGAAGGGGACCCGGTCCGCCTCTGTGGGAGACGCCCTGCACCAGGGGATGAAAATTGAAACAGGACCTGGTGCCAGCGTTGAAATCTTTATCGGTTCCACGATTATAAAGATCCTGGAAAATTCAAAGGTGACTATGACGCAACTTATACTGGGCGAGGAGAACAGTGAACAGACAGGACTTTTCATGGAAGAAGGTAAGTTATACTCCCAGATTGTGAAAAAACTCTCCAGGAATGACAGTTACCGCGTTGAAACACCGACTACGGTTGTGGCTGTCCGGGGAACGGAATTTCTCATGGAAGAAGAAGGTGGAAAATCTGGTGTTTACTGTACGGAGGGGAAGGTCCTCGTTCGCGAGTCCGAGGAGCCGGAAGATAAGGCGAAGGAGTTGAACGCCGGGCAGGAAGCCGTTAAGGAAAAGGATAAACCTCTCACCGTTAAGGAACTCTCGGTAGAGAACCGGACCAGGGTCCAGGATGTCAAAAAGAACATAAAAGAGATGCGAGAGGATATTCGGAATCGGCTGAATCTTAATATGGAAGAAGACGTTAAGAAACTGAGAACGGAGGGCCTTGATCGGGTAAAGGCCGAGAAACAAAAGGCCCTCGACGCGCTGAAGGGCGACCCGAAAGCCACCGAGGAGATGATCGACCAGATCAAGAGTATGAAAGATAAGAATCCAGGTGAAACCGCCCGTAATAAGGCGAAAGATATGATGAATGATCTGAAGAACAAACCGGAGAACCTGAAGGACAGCCTCAAGCCTCCGGGTATGCCGTGACGGGGGTCGCTGTTATCGGGGGGTGAGGGGGATCACCTCCCGGTTACCTGTCTTTTCAGGGGTTTGGGAAATTCTGATCTGTTTCCCAGGTATTTTCTGACACGCTGAAGATACGGCTGTATCCGTTCCCGCCGTAGAGTAGCCGGTTCCAGGGGCGAATAGAAATCCCCGGTGAAGTAATAATCCTGTCCCTCTTTGTTGCTACCGAATAGGGCGACCCGGCCCATGCCGTTGAGCGCGATGGCCATGATCGTTCGAGTCACAGAAAGCCCTGTTTTTTCTCTTCGGAAACCTGAACCTGCGAAAAATTTTGTCATTAGAATTGAGCTAGGGCACTATATACTTACCTTTTAGCGAGTGAGTTCTGTAGTTCTTCTGTTTACAGGTTTCATTCGTAAAAACCGGTATATTACAAATTTGAAAATTGTCCTTTTGGGGGAGGGAATGGTTATGCGATCTAAAAGAGATTTCGAGTCAAGTTTCAAAACCTGCTACAGGAGGTACAGGGCGCCTCTTACAGGTTTCCTGGACAGGATGCTTGGAAGCAGGGACACGGCCGAAGACATGGTGCAGGATACCTTTATCAAAATTCTTGAAAAGGGATGTGATATCGATCCCGGGGCCCGGAGAACGGGTAACTTTGTATTTACTGTCGGGAAAACAACGACTCTGGATCACCTGAGAAAGGAGCGACGTGAAAGCGCCAGATACCATGAATATCGAAGGCTTAAGGAAGTAGAGCTGAACGAGGAATTCTTCGAAAGCCTGGAACAGGCCTGTATCCAGGATGAGATATTCGCTGTGCTCAATGACGCCCTGGACGAGGTTCCGGAGGATGAGAGGAGGCTTTACCTGAAAAAGGCCGTGGGCGGGGAGACCTACACGGATATAGTTCAAGCAGAAGGGTGCAGCAAGTACAAATTTATAAACATGGAGAAAAGAATTAACGAAAAGCTCAAGGAGGTTCTTCTGCCTTACGGAAAAAGTCTGGGTGATCTGGAAATATGATAGTAATGGATAGTTATTGACAGCAGGCACAAAGGCCGCACACTCATATTTATAAAAAGGATCAGTATAAAAGAGTGGGCCATGCCTGAAGATAAGCCGTGCAGTATCGCCATCTTTACTGACTCATTTTTACCCCAGGTGAATGGAGTGGTTACCTCGATCGTAATACTGTCACGGATTCTCGCGGACAGGGGGCACAGAATACTGATCGTTGCTCCGAAGTACGATGATATCGAGGAGTTCGAATATCCAGGTATCGAGGTCCACCGGGTACCCTCCATCCCGGCGCGCTATTATCCCAGTTTCCGGTGGACCTGGCCCTGGAGTCGGACCGTGCGGAAGCTCCTCATGGAGATGAGGATAGACGTCATCCACGTGGAGACGCCGAGCACCATAGGGGTCATGGGGAAGAACCTGGCAAAGAAGCTTAGACTTCCCCTGGTGAGCACCTTTCACACTTTCGTGATGGACCCGAACTACTACAAACAGTTTTATAAATCGACCCACAGGTTCTTCGGTACTGTTACCAGGTCTCTGGTCCGGTGGTTCTACAACGCCTCAGATCTTCTCACATCCCCATCAACCAACACGAACAGGGAGCTGGCCAATATCGGGGTGCGGGTCCCCATGAAGTATATCTCCAACGGAATCGAACTCGATAAGTTCGACAACAGTCGTTCCGATGAGGTCCGCAGCCGCTATGACCTGAAAGGGAAGACTGTTCTCTTTGTGGGACGCGTATCCTGCGAGAAAAACATAGAGATTCTTATCGACGCCTTCTATCAGGTGCTTGACAGGGAGCCGGACGCGCGGCTGCTGGTAGTGGGAGACGGCCCTTTTCGGGAACAGCTCCAGGAGGAGGTGCATCAGCGTGGACATGAGGAGGCGATACTTTTTACCGGGAGTATCCCGAACGATGAGCTGGTCGTTTCCGGTATATTCGGAGCAGTGGAGTTGTTTGCCACGGCTTCGGTGACGGAGAACCAGCCCATGACTATACTCGAGGCTCAGGCTAACGGGATCGTCTGCGTGGGACCGGATGCGCGGGGCGTACCGAACCTGATCTACCACGAGGAGAACGGTCTCCTGGTTGAGCCGAACAGCATTGAGTCCATGGCGGAGGCTATCCTCCGCCTGCTGGAAGACGGGGATTTTTACCGGCAGTGCAGGGAGAGAACGTGGGAACGGGTTAAAGAGCATGATATCCACGCCATCGCCCTCACCTGGGAGGAGACCTACCATGAACAGATTAAGAAGAAGGGGAAGATACAATCATGAAGAGTAAGTTCCTTCATATTATTACATGCGTACTGATCCTTTTTCTGGCTGGCACTCCCCTCCCGGGGCAGGGTGATAACAATGCGCCCGTGGACAAAAAAGATAAAAAGAAGAAGGAGTTCCCGGTGGACACGGGAGGAAAGAACGCTTTCTGGTTCACTTTCGGGCTATCGGGCACCACGGAGATCAAGAACCGGTACCTGAACAGTAATGGTAACAGACTGCATGATCTTGTAACCGTGGGCGGAGGGTTTACCTCGAAATACTTTACCTCCAAAGGAAGTATGTCCTTTAACAGCGACGGAAAATTTCGCCCCTCGGAGAAGTTTTTCCTGGGGCATTACATGCAGGCCAACGAGAGTTATATCGCCTTTCACGCAAAGGACACGGACGTCGGTTCTTTTCTGGTTGAGGGAGGAAACCTCATCCCGACCGATGCCATTGAGACCCCATATTCGGTATTTATCACCTCCATGAAGAAGCCGATGCCCGGGGCCCGGCTCAGGTACGAGACAAAGCATTTTCACTACGAGACAAGGTGGATCATGCTTACTCAGGATTCGTCGTTTTCACCATCTGAATTAAATCCAGGTGGTACTTCCCCTCCTGCTTCTTATCGTTATCCTAACAAGAGCGTGAATTTCATGAACTTCGGCTTCGAGTTCGGAGACTTCCGCTTCGGTGGTGAGGACGTTGTCGTCTACCTGGGGCGACCCTTTGACGCCCTCTACTTCTTTTCTCCCCTGCCTCAATTTTTTCACCAGTTGATCCTCAACTCTCCGGGAAAACCCTGGTCGCAGGACCGGGACGACAAGAGCATGATGGGGTTCTACTTCGAGTGGGGTAAAAAGAGGCGCTACGAGATAAAGGCCCAGATCATGATTGACGACATAAACGCCAGTATCCTGCCCGGTATCAACCCGAACAATCTGACGAAGATCGCCTGGTCCCTGGGGGGGTACATGACCTTTGATTGGGGTAAACTGGGTCTGTGGCACGGGGGCGCCCTGAAGTACACCTACCAGGCCACCTATACCCGGGATATGGACGATCAGCCTTACCACGATTCTCCTGATGTCATGCCCTGGAGTATACAGCCATACGAGTATACCTACTATCCGGTGAACGAGTACTCCATTAACGGATCGCCCCGGGCGGTATGGGTGGAGGACCTGTATCTGGGGTACAAGTACGGTGAGAACGCTATTAGCTTCATGGTGGACTACGAGAAGGACTTCTTCACGGGAAAGCCGTGGAGCTTTACCCTTTACGCCGCACTGGAGTATGTGGTCAACGGGAAGAAGGCGCCCCACAATCCCTGGCATGAACACTCGCATATTAACACCATAGAGCCGGCGGCTGAGCTTCTTAGCGGGCCGGTACAGGAGCACAGGATTATCGCCACGGCCATGGTCACCAAGAAGTGGAAGGGCCTGACCGTCCGTATGATCATGGAGATCGGCGGGATATTTAACCGCCTGAAACTGGTCGATATTGGTCAGGAGTCGGATAATATCGATGGTGATTATGACACGACTGATAATTCATATAATGTTCCCAAATCTTATATTCCCCAGAAGGGTGAACATCTCTTTGTCTATTCCCTTTCCCTGGGTGTTACTTACGATCTGTACATCATGAAATAAGGGGGCTATATTGTTATCACCCTATAGAAGTCGGAATCAATAATTTCTCCAGAATTTTTTTCAGATTCTTCATTTCAGACGTGTACCTCCTGAGAGCATTCTTTCAGGAGGCCGTATGGTTAAAACAACCCTTAATCTGAGTGAACAATGTGTTCGGTTATTGGATGAGTATGTCACTAAAAGTGGTCTTTCCAGAAGTGATCTCATCCAAAAATGTATTCAGGAGGGGATCCGAAGAGGAAGAAGTGTACATTCTTATCGCAGACTACGCTACCAGGAAAGGGATCCGGATGTGAAGTGGAGTCTGGTACATGTCCGCCTTTCCGGAAGGGATTATGAACTATTTCATGACGTGAGAAAGTTCTTCAAGGTTTCTGTTTCCCTCTTTATTGCTGATGCTATTGATGGCTTTTTGAGGGAAATTGTGCGGAAGCTGATATCAAATCCAGGAGGAATGGATAAGAATGTGGTATCCTGCTATTCCATTATATCATCCGTTACCGGTAAAGGTGATATTTGCTGGAAGCTTTACTGGGGATTGCCTGAAAGCGTTCCATGATAGAGAGGCGCCTCCTAAAAATGCTTGCTAGGGTTCTGTACCCTTTGCATTATGTCGCATGCAGCAGGCAGAGGTATTATTTTGAATATCCGAATTGATGATCAGTCGTCTGACCTTTTCCAGTTATCGGCGGATGAGGGGAAAATACTGCGCATCAGTTCTACCTCCCGTGAGAAGATCCTCGAATCCTTCAATGGGCAACCGGAGAAGGAGCGCTTTTTTTTGCGCGTGGAATCCTTTTTGCTGTCCCTGGCCCACGCCCATAATAAGATTATGTCTCTTTCAAATTCGCGAACCCGTCTCCTGGCACACCAGGTGGAAAGTACACACAGGATTGTATCTGCAATGCGGCATCGGTTTCTTCTCGCGGATGAGGTTGGGCTGGGTAAAACCATAGAAGCCGGACTCGTGATCAAGGAATTAATATATCGATACGGTTATTCCCGCATTCTTATCGCGGCCCCCGCTTCGCTTTTATTCCAGTGGCAGCATGAGATGAAAAACAAGTTCAATGAGGATTTTGTTATCTTGGACCGGAAGAGACTTATGGTCCTGGAGCGATCTGGATGTGAAAGGCCCTGGTCTCATTATAATAGAGTTATATGTTCCATTGATTTCATGAAACAGGAACGGTTTCGGGAAGAACTGGCCCGGACCAATTGGGACACAGTGATTTTTGATGAAGCCCACAGACTCAGGCGGGATGGACAGGGAAGTACGATAACCTACCAGGCCGCTGATGTAGTGTCAAAAAGGAGCCGGGCACTCCTTCTCCTTTCGGCTACTCCCTTCCGCGGGCGGCTGGAGGAACTTTATTACCTGGTTTCCCTTCTGGATCCGGACATACTGGGCCCTTTTCAATCTTTTTATCAGAGATACTGCCTTGAAGGAGCTGACCTTTCTGACCTCAGGGATCGTCTTGCCTCTTTTGTTATCCGTCGAACCAAGAAAGAGGTGGGAGGATTCACTCGCCGCATGGCAAGAACTATCCGGTTTGATCTCTACCCCGTTGAAAAAGAACTTTACGATGCCACTACGGAATACGTGGTGCGCGAATTCAACCGGGCCTATCAGAGTGGTAATAATGCCACCGGTTTTGTTATGACTGTGTTCCAAAAACTTCTCGATTCTTCCAGCTCAGCCCTCCTGCGGGCCCTTGAAAGACGTAAATTCAGGCTTGAAGAACTTGCCCGGGGTATATCAGACAACCTGGGGGGTGATAACAATATAGATATGGAATCGGACGAGCTTGAATATCTCGCAGATGAGGACCTGGAAGACTATGAAAAGACCCGGGAGGAGTTGCTGGCAGAGGCGAAGACGCTGGGCGGTCTCCTGGAGCTGGGAAAACAGGTGGAGCGTAATAAGAAGGGAGAGAAACTCAGGGAGCTCCTTACCGGGCTACGGGAGCAGGGGGTCGGCAAGGTGTTGATCTTCACCCAGTTTCGTACTACCCAGGATTATCTTGTTGAGCTCCTCTACGATTTCCGGGTCGTCATTTTTAACGGATCCATGAGTGGTGAAGAGAAGGAAGAGGCCATTCGAAGATTCCGGGAAGAGGATGAAATCCTGGTGGCGACCGAAGCCGGGGGCGAAGGGAGAAACATGCAGTTCTGTCACGTGATGGTGAACTACGATCTTCCCTGGTCTCCCCTTAAGATTGAGCAGCGGATTGGCAGGATACACCGTTTCGGCCAGAAACGGGACGTACTTATCTATAATTTTTCCACCAGCGGGACCGTGGCGGAGCGTGTCCTGGAAGTCCTTTCGGAGAAACTCCGGTTGTTTGAAGAATCGATCGGAATGCCGGATGTAATGCTTGGTGAGATTGAAGACGAGGGGAAGATCGCTAATCTTTTCATGTCTATGGCCGCGGGTAGAAAAACCAGGGATGACGTGGAGACCGAGCTGGACTCCAGGATGGATCGGGCACGGGAAAATTTTGAAAAACTCTCTGAACTTACAATTACGGACCGTCTCGATTTCAACTATGACGAATACTACAGGGTCACACTGAAGGAGAGAAAGTTCTCTAATGATCGAATCCGGGATTTCGTTGCCCGATTGCAAGACGTCAGACCGGACCTTCAATCCATACTGGGACCTCCTCATGGTAAGACAGGCCTCTGCCGGGTTCCATCCGGAGAGGGAAATATCCGATACGGTACATTCGACAGCCAAAAAGCGATGAATAACGAGGAACTGGAGTTCCTGGCTTTCGGCCACCCGGCTGTTGAAGCCCTGGTCTCGGTCTGTCAGGAGGAGGATTGGGGCGGGCGTTTCGGTTTATGCCCTGTACCCTGGCATCGTCCCTTCACCGGTTTTGTTCTCTATGCCCTCGTAGCCTGCCGGCTCGAGGATACCCGAAGTGAAGTCATTGCCGTGGTCGTTGATCCCTCCGGGGAACTGGATGAATATGACCTCCATGACCTGGAAAAGAGGGCGCTGGAGAACACCTGGACAGGGGAACATTTAATGCCGGAAATGCTCTTTTCGCTGGAGGATTGTTTCCTGGAAGGAGAACGCATCCTGGAAAAGAGACTGAACAAACAGATAGATCAGCTCCGTGCCGAGCTTGAAATGAAGGTGGACCCTGAAACAGAACGGGTGGAGGAATCATTCCGACAGAGAATGAAGGAGCTGGAGGAAAAACTGGACCTACAGGAGGCCCGCATGAAATGGTCCGGAGACGATATGAAAAGCGCCATAGGGCGGACCCGGAATCTTATGATCGAGGCGAGGCGTAACCGGGACAATCGTATCCACGCCCTGAACGAAAATCTTTCCTTTTCCCTGGAAGTCGATTATCTCGCGACGGGCATACTTACTACCGTGACCTCCGCGTAACCGCAACAGATACAAATTCCTTTCATTACCGTATTAATATCTGGACTTCATAAACAAATCCCTGTATCCTCCCATCATCTCTTTTCGGGAGGCTGGGTATGTCGGAACGAGTAACGGTTGAGTATGTATGGGAATACTGGGATTGTCCCAACTGCGGACGTAAGGCCATCCGGGGTGATCGGACGACCTGTCCTGACTGCGGTACTTCACGTGGCGACGACATTACGTTCTACCGGAAGGAACTGGATGAGGTCATTTACGATGAGAAACAGATCGAGGAACTTACTCAGGGTCCTGACTGGGTCTGCTCTTTCTGCAGTACCCTTAATTCACAGACCCTGGATAGCTGCCGGGGATGCGGTTCAACCAGGGAATCGAGCACTCAGAACTACTTTGATATCCTGAATAAAAGAAAGGAGAGGGAATCGGCTTCCGGTCCACCATCTCCTCCTCCGGCGGATGGGTCCGGTTCTCCCGGTGAAGATGGTAATGGAGGTAAAAAGGGCCTCTGGAAGGTCTTTGCCGGCATAGGAGGGGGAGTCCTGGTCGTTGCCGGTCTCCTCTTCTGGGGTCTCTCTACAACCGAAGTACCCTATATCGTCACGGATAAGGAATGGAGCCGGTCTATCGCGGTCCTTCGCTACCAGTGGAGCGAGAAAAATGGCTGGCAGAATGAGCTTACCGGGGACGATATCCGGAAGATCTCCGAAAAGAGGGAAGTCCGTAGCTATGAGAAACGTCAGGTCGGCACAAAGACCGAGACCTATACCGAGACAGAACGGTATCAGAGTGGAACGAAGGAGGAATGTACTGTTTCTTATGAGTCGACCGGATCAGGTGCCGCGAAGAAGGTAACAAAATGCAGGGATGTTCCGGTCTATAAAACGCGCGAGGTCGAAAAGAGCCGGGAGGTACCTGTTTACAGGGAATTTCCGGTATACGATACAATGGTGACCTACAGGTCGAAGAGCTACGTGAAGGTTGACACGTTAAAGACCTCCGGTACTACCGATCCGCCGGAATGGCCCGAATTCAAACCCGGTATCGGCGTGGATGGGAAACCGGACAGAAAAGGGCTCTCTCTTGAACAGTATATCGTAACCCTGAAAAAGGATAAAAAAGAAGGGAAGGGGACTGAAAGAGTACGTGTAACAACAACCGGTGAGCTTTTCACGACAAGGTATGCGAAAGGGAAGATCCTGGAGATGGAAATCAATAATTTCGGACAGCTGAACCTCCGTGAAGGTGAGGAGATACTATCAGAAAAGGATCAGTAACGGCTCTCCAGGGTCTCGCCGATAAAACCATCGATGCTGGTTGAAAGATAATCGACGGATGTGGACGATCCTGAACTGTTATCCGCTTCACGGGAACCCGTGACATTGAAGGCCGTCTCGTAGGTGCCCTGAACCTGTTGCGTCAGGAAGATGTCATATCCAGCCGGGGAGGTCTGCTCCCTTTCCGTAAGAGCAAAGGTCACCACCAGTGTGACCAGGGCCGCTGCCGCGAGGCCGCCCGTTATGGTTCGTCCCAGGATACGGGAGCGCCTCCTCTTCTCGACATGGACCCTTCGGGCCATCTTAAGGTCCCAGGTGGGACTCTGCATCCTCTCTTCTATGGCCTGTTTCATGGTATCCTTCTTGTTCATACTTGTTCCTCCAGCATCTTTCTAAGGATCTCCCGTCCTCTGTGGGCCCGGGACTTTACCGTTCCGGGAGGGAGAGACATATCACGGGCGATCTCCTGTTCATTCAGGCCCTGGGAGACGCGTTCCATGACAGCGCGGTACTTTTCCGGCAGCCTGTTTATGGCATCCCGCAGGGCGTCCCTGTCGTGATCGAAGAGAGGTCCTCCTTCCGTGGTAATCTCTTCGTTTAACTCGCCACCCGACCTTTTCTCATCCCGTCCCAGTCTCCCGGCCATGCGAAGGGATTCGTTCCGGGCAATAGAATAGATCCAGGTCGACAGGGCCGATTCCCCCCGGAACTTTCCCTTCTCCAGGTGGCGATAGGCCCGGATATAGGTTTCCTGGACCACGTCATCAATGGCCCCCATGAATCGCTCCGGCAGGTTATGCTCAATGGCTGAGAGGACGTACCCTTTGGTTTCGCTTACAATCCGGGCGAATTCCTCATCGGTCATGATGGCGTTGTCTCCTTTGGTACCGTTGTTCGTACTGGAGCATGTTCTTCTGTTCCGCTGTAAGTACCTTCTCCATATCGAGACGGTGGGTAATGCGGTTGTACCGGATTTCCACCTCAACCTTAGAGATTTTCTCGAGGATAGTTCGAACTCTATGCCGGTCAACACTCCGTTTAAGCATCTCTGTCCTTAGCTGTTCACGAAGAGGACGCAACTTTTCCCTCAGTCCTGTCATGATTCCCTGGTAGCGTTCATTTATGGACGCGATCTGTCTCATCTGCTCCGGAGAAAGATTCAGGCGTTCTCTCATGACATCAGGGTTGCCAAACCAGATACCCTGATAATGGGAGCCGGAATTTTGTTGTTTCGAACCATAGGGTCGGGCGTCCAGGCAGGATGGGCCCGCGAAGACCAGTAACAGCGCCGTGATCAGGGTAAGGTATCCTTTCATACATTTCTCCTCTGGTACTCGTACCTTTGACCTGGCATATCGGGGAAAGGTTCCCATTTTTTACGATACAACTGTGTATCCTGCTTCTTCGATGGCCTTTTTCATATCGCTGATTTCCGTCTGCACCGGGTCATGTTCCACGGTTGTAGTGCCGTCTTCCGGGTCTACTTCCACCCCCTTTACTCCCGGCAGGGTGATCAGGGCTCCTCGAACGGAGGCCACACAGTGCTGGCATGTCATGCCGCTAACCTTTAACATGCTCTTACGACCTTTCTTCTCATCATTCATGGATATCTCCTTTAAGTTTTTTTCTTCCGAGAAGGAGGGAATTTCCGATCACGGAAAGGGAACTGAAGGCCATGGCGGTACCCGCAACTATGGGAGAGAGTAGACCCGCTGCGGCCAGGGGTATGCCTATTATGTTGTAGATAAAGGCCCAGAATAAATTCAACCGGACCTTTCCCATGGCCAGGCGGGAGAGGTCCATTGCTTCAAGAACCTTTGAAGGAGAGTCAGCGATGATAACAACATCCGCTGATTTCAGGGCAATGTCCGAGCCCTGTCCCATGGCTACCCCGATATCTGCGGCGGTCAGTGCCGGTGCGTCGTTAATACCATCTCCAACCATGAGGGTTCTTTTTCCATTTTTTCTGAACCGGTTTATCGCCTCAGCCTTTTGCTGGGGTAATAGCCCGGCAAGGATGCTGTCCACGTCCAGCTCCCTGTTCAGTGCCCGGGCCGTTCGCTCGCTGTCTCCCGTAAGCATCACGGTTTCCACTCCCTTTGCCTTAAGCCTGCGCACCGTTTCCCGGGCGGCCTCACGGGGACTGTCCGAAAGATAGAAAAGAGCCGCGATCTCCCCCTCCACCAGGAGAAGGATGACCGTGTTTCCCTGGTCCCTGAGTCTTTCCAGGGCCTCATCCGTTGCCGATACATCTATCCCCATTTCCCGGGCACCTTCCGGTGAAAGCGCCATAACCTCCCTGCCATCTATAAGGGCCTTTACGCCCCGGCCCGGAAGGGCCTCGAAGGAATCCGGATCTTCAACTGAATCCATTTCATCTGAGAGAGTCCTGTAGATAGCTCGTCCCAGAGGATGTTCAGATTTCTTCTCAGCCCGGGCGGCCATTTCTTTACAGATATCTTCATCAAGGATGCCTGTTATCTCCATGCCCTGGAGGGTGTAATGGCCTTTTGTCAGGGTACCGGTTTTGTCGAAAAAAACGACATCGGGCCTGTACATCCATTCCAGACTTTCACCCTTCCGAATGAGGATACCGTTTCGCGCCCCCACTCCTCCGGCCACCATCACAGCAGCAGGAGTGGCGATTCCCAGGGCGCATGGACATGAGATGACCACTACAGCCACTCCTGAAACCAGGGCCTGTTCCAGATTGCCTGTGATAAAAAACCAGGTCAGAGAGGTGGCCAGGGCGATAACAATGACCACCGGCACGAACCAGGCGGCGATTCGGTCCGCGAGTCTCTGAATGGGAGGATGGGAGGCCTGGGCCTTCTCGACCGTATCCACGATACGAGCCAGGAGAGTTTCGGAACCCACCCCCGTTGCTCTGTAGAGAAAACTCCCATACAGGTTTATGGTTGAACCGAAGACTTCGTCACCCGGTTTCCTTTCCGCCGGCAGGCCCTCACCGGTAATCATGCTCTCATCAATGGAGGAATATCCTTCCGTGATTACTCCGTCCACGGGTAGGATCTCCCCTGGATGCATGACAATGATCTGATCGGGCCGGACATCTTCAACCGGAATCTCCCGGTCGATGCCATCGATTCTCACCCGGGCCTGCCTGGCCTGACGGGAGAGGAGCCCTCGGATCGTTTGCGCGGCCCTTCCCCGGGCCTTCATTTCAAGGTAGTTCCCAAGGAGTATGATGGTAATGAGCATGGCCGAGGTCTCGAAATAGAGGCCGTGGTTCATTTCTGAAAAGAAACCGCTGTAGATACTGAATCCGTAGGCAGCGCTGGTGCCGAGAGCCACAAGGAGGTCCATTCCGGGTGACGCCGAGATCAATCCTGCCCAGGCTTTCCGATAAAACCTTGCCCCGATGCCGAACTGAACAGGCGTGGCCAGGAGAAGCTGGAACCAGGGAGAGTGAAGAAGATTCGGCTTAATACCAAACCAGGATAGTATCATGGCCAAAAACAGGGGCAAAGTGAGTAACGCCGAGATGACAAGAGACTGGACCATCGATTTTTCTTCATCACCGTCACCTTCTTCACGTCCGGACTCTTTTTCAATCGGGGTGTAACCCAGTTTGCGGATGGTCTCCCGTACCTCCTCCTCCCCGAGCCGGGAATCATCAAACTGCAGGTAGAGTACCCGGGATGCCAGGTTTACCCGGGCCGATCCCGCGCCTTCCATCTGAGTCACTTTCTTTTCGATGCGGGTTGAGCAGGCGGTGCAGCTCATTCCTTCTATGGGTATCTCGATCTGTTTCATGTCAAGCCTATATTGTATGATATAGTGTTTCCAGAATAGGAATAAACTGAGGCGATGTCAATAAAAGAAAAGCGCGTCCCGGGAACGCGCTTCATGTTTCGTTGGTTTTCAGGAAGAAATTATCGTTTGGCCCCATACCTGGTGCACGGTCTGTTCCGGCGAATTTCCTTCCACTTTTCAACCTGATCCTTGTTCAGGACCTTTTCCACGGCCTCAATCCGGTCAGCGTGGAGTTTCGCCAGAGTCTTTTCATTATCTCTGTTATTATAAAACTTCTTTCTGAATTCATGGTTGATATCCATGATCTTTTCCACCTGTGAATCTGACAGTTTCAGCTCTTTCTGGAGATACGCCAGACCTCCTCCGCGATGTCCCGGGCCACGATGGTATCCGTCCCCTCGACTCTCACCGTAACCTTTGTTATATCCTTTGCCATGTCTGGGATAGGCCCAAAGAGTGGTTCCCGCAAGAGCGAGGATAGCGACCAGGGCCGCTGTTGCTGTTATCACTTTCTTATGCTTCATATCGTTAATCTCCTTTATCAAACTCTTTGCCCCCTGTGACCCTGGTTGATCATCTCCGGTTCCAAAAAAAATATATCCTGAGACCCGATAAGTCGGAACTCAGGACTGACAGGTGCCGGGATAACAATGGAGGGGCACAGGGAATTCTTCTTGATGATCTGTGTCACTGAGGGACTAATGCCGTTTATACGAGAAAAGGAAATGTATTGCCGTGTCTGAAACTAAAATGCTTCCTGGCCTGCAGGTATTGTCTTTCGCCATCCTGCTGACTGCCGCTGTTTCATGCGGGTCGACGAATAACCTGAAAAACCTGCCACTCTACACTATCCAGCATGATAACAATACTGTATCTCTCGAGACGGGGACCGACTTCATTATACGCCTGGCCGCTCCTTTCGGGACAGGATACCGGTGGAAGATTATATACTGTGAAGGCGGGGTCACACCTGTCAGGAACTGGAAAATTAAGGAGAGGCGGCAGGGAAACGCGGAATTCCACATATTCCAGTTTCACGTGGAGGGAAAGGGGAGCCTCAGGCTTGAGTATCTACATCCATGGGAGGAATCCTTCCCGCCTGCCGAAACTTTTGAGTTGATGATCGTGGTACCGTGAAAAATAAAGATGTCTTTTCAACTCTTCCTCTCCCGGTGGTCATTTTCTTTTTCCTGGTGGGGATACTATCCGCTCTGGCCTTCAGGGCTCTGGTTCTTGTGCAGCGTTTTGATCCGGTCGCGGTACGGGTGTTCTGGTATATCGGCGTCTGCGGATATATTCTTTTCTTCCTGTACAGGTATCTTATATCAAAAAAACGCAAAAGGGTCATCCGGAAAAGGAATCTTCTGGAAAAACTGGACAGGGGATATGATCTGGACAGAGAAGACCGTAATGCTCTCCGTTATGTCATAGCGTCCGTTGACCGTTCTCTGGAAAATTATAACTATTATGTGATCTTTATCCTCTCCATACTGGCTGTCCTTGCTGACCTCGTGCTTTCAATGCTTAATCTCTAACACTTTTCAATATAATAGTGCGGGTTTTTTATTCTATAATTCTTGACGATTAGATTATCCTGCTGGAAATATGCCGAATCAAATCGGGATCTCCCGGTTGGAGGAACAACATGAAAAACAACTATTCCATTATTCCGGAACTGATATATCACGATCCCTGGAGATCGTGGAAACTGACTTCAGCCTTTCTGAATATCGCGCGATCCATGTTCCTGGACTACAAGCGTCCCAGCGGAAGAACAGGTGTTCTGCCGCTGGTTACCTTTAAACTTACACCCAGATGCAACCTGAACTGTGTTATGTGCGGACAGAGGGGTGTTAATGGCCAGCTTAAGGGTAAGTTCGCCCTCGAGGAGGAGAAAAAGATTCTTCCTCTGGAGAGGTATGTTGACCTTGCAAGGGAACTTAAGAATACAACACAGGTCTTTTACATGTGGGGCGGTGAACCCTTCATGTACCCCGGTTTCATGGATCTTGCCGCCGGGGTCATGAAGCACATACCGATCCTGGCCGTAAATACTAACGGAACGAAACTGGCCGAAAACGCGGAACGAATCGTCCGGGACCGCTGGACTTCGATCTTCGTATCCCTGGACAGCTTTGAAGAAATCAATGATGAGATACGGGGCAAAGGAAGCTTCGCGAAGGTCATGGCCGGTCTTGAGGCTCTGAAGGAAGAGAAAAAGAGACAGAAATCCGTCTTCCCCCATATCGGTGTCGTTTCTGTTGTGAACAACATGAACTACATGTATATGGACAAACTGGCCGAGTCCCTGAAAGACCGTGGTCTCTCTTTCCATTATATTAATCTCGGTACCTACTTTAATGATGAGATAGGGGCCGAGAACATGAAGTTTATGAAAGAGAACTTTGATCTGGACGCCACCTACTGGCAGGGATTCAACACCGGGTTCAATGAGGGAATTGACGGTGATAAGTTTCAGGAGATCCTGAGTCGGGTTCACGCCATGGATAACGGATATCCCATTGTCACGGTTCCCGTTATTCGTCCGGGCAAGATCGGGATATTCTATTCGGATCTGCACACGATTGTCAGGGACAGATGCCCTAATCCCTGGTTTTCCGTGAATATTCATTACGATGGTAACGTCGGTTTTTGCGCCGATTATCCTGAGTATTCCATCGGTAATATTAAGGAAAGCAATCTGATGGATTTGTACAATAACGAGCGAGCCATCGATTTTCGGAAAAAACTCCGGGAGAGCCCCAGGGGACTGTTCCCGGCCTGTAAACGATGCTATCAGAACATGCTCTTCGGTCACAGGGTTCGGGGTTTTTGAGTATCATACCATTATTCTTTTCCGGTACTTACATCCTTACCCTTACCTGTCGAAAGGGTAAGGATGCCGAACTTCCTTTCCGGGAAACAGAAGAAGCGAAAACATGGAGTCGACGCGGTTCGGGCCTGTTTAGACGACCCTGCGCAGAAGAAGCTCCAGAAAGAAGGCGGTTACTCGGGGCGGCAGGATACCGGAGAAGAAGGCCCCAAGACGGTTGCTGAGACCCGCCACTTTCAGAGCCTTTCGGCTGAACAGGGCCTTGAGTCCCACGTAGGCAACCCGGGCCGGGTCCATGGCACTCGCCCCTGAAACCTTTCTGTATGTGTCATTCGTTATGCCGGCGCTATCTTCAAAGCCGGTATCCATGAATCCCGGCACAAGACAGGTGACATGAACCCCTTTCTTCTTTAACTCGTAATGTAAGGAGAGGGAGATGCTGTGGATAAAGCTCTTGCTGGCGGCATAGGGGGCGAAATAGGGCACGGGCTGCATTCCCACCATGGAACCGACATTAAGAATATAACCGTATCCCGCGCGGGCCATCTCTCCCCCGAAGAGGGTTGTGAGGGCCAGAGGGGTCTGGCAGTTCAGGGTAACCAGGTTTTCCATCTCCTGGCAGTCCTGCTCCGTGCAGCTTCCCACCATGCCCCGGCCCGCGTTGTTCACCAGAAGGTCGATGCTGTATTCTTTCTCCTGGCATATTCGGAAAAGCTTCTGGCCGCTTCCCGGGCGGGACAGGTCAATGGGTATGATATCCACGGTTACTCCGGCTTCATCCGTCAGCTTATCGGCCAGTTCCCGCAGCCGGTCTTCGTTTCTGCTCGCCAGGATAAGGTCGTATCCCCGGCCCGCCAGAAGCCGGGCGAGGTGCAGGCCCAATCCTCCTGATGCTCCTGTGATAAGCGCCCTGTTATGAATGGATGTCATGCCCGGCTCCCTGGAATGTTGAGTGATGCTTCCACCTTTTGATACTTTTTCCAATTGTCAACTGAAAAGGTATGGAAAATACTATCCTTTGAAATCGAGGAGGTCGAAGTGGCTGAATATCTTCTGGGAAGGGCGGCAAAATTTATCATTTTCATCATTGTGGCACCCCTCATGGCATGGTTGTTCTACACGATTTTTCGTAAACGAAGGGAAGGCCTGAAGCTATGGGACCCGGAGGTGGTTTTTCCCACAATCCTCTCCACCGCTCTGGCCGTGAAGCTGATCCATATGCTTATCCTCCTCCTGAATTGAAGGTGTATCCTACCTGAAACGGAGGATGGTCACCCCGTCTCCGCCTTCTCCCTCCCTGCCCGGACGATGCTCTTCATCGATCCGGTAAACGTTCAGGTGGTTTCGTACCGCGTCCCTGAGGGCGCCGGTCCCGTGACCGTGAATGATGATGACCGTGCCGATGTTCGCTCTCAGTTTCCGATCCAGTTCGTTGTCCAGCTGCTGGAGCGCCTCGTCTACCCGCATGCCCCGGAGGTCGATGCTGTTCTCCCGGGTCTGTATCGTCACTTCTTCCCGCTCCTGGGAAGGGTTCGGTTCCGGAGGCCTTTTCCAGCCAGTTCGATTGTCCGATCCGCCGGGTAAGGCCACGAAAAGGAGCCTGTTAAAGGGATACCGGGAGTGTATCCTTTCACCGATACGGACCAGGGCCTCTTCCTTCCGTGGGTCCACATCTTCTATAAGGGCTTCCTTTTCAAGGTCGGGCAGAAAGACCCGGGTGCCGGGCAGAGCCTGTTCCCGGAGAAGAGGAGTATAGGCTTCTTCAAGCCGTTCCCGGCGCATCCCGGAGATCCGCTCCTCAAGTCTCTTCACTGAGACGGACACCTCCTCCATGACCCCGGCCGCCTCCTTCCGGTCCATCTCCCCTGTCTCTTTCAGCTTATCTTTAAGGGTGTCCCTGAGGGCAAGGAGGTCCTCCATCGCTTCCAGGCCCTTCTCTTCGGAGAGGCGTTTTCTTTCCTGTTTTAGGGCGCTCTCCTTTCTATTCAGTTCTTCTTCTTTATGTTTATGCAGCTCTTTCTGCCTCTCCAGTTCGGCCCGTGCTTCGGCAAGTTCCCTCTGCTTTAGCTGCATATCAGCGGCCAGGCCCTCCAGGGATCGCCTGTAATCGTCAAGGTTGCCCAGGGCGCGTTCTATCACGTTGACAGGCATCCCGTAGATAGAAGCGATTTCCAGTGCGTGGCTGGTCCCGGGGATGCCGGGATGGAGGTGGTAGGTAGGCCGCAGGGTTTCAAGGTCGAAGGAGACAGAGGCGTTAGTGAACCGATCGTCCCGGGCCGCCTTCTCCGCCAGAACCGGATAATGACTCGTGGCCACGGTCAGGCATTCCCGGTCGGCCAGTTCCTCCAGAACGGCCCAGGCCAGGGCCGCGCCCTGTTCCGGGCTGGTTCCATCCATGATCTCATCAACCAGCACAAGGCTTCTTTTCGTGGCTTCATTAAGTATGTTCCTCAGGGCCACCACCTGACCGGAAAAGGTCGAGAGGGAGGCCTGCAGATCCTGGTCGTCACCGATATCAGCCATGATATGATCGAAGAGGCCGATTCGGGAGTCGGGTCCCGCGACCACAGGAAGGGCGTGCCGGGCCATGAGAGCCGCCAGGCCGAGGGCCTTCAGTAAAACGGTTTTGCCTCCCGTATTGGCTCCTGAGATAAGCACGCACCGGTCCTTCTCCCCGGCCCGGAAGTCGTTGCCCACCACGTCATCGATCATCAGAACAAGGAGAGGATGGCGTATGTTTTTACAATCGATCACAGGTTCTTCCGTAATCTCGGGGATGCTCCCTCCCAGGTCATTTCCCAGGCGCGCGGCGGATGTTAGAAGATCCAGGTCGATCATGATCTCCAGATCAGAAGCCATCTCTTCCGCGCTCTGGCTTACCCTGCCTGAAAGTTCTTTGAGTATCAGGTATATCTCGTGGTTCAGTTCCTGTTCCAGGGCGATGACCTGGTTGTTCGCGCTCATGAGCCGGGCCGGCTCAAAATAGAGGGTCTGACCGCTGGAAGATATGTCATGAATCGTACCTTCCGCCCGGCCTTTCATGGAAGCCTTCAGGAGGACCACCTGCCGTCCTGCCCTGCTGCTTGTTACCTTATCCTGGAGCAGATGATCGTGTTTGGGATCATGGATAAACCGGTTAGTCAGCCTGTCCCGCTCTTTTCTCGATTCTGCTATTCTCTCCTCCAGGTGGGCCAGGCCGGGATACTCGGAGCGGCTGATCTGTCCATCATCGGTGATGGCTGAAAAGAGCTTCTCAGCCGGATGGCCCCTGTCTGAAAGGCCTTCACCCGCCTCTCGAATATGATGGAATTCTTCCTCAAGCTCCTTCATGAAATGGCGCATGGTTTCCACGGAACGGAGAAAAGAGCGGATGCGGACAAGTTCCTCAAACTGGAGGACACCCTCCCTGCGGGCACGTTCCAGGAAGGGCGTAACGTCTATCAATCCCGCGAAGGGGACCCGGTTGCCGCGGGCCAAAAATTCCATGAACTGGCCGGTTCTGTTCAGTCGGGGAACAATTTCTCTTATCGCGGGTTCTTCCAGGGTCGGGACCCTCGCGCGTCCCGCCTCGCTGGAACACCGTTCCGCCAGGGACTCCAGAAGCCGCGGCCATTCGAGCATTTCTCTGTAATCCGGCATGTTCTTTCTTCCTTACTAAACGTAAGGCTCTTGCCTGTTCCGGGTCACTTTGATCGTCAAGGTCAATTCACTCCGTTGTCTGAAAATTACCTCACTTTGTATTCCTTTACTTTATTAGCCATAAAAAAACTACTATCCTCACCGCAGAAGGCTCGGATAGTAATCATTTCCTGTTTCACGTAAAAGCATCTTTGGGAATAATTACTGAAATTAACTTGATTCTGTGCCGGTTCCTCTGTCTTATGGGTGATCCGTGTACATTTTGACTGTAATGTAACAAAGAGGGATGTATCCTTACAAAAAGCATGTCTCTCATTCTGGTTTTCAGAATATCTAATGATTAATAAATGCATGGAGTAGACTGCAATGATCAGTGTGGAATCTGTTTCTAAACGATATGGTGATGTAGAAGCGGTTCGCGATGTCTCCTTTACCGTGCGTGAGGGTGAGATTACCGGCCTGCTGGGCCCCAACGGAGCGGGGAAGACAAGTACCCTCCGTATGATGACCGGATATCTCAGGTGTGATGGCGGCCGGGTTCTGGTGGGAGATTACACCATCGAGGAAAACCCGGAAGAGATTAAGTCTATGATAGGCTACCTTCCGGAATCGGCCCCCCTCTACGAAGAGATGTTCGTCTTCGATTACCTTAACTACGTTGCCGGTGTCCGCGGGATATCTTCCGACGAGAGGATCGATCGCGTGGCCGTGACCTGTGGCATAACTGAAGTTATGCATAAAACCATCGGGGAACTCTCCAAGGGATACAGGCAGAGGGTCGGCCTGGCCCAGGCCATGATCCATGATCCTGATATTCTCATCCTGGACGAACCGACGAGCGGACTGGACCCGAACCAGATCATAGAGATCCGCAACCTTATACGTGAGCTTGGCAGGGAGAAGACCGTCATACTCTCCACCCATATTCTATCGGAGGTGGAGGCCACCTGCGACAGGGTCATCATTTTGGATCGAGGTTCAATCGTTGCGGACGACCGGACCGGCAACCTGAAGGACATGGTTTCCGGAGAGGACCGTATCCGTCTGACCCTGTCGGATGTATCGTTCCAGGACGCCCGCGAGACCCTTTCAAATCTTGAAGGTGTCCTCGATCTGGAGGAGACTTCCGGAGATGAACACCTCTCCTTAAGCCTCTCCGTGGACTCTGAGATGGACGTCCGTCCAAAGATTTTCCGGGCGGCATGCGAGCGTGGCTGGACCCTCTATGAGATGTCCCGCCAGAGACAGAGTCTTGAACATATTTTCCGTGAACTCACATCTGGAGGTGAACATGAAAGGAATCAGTGAAGTCCGAACCCTTGCGGGTCGGGAACTCCGATCCTACTTCGCCAGTCCCATCGCCTATATCGTGCTGACCGCGTTTCTGGTTCCCACAGGCGCCTTTTTCTTCTGGGATTTCTTCTATATTAATCAGGCGGAGATGCGAAAATTCTTCCAGGTACTTCCCCTGATCTTTACCTTTTTCATACCTGCCATTACCATGAAGCTTTTTGCCGAGGAGAAACAGACCGGTTCAGATGAACTGCTGATGACCCTGCCGGTATCCTCCTCGAAAATCGTTGTTGGTAAATTTCTGGCGGCCATGATTTTTATCCTGTTTATGCTTGTGCCTACTCTCTTTTACGCTGTGACCGTGATCCTGGTGGGATCGCCTGATCCGGGCCCCATGGCCGGTGGATACATCGGCATCGTCTTTCTCGGCGCGGCGTACGTCTCGATCTGTCTGCTGGTATCCTCCCTTACCCGTAACCAGATCGTAGCTTTTATCCTGGGATGGCTCGCGACCTTCTCTCTCTGGCTTATTGACAAGATCGTTATGTTCATTCCGGCTCCCCTGAGGTTCATATCCTGGCTGGGGACCGATTACCATTTTCAGAACATAGCCCGGGGAATCGTCGATTCCCGGGACCTGATATATTTTCTTTCCATGATAATCATTTCCCTTCTGCTGACAACCCGTGCCGTGGAGGAGAGACGATGAACCTGTTGAATAACCTTTGGAATAGTATAAACAGTAATCTTACGGATCGAAGGACGCGCAAAACCAGGGACATTCAGCTTGTCCTTATCCTGGCTATCGTGGTTCTTCTGAATATTGCCGGGAGTACCCTTAATTTCAGGTGGGACCTTACACGGAACGACAGTTACTCACTGACCGACAGGAGCCGGGAGGTGGTTTCCAGTCTTTCAGAACGGCTCAGGGTGACGGTTCTTTTCAGTGAGAACCTACCCCCGGACCATGCCCGGGTACGCCGGTACCTCATGGACCTGCTGGATGAGTATGATTTCTACGGTAACAAATATTTTACCTTCGAAGTGGTCGACCAGGACCGGCTTGAGAAGGTGGCCGCGGAATACGGCATCCAGCCCGTGACGAGCCGGGAACTGGTAAGCGATCAGGTAAATTTCCGCAAGGTTTACATGGGTGTGGTTCTCCAGCACGCTGACCTGGTGGAGAGAATCGACGCTATCACGGAACCGGACGGCCTGGAGTACGAGATTACTTCCCGGATCGAGGCCATGAAGGCCAGAATTGATGCCCTGGTTGAGATGCGCGAATCGAAAGAGGCCATCCGGGTGACACTTTACATGGATGATATCCTTGCCGGTCTTCCTATCCAGGGTATCGGTGATCTCCAACAGAAAGTGCGGGAGGTTGTGGAGAAGGCCAATGAAAACAATTACGGACGTCTTGTCTTCCGGTATGTAAGTCCTTCTGACCGGGAGAACGCTGACAATATCGCGGAAGAGTACGGTCTGAACCGGTTGCAGTGGAAGGGTGGACGAACCCCGGGGGGCGGCGTCATAGAACCGGGCAGCGGCGTCATGGGACTTGTTGTCTCATGGAAAGATCGGCATGCGACCATACCTCTCCAGGTCCGGTCCACAGCCCTGGGAAACGTGATCGCCGGACTGGATCGCCTCCAGGATAGCATCAATGACGCCGTGAACAGCGTGGTCAGCGTCAACCAGAAGGTGGCCTACCTGACGGGACACGGCGAGGCGAACCTCCAGGATGACAGGTCACCGGGAGGGGGTGCGATTTTCCGTGAAATTATCTCTGACGGGTATGAGTTCATTCCCATTGATCTCGCGAAAGAAGACATGCCATCAGATGTTTCCCTTCTCATCGTAAACGGCCCCCGTCAGAAGATTTCCGATTACGAATTGTATAAAATCGACCAGTTTCTCATGAGGGGCAACTCCCTGCTCCTCTTTTCCGACAGTTTCCGTGAGATACAGATACCGGGACGCCAGGAGATGTTATCCCAGGGAAGGCCGATGGTTGTACCTCTCACTACCGGTATGGAGGATCTTGTCGCCGGATACGGTCTTCCCATCGGCAGGTCCGTGGTCCTGGACAAGAATTGCGCGCAGGCCAATATGGGGAACATGATACGGGATTATTACCTGGCCCCAAAAATCGATAAATCCGGTCTGAGCGAGAAATCCGTTGCTACCCGTTACCTGCGCGGTCTTGCCATGCTCAAGGTTTCCCCCATCAATCTTCCTGATGAAAAGAATGAACACGTCCGATATCTCTCCCTGGTGGAATCCTCTGACCAGAGCTGGACCATGTCCGGCCGGGTAAGTTTCAATCCAATGATGATGTCTCCTCCAGCAGATGACACGGAAATGAGTTCCCATACACTGGCTGCCCTTGCGGAGGGGAAACTCTCCAGCCATTTTTCCGAAAGAAAGATACCGACGAATCCTGAAAAAGAAGACGGAGATGGTAAAGCATCCCGTCAGACAACGGGAGATATTACGTCCACCAGCCACCTGAAAACGACCGTAGAAAGGGGTGTGAGCCGGGTCATCGTGGTCGGCACCTCCGAGGTAGCCCGTTCCCAGTTTATCATAAGCTCACGGGACATTCTGGCCGGCCCTGCCGGGGGAGGAAAGGGAATGAATTTTCCCAACAGCCTTTTCCTCCATAACCTGGTCGATTACCTGACAGGCAATGTCCATGTTCCCCGGATGAGGGGAAAGGGACTGGAGTACAATCCCCTGGAGAAGACAGAAGAATTGAACCGAAGGATGATCAAGGTCCTGAACATGGCTGGCGTGCCTCTCCTTGTTGTTCTGTGGGGCCTTGTCATGTGGCGGTTCCGGAAACGCTACAGGGTCCGCATAGAGAAGAGATATCGGACAATAACCAAAATCGATAGTGGAGGTCAGGCATGAACCGGGGAATCCTGATAAGCCTGGTAATAATAGGTGTTCTTGCGGTTTATATTCTGGTGTCCCGTCTGGGTCCGGGCAGCGACACGCTGAACCTTCCGGAACTGGAAGGAAAACCTGATACAATCGCCATCCAGGTTGGAGAAGCCAGGGAAAAGACCCTGAAAAAAACCGGGAAAGGATGGGTCCTGGAACCGGGAGGATACCCGGCGGACGCCGGGACGGTTCAGCAGATGATTAAGAAACTTGAAGGCCTTAAAAGGCTGGAACTTGTCTCCCGAAAAAAGTACTTCGACCGCTACGGCCTGGCCCCGGATGAGCGGGTACGGGTGGGCCTTCGGACCGGAGAAGAGGACCTTATGACTCTCATGATCGGGAAAACCTCTTCAACCGGAAGACATACCTATCTTCTTTATGACGATCTGGAAATTGTTTATCAGGCTTCGGGTAATCTTCGTTCCCTGTTTTCGAAAAACCTGGAGGAGCTGAGGGACAAAACCGTGATGGACATTAACGTAGCCGATGTTGATCGTTTCATTGTGGAAAAGGGAAACCTCAGCTATACGTTCAGCCGGGTAGAGGATGAGGAAAAAGTCGATGAATCGTCTGACGGGAAAAGTGTGAAGGAGAAATCATACCGGTGGGTATGCGAGGGCTTTGAATACGCCGAATTCGATACGAACAGGGTTGAGTCCCTTCTCAGAAGGTTAAGCCCCCTGCGCGCTGAAGGGTATCCTGAAACGAAACTCTCAATGGATGATTATGAGGGGAAGGTCACTCTTTATACGGGAGAGGAGGAGATCACCCTCATCTTCCATAACATGAGAGAGGAGGGGAGCCGGATTGCCACGGCCTCCACAACTCCTTATGTTTTTACTGTATCCTCCTTTACCGCCGAGTCCTTTATGTTGGAAACTGTGGAGAAACTGAAGAAAAAATCAGGTAAGGGTAAGTAAAGAAGCAGTGAAATCCATCCAAACTTTTGTCACAGTGAGGTATATATGTCTGAAGAACAGGAATACAATGAAGAGAACGGTGTAGAGAAGGACCTGGTCCTTGCCAGTGAGGTCCTTCCGGATGTACTCCCTATCATCGCTCTCTCACAGCGTCCTGTCTTTCCCGGGATGATGATACCTCTTGTTCTTTCGGGAGATGTCATGATAAACACGGCCCGGGAGATCGTCGAATCGGATACCAAAATCGGAGGTGCTGTTCTCCTGAAGACACTGTCCGAGGAGAAACCTTCCAGTGAAGAACTTTACGAGGTGGGCGTGGCTGTCAAGGTGCTCAAGGTGACGCCTATTGACGAAAAAACCATCCAGGTCATGATAAACGCCCTGGGACGTTTCACCTGGGAGGAGACAGTCAGCGATGAGCCTGTTATTACGTGGGCGGTTGAGCATTATTATGAGTCGGAGTACAGACCGACCGAGGAGTTGAAAGCCTATTCCATTTCCATTATAAATCTGGTGAAAGAATTGATCCGGTCCAATGCTCTTTTCCAGGAAGAGCTGAAGCTCTTTCTGAACCGTTTTTCCATAGAGGATCCGGGAAAACTTGCGGACTTTGTGGCGTCCATGACCACGGCCGAGTCTGATGACATCCAGGACGTACTCGAGACCTTTGACATAAAGCCCCGGGTTGAAAAAGTTCTTCTCCTTCTGAAAAAGGAGATCGAACTTTCCAAGATCCAGAAACGGATATCGGATCAGATCGAGGAGAGGATATCTAAACAGCAGAAGGAATTTTTCCTGAGGGAGCAACTCAAGGAGATAAAGAAGGAACTGGGAATTGAGAAGGAGGGGAAGACCTCAGAGATCGAAAAGTTCGAAAAGAGGATCGAGTCTCTGAAGCTCCCCGAAGACGCAGCCCGTCAGATAGACGAAGAACTTTCGAAACTGAAACTACTGGAACCTCATTCCGCTGAATACGGTGTAAGTCGCAACTACCTGGAATGGCTTACCATGCTTCCCTGGGGAATCTATTCCGAGGATAACTATGATATAGGCAAGGCCGAGAACGTCCTGGAGCGGGACCATTACGGGCTGGAGGATATCAAGGACCGCATACTGGAGTTTATCAGTACCGGGCTCATGAAGGGGAACATCTCCGGTTCCATTATCTGTTTCGTCGGTCCTCCCGGCGTGGGTAAAACGTCCATAGGACGATCCGTGGCCGAGGCCCTTAACCGGCAGTTCTACCGTTTTTCCCTTGGAGGGATGAGGGACGAAGCTGAAATCAAGGGTCACAGAAGGACCTATATCGGCGCCATGCCGGGAAAAATCATTCAGAGCCTGAAGACCGTTGAAGTGGCGAACCCGGTGATTATGCTCGATGAGATTGACAAAGTGGGGGTAAGCTTCCAGGGAGATCCGGCTTCGGCCCTCCTTGAAGTTCTGGACCCGGAACAGAACGTGCAGTTTCTGGATCATTACCTCGACGTTCCCTTTGACATATCTAATGTTCTTTTCATCGCCACCGCCAATCAGATCGATACCATTCCCAAAGCCCTTCTTGATCGTATGGAAGTGATGCACCTCTCAGGTTATATACTGGATGAAAAACTGGAGATTGCTCGCAGATATCTTATCCCGAAACAGATCAAGAACCACGGCATGAAAAAGTCGATGGTCAAGATCGATAAAAATGCGCTTCGGAACATCATCGACGGATACGCCCGCGAGGCCGGCGTGCGAAGCCTTGAGAATAACATCAAAAAGATCATGCGAAAGGTAACCCGGAAGTATGCAGAGGACCCGAACAGGGAGGCCCTTAAGATAAGCACGGACAATCTGGAAGACTATCTCGGTAAGCCCCGTTTTACTGATGAACAACTCTATGATCGTTTGATCCCCGGAGTTGTTCTGGGCCTGGCGTGGACCAGCATGGGGGGCGCGACCCTGTACGTGGAGGCCACGGCGGCACCTGCGAAAAACAGGGGATTCAAGCAGACCGGACAGCTGGGCGACGTCATGAAGGAATCGGCGGAGATCGCATACTCCTACATTAATGGAAACGTGAAGCGCTGGGGGATCGACCCCACCTTTTTTGAAAATAATTTCATTCACCTTCACGTTCCGGCCGGGGCCACTCCCAAGGATGGTCCTTCGGCCGGTATTACCATGGCTACGGCCCTCTACTCCATGGCGAAGAACCGTTCCATACGAAAACACGTGGCCATGACCGGTGAGCTCACCATTACGGGGAAGGTGTTGCCCATAGGCGGCGTGAAGGAGAAGACCATCGCGGCACGACGTGCAAAGGTTAAGGATATCATCCTGCCGATAGAAAACGAGAAGGATTGCGTTGAACTGCCCGATTACCTGAAAAAGGGAATCAGGGTACATTACGTGAGTTACTTTGATGATGTGCTTGAAATCGTTTTTTGATCATCTTCGTCCGTAAATGCTTCTTTCCTGAGATGGAAGAGACCAGGGTCTGCTTTGAGAGATTCTGCCGGTTCCCGAAGCTCATGGTTTTTTACTCCCATCCCCTGGCATTCCCCGGTAATGACGGAGGAGATATCCCTGGTCGATTTAATGATCTCCCCGGTCATATTCCTCCGGGATAGGTGGCTTCTCTACCCTTCACCGCCTTTTCCGGGATGCAACCGTACTATTGATTCTGGCGGCATACCGTCAAAATGGACTTTGTTGGAGCGCAATGACGACAGGTTGTTCTGGATATGTGTTTTGCCGCGGGTTTGTCTTGACGGAAAATGAAACGCGTATAGTATATGACAGCTTATCCCGTACGTATCGCATTTCCCTGATGGAGGTTACGTGATGGCTGTTATAGATGTTGACGCAAAGGGGCTTCAATGTCCGGCGCCCCTTATGAAGCTGTCCAAAACGGTCAAGAAAGAGGCCCAGGTGGGAGACCGGGTACGGCTGGAGTCCACGGACAAAGCCTGTATACCGGACGTTCAGGCATGGTGTGATAAGATGGGGCACACAATTGTGGAATCATCCGAATCGGATGGTGTGATGACGGTAATTGTAGAAAAAATTCATGACTGAGAAACATTATGGCTGAAAAATCAGGGCAGGGCAAAAAGAGAATAACTGTCCAGGAAAAATTCAAACAGGTCGACAGCCGCATCAGGGAACTGGAGAAGGAACTGACTGAACTCCGTTCATCAGTGATCGTTGAAGGAACGGATGCGCCTGGGCGAATGGAAGAGATTGAGAAGACGGTCGGTACCCTGCAGAAGGGCGATAAAATTACGATCGTTGTCTTCAGCGGCGAATTTGATAAGATGGTGGCTGCCTTTATCATTGCAAACGGAGCCGTGGCCATGGGGGCCGAGGTCAGCATGTTCTTTACCTTCTGGGGACTGAATGCCCTGAAAAAGAAAGCGAAAACGAAGGGGAAAACCTTTTTCCAGAGAATGTTCGGTATCATGCTTCCCAGAGGAACAAGAAAACTTGTCACAAGCCACTTCAATTTTCTGGGTATCGGACCCGGCATTTTCAGGCACATGATGAAAAAGAACGGTGTCCTCTCCCTTGAAGAACTCGTGGAAAGCGCCATAGAGATGGATGTTCATATCATGACCTGTGAGATGACAAAGAACCTCCTCGGCATCCGGGACGAAGAGTTAATCGGAGATTTCGAAACCGTGGGCGTTGCAAGTTACCTGCGGAACGGATTCGAATCTACCATGAATCTTTTCATCTAGGAATTTAATGAACACCAGGGAACATGAAGAGATAAAGCGTATTCAGGAGAGACTCGCCCGCCTGAAGCGTAAACAGGAACATACCGTGGGGATGAACCGTTCTTCGGCCCAGGTTACGGCCAACGAGGCCGGGATCTTCATCGATACGGTTTCCGATCCGGTTGAAGATTACGAATATACAGAAAAGTCGTTTTTTGTAAACAGCGGGGATCCCTTTACCTTCTATACGGACGGTATCCCCGAAGCCCGCGAATGTTTAAAAAACATGAAGGTCTCAGGTCAGATGGGGTGGGCGGCTTGAAAGCTGAGTTAACAGGGATAGAGATAACCGTCCCCGCTGACAAACTTGTTACATTCTGTCTTAAGGCCGTGGATATGCCTCTTTTTATCGGACTGAACGTTGAGAAGAAAGATAATTCACTTGTGGCCTCTGTTCCAGGTGAAGGTGAGATAAAGTTTCCTCTGGAGCGGGAGGTTGTCGGAATCAACGATGATTATTTTAAACCCGATTATCCTGATACACTCTACTATCTGCTCGAGGGACTGGCCAGTGTGTTCCAGGGACAGTATGTGGTTGATTATATTAATGAGAAAGGAGAGAGGATCCGGGTCAGTATCATCGATGGCCTTTATACTTCCTGCGGAAACCGCTGTATGGCCCGGAACGTAGTATTCCCCGATGTTACGTAGACTTTTGTATCCATTACTTCTTGCGTTCATGCTTGCAATCGGTTTTACTATTCCCGGTTCCGGCATGGACGACTATGGCGGGATGGAGAGGGCACGTTACCTTACAGGGAGATTCGATCCGGCCCGCCAGAATTCGTTTGTGGAACTTTCGAGCCTTGGATTCGATACGACCGGCCGTCCCCGCTACCTGAGGAAGGAGGCGGCACGGGCCCTGGCCGGCATGATCCGTGATTTTCACCGGGACCACCCGGGCATACCGATACGGATACGAAGCGCCACCCGGAATTTCCATGTCCAGAAATGGATCTGGGAGAGCAAATGGACCGGAAAGCGTAAAGTGGAGGGAAGAAACCTGGCCCTTACCTTGAAAGACCATAAAAAGAGGGGGCTTTATATCCTCCGGTATTCTTCCATGCCCGGTACCTCACGGCATCACTGGGGGACCGATGTGGACCTTAATTCTCTGACAAACCGGTACTTTGAAAAAGGTGAGGGGAGGATACTCTATGACTGGCTCAGGAAACACGCAGCCGATTACGGGTTTTGCCAGCCCTATACCGCAGGTAGAAGTGAAGGGTACGAAGAAGAGAAGTGGCACTGGTCCTATCTCCCACTCTCTGGAGTGTTTCTCAGGGACTGGATGAAACTTTACCATACCGGTAAAATTACTTTCAATAAGTCAGATTTCATGGGAAGCGATTCATGCGGTGACCTGGCTCCGGTTTATGTTCGATCGGTTGATCCATCCTGCCTGGGTAAAGCTCGTTCACCCTGATCACGTTCCGTTTTTTCAGAGAATGAACGGCATTATGTTCCTTCGTAGACGGTGAATCTTTTCCGTGTCAGGTTGAAAGAACGATCAGGGCGTCCGCTACAACGGGTTTCGCTCCTTCCAGTATGATCGGGTTCAGGTCCATCTCGCTAATCTCAGGGTGAAGATGGGCAAGGAAACCGACCGACTGGAGAAGAGAGACCATGGCATCCCGGTCGACGGCTGGCATGCCGCGGAATTCTTCGAGCATGGCAGAGGTCCTCAGTTCATTAAGCATCTCAAGACCGTCCTCCCTGGTGAAGGGGGCCACGCGGAGGGTCGAGTCATTGATAAGTTCCGTGTAGATGCCTCCCAGTCCGAAGAGCACGGCCGGTCCGAAACCGGGGAACCGTTTCATGCCGGCCACGCACTCCCTCTTTCCGGAGAGCATTCTCTGGATCAGCACGGGAACATTCTCCTTCGCTCCATTTTGAATTTCAGTAAAGGCGTGACGAACGTTATTTTCATTCTCAACATTCAGGTGGACCAGACCCTTCTCGGTTTTATGCAATATATCGGGACTGCACGCCTTCAGGGCCAGAGGGTACCCGATCCTTTCAGCCGCCTGAACGGCATCCTCTTCTGAAACAGCGAGTTCCTCCTCCGTTACCGGGACCCGGTAGAGGGCAAGCACTCTTTTCGCTTCGTACTCATCGAGGGTCCTTCTTCCCTGAGATCGAGCATTCTCGATTATCTCTGTTGCTTCTGGCTCGGCTTCCGGCAGACGGTAGCCGGCGCTCTTACGTCTTTCGGTGATCTCCTTGCGTTTCCAGAGTGTGGCCATGGCGGAGGCCGCCTTCTCTGGACCGTCAAAGACCGGAATGCCTGCCTCCATGTACGCTTCAGTGTAGTTGTCTTCCTTCCCGAAAAAGGAGGAGAGCACCAGGGGAGTGCCATGTCTCCATGGAAAGGCGATACCCTCCTCGGGATTGAAATCAAAATTCGCGAGCAACGCCTCCAGGGGGACGTTCATGACCTCCCTGAGGCCCGGGTAGACCGCCTTGAGCATGCCGGAGAGAAAAGCGCCGTGAAGTACGAACCCGTCCGCTTCATCGTGATCAACGATGAGTTCCGGTATTTTGGTAGTCAGGATGTTCATGTCCAGAGTGAAGGTTATGTCAACCGGGTTGGAACCGGAGGCGTACTCGAAGATGTGCTGACGGATGTCCTTCTTTAGACCAGGGGAAAACTCCGGAACGTCCAGACCCTCCTGGCTCAGGTGGTTGGCCATCGACGTCCCCGGCCCCCCTGAATTCGTGACAACGGCTATCCTTTTTCCCCGGAGGGGAGGCTGGGTCGCCAGGGCCATGCCGTGCATGTAAAGATCTTCAATGGAGTGGACCCGGATGATACCTGCCTGGCGGAATATACCTTCATAGAGATGGTCCGGGCCGGCCATCGCTCCGGTATGGCTCGATCCTGAACGGGCGCCCACGGAAGAACCGCCGGCGTAGTGGGCGATGACCGGTTTCTTTTCCGATACCCGTCGGGCCACCTCGATAAACTCTTTTCCGTCCCCGATGCCCTCCATGTAAAGGGCCACGGCTTTTGTCTGCCTGTCCTCACCCAGGTATTCCAGGGCCTCTGTCATGCCCACGTTCGTACCGTTGCCCAGGCTGATTGCCTTGCTGAAGCGGATACCGTGTTTCTCCCTGTACGCGGCAGTCTGGGCCACGTAGGTACCGCTGTGGGAGAGGAAGCCGAGGGGGCCGGGTGAGTTGTCCACGGAGATACCGGATGTGTTCAGGGAGATGTCCGTGTTTATGATCCCCAGGCAGTTGGGGCCGATAAACCGGATACCGTATTCCTCCGCGGTTTGGTTCAGTTTTCCCTCCAGATCATCGTCACCTGCTTCTCTGAAGCCTGAGCTTACGATAACCAGGTTTTTTGTCCCCTTCCTGCCGAACTCGGCCACGGCATCAATGACGTACTGCGTCGGTATGATGATGATCCCCAGGTCCGGGGTCTCCGGAAGCTCAGTGACAGAAGGGTAGGCCTGCGCTCCCAGAACAGCTTCCTCCTTTCGGGAAACGGGATAAAACCTTCCTTTAAAACCGCCCTGAAGGATGCTGAGACAGGGAAGCATCCCCATCTTCGTCGGGTTATTGGTGGCTCCCATCAGGGCGATCGATTCAGGATGCAGAAGTGATTCAACGGGATGTTGTTTCATATAGTTGATCAATTTCCTTTTTATAGTGTGCCAGGACTTCATTTTTCTTGATCTTCATGGTGGGCGTCAGAAGGCCGGATTCGATCGTGAATTCCGGGACCAGGATGAAGTCCTTGATGGTCTCGTAGGAGGCGAGTTTCTCGTTCAGGCGTTCTACTTCGCCGCGGACCAGGTCTATGATCTCCTGTTGTGAATTCAGGTCTTCAGGCGAGGTGAAGGGAATATTGTTTTTCTTCGCGTAGTGGGCTGTGTTTTCCGTGTCCGGACTGATAAGGGCGGTCAGGTACTTTCTACCGTCGCCCACGACACAGATCTGTCCAATGTATTTCGAGGTGAGCATGATGCTCTCGATTCTCAGAGGCGGTATGTTCTTCCCGCCTGAGGTTATGATAATGTCCTTTAATCGTCCTGTTATGATCAGAAATCCCTCGTTATCCACGAAACCGACGTCACCGGTATGGAGCCAGCCATCCTTGTCGATGGTTTCTTTCGTCCTGGAAGGTGTCCGATAGTATCCTTGCATGATGTTTCTGCCCCGGTAGAGAATCTCGCCGCTTTCGTCTATCTTCTGCTCGATAACGGAAGGGGGGAACCCGACGGAACCGAACTTTAAGGCATCCAGACGCGTCGCGTTCGTAAAGGATGTATTTTCTGTCATGCCATACCCTTCAAGGATGGGAATACCGGCCGCGTGAAAGAACCGGGCCACGGTGGAATTCAGGGGGGCCGCGCCGCTTACGCAGAATCGGACCCTGCCACCCAGGGCATTGTGTATCTTTTTAAATACCAGTTTAGACGCCAGGGTGTACTTCAGTTTCAGCAAGGGTGGAATGGAACGTTTCTGCAGCAGCCTGTCGCTTACCTTGTAGCCGTTTTTCATGGCCCAGTTAAAGAGGACCTGCACGAAACCTCCCTTTTCTTCCACGCCACCTTTGATCCGGATGTATATCTTCTCGAAGACCCGGGGCACGCTGGGAAACCAGTGGGGCCGGATCACCTGGATGTCCTCCACCACGGTATCCAGGCTCCGACAGAAACCGAGGGTTATGTTGGCCAGGATGGTGGTGTAGAGGTCTATACGAGCAAAGATATGGGCCAGGGGAAGGAAGAGGATAGTCTCATCCGACTCCTGGATAGGCATATAGTCCCGGAGCATCTGGCAGGTGAAGACAATATTGTCATGTGTCAGCATGACCCCCTGGGGGACCCCGGTGGTCCCGGAGGTATAGACGATGGTGGCAAGGTCCCCCGGCCTGACTGAGTCGATCCTCTCATCGAGTTTCTTCTCTTTTACCTTCTCTCCCGAAGAGAGGAAGGACTCCATGGAGAGGACAAAGCCTTTTTCTCCCCGGGACGGCTCCCCTTTAAAGAGGATAACCTTCTCCACCTCCGGTATCTTCTTTCGGACGGCCAAAACCTTGTCCAGCTGGCTTTTGTCTTCCACGAAGACGATCTTTGCCCTGGAATGTCGTATTATATACTCGCAGTCAGCGGACAACAGGGAATGGTAAATACCGACGGAAGCTCCACCGACGAAGACGGTTCCCAGGTCGGCCTGGACCCAGTCCAGGGAGGTGAAACCGAGAATAGCGACCCTGTCTCCCTTTTTCACACCGGATTTTATCAGGGAACGGGAGAGCTGGAGAACTCTGCCGTAAAAATCCTTCCACTGTATATTCTCAAGGGTTCCCTGGCTGTCGTGGATAATCCGGTAGCCTGTTTTCTCAGGATGGGCCCGGAAGGTCCGTGAGAGCATTTCGTGCAGGTTCTGAAAGTCTGTTATGGAATAATTCACGGTGGGACCTTCCTTCTGGTAAAGAATAATGGGCGTTGTTCATTCTGTCATTTCTATCATACTTCCGGGAGGATTTCAAGGGAAAATGAATAATCAATGTCAGTAATTATTCCAAAGGATGCTTTTTTTGCGAATAAAATGAATAGTTATCCCCGCCGCCGAAGGCGGCGGGGTTGGTAATTATTGCAAAGGATGTTTTTTTTGCGAATAAAATGAATAGTTATCCCCGCCGCCGAAGGCGGCGGGGTTGG
>CAZYBU010000010.1:0-32738 GCA_964645775.1 uncultured Leptospirales bacterium | reverse complement strand
TAGAGTTTTTTATAGTAAATAAAGGTAATGAAAAAATTCAAATTCGATACAGATTGTCATAATTGACAGTAACCCCCGGAAGACCGTTACTTGCTTCAGCACGGCAGGTAATAGTGATTTTTTGATTGATGAATGGAGTAACAATTAGTATCGTGTATACTATACATAAAAACAATGATTGAAGAGGGAGGTCTACTCCATGGCTATCAAGGTTGCCATAAACGGTTTTGGTCGCATTGGTCGAAATGTATTCAAGATCATACTCGAAAGAAAGAATATCGAAGTTGTCGGAATCAATGACCTGACCAGCAACGAAGTGCTTGCCCATCTGTTGAAATACGATTCTACCCAGGGCAAATTTGACGGTATTGTCGATCATGATGATGAAGGGATCATCGTAAACGGAAATAAGATCAAAGTCAGTGATGAAAAGAATCCCGCTGAGATACCCTGGGGAGACACCCCTGATGTGGTTGTCGAGTCGACGGGCGTATTCAGAGCCCGGGAGGATAAAAAAGGTGGATACGGTGATCACCTGAAAAACGGCGCCAAAAAGGTGATCCTCACGGTTCCGGCAAAGGATGAAATCGACAACATGATCGTTCTGGGAGTAAATGACGATCATCTTCGGGCTGAGGATACCTGCGTCTCCAACGCCTCCTGTACCACAAACTGTCTCGCGCCTCTCGTGAAGGTTCTGAATGACAGTTTTGGTATTGAGAACGGTCTGATGACCACCATTCACTCCTATACCAATGACCAGGTTATCCTGGACGCGCCCCACAAGGACCTGCGAAGGGCCCGTTCCGCCGCTGTTTCTCAGATTCCGACAACCACAGGGGCCGCTACCGCCGTGGGTAAGGTTATTCCAGAACTTAATGGAAAACTGGATGGTATGGCCATCCGGGTCCCAACACCCACAGGTTCTCTAATCGATTTCGTGGCGAACGTCAAGAAAGACGTTACGGTTGATGAGATCAACGCGGCTATGAAATCCGCGGCAGAGGGACCCATGAAGGGTATCCTGGAATACACTGATGATCCTATTGTCTCCGTGGATATCATTCACAATCCCCATTCTTCCATCTTCGACGCCCAGTCCACCATGGTTAACGGAAGGATGGTCAAGGTCCTCGCCTGGTACGATAATGAGTGGGGTTACTCCTACCGTGTCGTTGACCTGCTGGAAAAGCTTGTCTAAAAAGTAGTTGTCAAAAACCGGCAGGGATCAAATCCTGCCGGTAATATCAATTCCGGAGCCAGATAATGACCCGACGTGCAATATTCGCAGGAAACTGGAAGATGAATACCCTGCTGCAAGAGGCCCGCAAGCTTATTCAGGGCATGAAAGAAGGTCTGGGCGATACAGGGGGGAAGGAGATAGCGGTTTTCCCTCCCGCGATCCACGTTCGCGAGGTGGTATCCCTCTGCCAGGGGAGTCCCATAGACGTGGGGGTTCAGAACGTCTACCATGAATCCTCGGGGGCCTTTACGGGTGAGATATCCCCCGATATGGCGAAAGACAGCGGCTGCCGGTATATCCTGGTGGGACATTCAGAGCGGAGGCATGTCTTCGGAGAGACCGATGAGGCCACCGGCAAAAAGGTCCGTGCCGCCCTGGAGATGGGGCTGGAACCGATGCTCTGCGTGGGTGAACTCCTGGAAGAACGGGAAGAGGACAGGACTATGGATGTCATCGACCGTCAGATCAGGACCGCTCTTGAAGGATGTGACGCTTCGGACATGGAAAAGATTGTGATAGCCTATGAACCGGTCTGGGCCATAGGGACCGGGAAGGTCGCAACCCCGGAGATCGCACAGGGAGTCCATGCTTCCATTCGAAATCTCCTGAACGATCTCTACGACAGGGAGACGGCTTCCAGGATACCGATACTCTATGGAGGTTCCGTTAAACCGGACAACATCTCCGGTCTCTTCAGTGAAGAGGATATTGACGGGGTCCTGGTGGGAGGCGCGAGCCTTAAGGTCCGGTCCTTCCTGGACATTATTCAAGTCTGAGATAACCCTGCAGCGAGGAATCCTATGGACATTCTTTTATCGATTGGAACGGTTTTTTTTGTAATTCTAAGTATTTTACTTGTCGTTCTCATTCTCCTTCAGGCGGATCGGGGCGCAGGTCTCGGTATCCTCGGAGGAGGAGGCAGTCAGTCAGCCTTCGGATCCTCCACAGGTGACGTGATGACCAAGATAACGGGCGTAATGGTTACCCTTTTCATGGTCGGCTCTCTCGGGCTTGCCATGCTGGAGAGCCAGAGAACTGCCAGCCTGGATGAGAAACTTTTGAAAAGCAAAACCGAAACAGAAGGAAACCTGAAACCTGGCACGGAAACCCCTCCGTCAGAAGATAGAGAGAGCAAAGAAAAGGAAAAGAGTCTGTAATTATCATTATCAGGGCCCGTACCGGGCCGGGGGAGAAACTATGAATAAAAATGACTATATCTTTACCTCGGAATCCGTTTCCGAAGGCCATCCTGACAAGGTGTCTGACCAGATATCCGACGGTGTTCTCGATGCGCATCTGGCCGGTGACGCAAACTCCAGGGTGGCCATGGAAACCCTTGTTACAACCAACAGGATAATACTTTCGGGAGAGATTAGCTCCAAACAGTCTGTTGACTACGAGAAGATCGCCCGGGATGTTGTCCGGGAGATCGGGTATACCGATCCGAAGACAAATTTCACGGCTGACCTGGCCGAAGTGAACATTTACGTCCATTCCCAGTCTACGGACATCTCCCAGGGTGTTACGGAGGGAGAAGGCCTGCACAAGGAACAGGGGGCCGGTGACCAGGGTATGATGTTCGGTTACGCTGTTGCGGAGACCGAGAGCCTTATGCCGATGCCCATTTATCTGGCCCACAGACTGGTTGAACGGTTGGCCGCTCTCCGAAAGGAGGGGACTCTCCCCTTTGTTAAGCCGGATTCCAAGAGCCAGGTCACGGTCCAGTACGAGAACGATCGGCCCAAACGTCTCGACGCCATTGTTGTCTCCACCATGCACGATGAGGACGTTACTCTGGACAGGCTGGATGAAGCTATCCGGGATACGCTCATTCCGGATGTTGTTCCCTCTGGACTGGTGGACAGGGATACCCGCATTTTTATTAATCCCACCGGACGTTTCGTCATAGGAGGCCCGGACGGGGACACGGGACTCACCGGTCGCAAGATCATCGTGGATACCTACGGCGGTATGGGGCGTCACGGTGGAGGAGCATTCTCAGGCAAGGACCCCTCCAAGGTAGATCGTTCCGCCGCTTACATGGGGCGGTACATAGCCAAGAATATCGTTGCGGCAGGCCTTGCCCACAGGTGTGAAGTTCATCTCTCTTACGCCATTGGCGTTGCGGAACCGATCTCTGTCCTCGTGGAGACCTTCGGAACCTCAACAGTGGATGACAATGAAATTGCCGGAAGGGTACGGGAGGTTTTCGACATGAAACCGGCCGGTATCATCCGTACACTGGATCTCCTGCGCCCCATATATAAACAGACCGCGGCCTACGGCCACTTCGGCCGGGAGGACCAGGGCTTCCGCTGGGAGATGACGGATAAGAAGGATCAGCTGAAATAGTTATCAGTCCCGACTTTGTCCTGCCTGTCCCGGGAACCGGGAAGCGGAGGGAAGTATCTGTCGGGATTCGTCGTTCCGATAAATCGGAATATATTTTCGGTGGCTGCCTGAGCCCGTTCCCGACGAAGTCGGGATACGTCCCTTTCGGGACTCAGAATAAACATTTTCATGAGACAGATTTCCCATCCTGCCGATAATAGAAGTAGTTCCGACGCGCGCAGTGCGCTGGGACAAGAAGCTTGACGAAATCAGCGGCGCGAAGGAAGGGGCCATGAAATATGATCTGAAACGATATTCTTACAATTGCTCCTGCGGATACAGCGTACGGGTCCACTGTGATTGTGGACTCCCCGTTGAGACCATAAGCTGCAGGAAGTGCGGCAACGGCATAAAAAGGGTTGCAATCTGAAAGCATCTGGCCTGGTATTGCCGCGTATATAACTCGAGCTCATTCGAATGATACCTTATGTTCCGATATTCCCTCTGTCATGCCGGGATTATACTCCCGGCCCTTATCTGTATACTCCTGCTCCCCCTTCAGGCGCCCGGGGGAGAACCGGACGGCGATAAAGAAAAAAAGAAACCTACCGGACTGAACATATCGGCCGCTTTTCTCTACGGTATGTATGAAACCCTGGATGCGGGCATCAGCCTGGCAGGGGACATGGAAAACTTCAGCTACCAGGTCGATTCCCGTCTTCTCCGTTCCGGTGATTATGATATTCCCAACTCCTCATTTATGAACGGAGAAGCCGGTTTCGCCGGTTTGATTCTGGCTGGTTCCAGATGGAGCATATCTCCAGAAATACGGGCAGAAGTTCACAGGAACGGTCTCTTTGAAAACACGGTTTATTCAGATGAGGAGTCTGCGCGTGTCAGCATGGACCTCTCCGCGGAATACAGGAAATCGCCTTCCAGCCTGGAACTTACCCTGAAGGGCGGGTACGGTTCTCACGGCATGGCGGAAGTGGGAGGCAACAGGAGCCTCAGGCACTGGATGGTAAACCTTTCACCCTCTGTCGCCTGGCAGTATGTCTGGTCTTCCGCCAACAAGGTAACCCTGGAATCGGACCTGCTCTACAGGCACTTCAGCGATATCCCTTCAGGGTATGACCTGAACTGGAGGACTCGCCTTCGGGGTACTTTCAAGCTATTTGAATACCTGATACTCTCCCTCGGTCCGACTCTCTCCTCGGGTAAGGACGAACTCTTCTTCATCGGAGGGGATATTCGTCTTATCACTTCAGGGTTGAACGTCTTCACCGCGGAAACGGGATACGGCTATTGGCTCGATATACCTGATCCGACGATGTTTTACGGGGAGGAACAGTATGTGATCCCTGAACATGATCTTCCCGATTCCAGGCGTCATCATGCCTGGTTCAGGTTCGATTTTAGTATTCCCCTGGAAGGGGAGTCTCCCTGGCGTTTTAAAAGGGTCAATTTAGGGATTGAAACAGGTTTTGAAGACTCAACCGGTTACCTGTCCCTGTATTCCGCGACCGACATCGACATGATTACTGTGGATATGATCCCGGCCATGATGCTTTCTCTCTCTCCCTACGTGGATTTGCAGGTCCAGATGGGGGAGACGACTCTCACTCTTAAACTTCTTTACACATATACCCGCTTCTGGGCAGAAAGTAACGTGCCGTATCGTCCTGAACATGAGGGAACGGCCGGTCTGCTTTTCAGGTCAAAATTTCTCGACGTGACCTGGGAGAATACTCTTCAGTACGGGGTCTTTACTGAACCGGGTTCAACCGAAATGAGGCCCCTTACCGTCCGGGGTGACCTGGAGATACACGTTCCTGTGGTCGGTGGGTTGGGATTGACCCTGCGGGCCAGGAACCTCTACAACAGTCCCCTTGTGTTCCGGGAAGGTTTCCCGGAGCCCGGTTTTTGTGTAACCGGTGGGCTGAAAGTGATTCTATAATATGAAAGGTAAACCGGTATAATCTATGACAAGCAACGCCCTTATCTCACTTCTTGACGCCATACCCCTGTGGGTCATGCTCATACCACTCCTGATCAGTTCTATCATCCTTTTGGCCGTTTTTATTGAGAGGATGGTATTTTTTCGCGGTATGGGCGCCAATTACCCTGACCTGATTTTCAGAACCCGGGAACACAGGGACGACCGTTCCCGTTTATCTTCGATCCTGGGTGACAATAATGATCCGGTAACGGACCTTATCAGGAGAGTGGTCCTGGAAATGAACGGCGAAGCAGGAGAACAGATTATTCGCAGAGAGGCGGAGAAGTCTGTGCGCCGCATCGAAAAATATGCGGGTATCGTGTCGACCATCGCCACCATTGCTCCCATGCTCGGCCTCCTCGGGACCGTCACCGGGATGATGAAGTCCTTCAGCGGTCTCTCCACCTCCGGCCCGGCCGCCCATGACATACTCGCCCGGGGAATCACAGAGGCCCTGGTGACAACCGCCCTGGGACTTATCATCGCCATACCGGCCCTTATGTTCTATAACTATCTTGTCAGCCGCATTGAGTTCGCTATCCGGGACGTGGAATACGTGGTCCGGGAACTGGAAGAGATGTATGAACGGGGGGGAGGTTCTCCCCGGAAATGATACGATTTTCACGACGTTATCAGCATCGCGCCCTGATTGATATTACTTCCCTGATCGACCTGGTCTTTCTACTGGTGGCCTTTTTCATGGTAACCTCACGTCTCGGTTCTGAATCGTCCATTGAGGTAAACCTGCCGAAGGCGATGACCGCCTCTCAGGAGAAGGAGAGCCGGGTTACCCTGTCCGTAAAGAAGGACAACACCATTTATCTGAATGAGAAACCGGTTTCCAGGGATGAACTTATCCAGCGTATTAAGGAGATGGACCTGGAACCGGATAAGGCGAGTATCATTATACGAGGGGACCGGGAATCGAATTATGAGACCATCGTTTCGGTTATGGACGCTCTGAGACGCTCCGGTCTTCCCAGATTTACCCTTTCAACGGTGCGTTAGAATGGGATATATCGTGGGGAACCTTGATAGCAGGTATATTTTCTTGACACTCAGAGGGGGGATGGATAAAGGTTCAATCTGCCGCATCTGCCCCCCGGGTCAGGATCTTCATTGAGAGAACGATTGATTTGAAAATAAACATTTTTACATCGCGAAACCTGTGGATTCTCCTGATTCTGTCCGGCATGATTCTAAGTTCAGCGGCCGGCCTTTTCGCGGCGGAGCCTTCCCGTTATGAGGGAAAAAAGGTCTATCAGATTAAATTTACCGGGCTTCGCAATAACAATCCTGCCGATCTCCAGCATGTCATGAAAACAACCGTAGGATACCCTCTTAAGGCCGGCGAGGTGCGTGAGGATATACGCAGAATATTCCAGGAAGGCAAACTGGCCAATGTCACGGTAGAGATTCGGGAATACAAGGATGGAGTGCAGTTGCGGTTTAACTGCACGGAACGACCCATCGTTTCGAAAATAACCATCAAGGGAACCAAGGAACTCTATGACGTAGATCTGAAGGAGATCATCACCCTTCAGGAAAACGATGTGTACCGGGAAGACTGGGTGGAGGACAGCGTCGACCAGATGAAGGAGAAGTACAAAGAGGACGGTTTCTTCAATGTCCTGATCCGGCACGATATCAAGTACCTGGATAAGAGTAAGAGCCAGGTGGAGGTGGTCTTTATCGTGGATGAGGGGGAGGAGATCAAGGTCCGGAAGCTGGCGATTATGGGGGCCCGGGAGGTAAGCAGCCGTCACCTGAAGGCTGTCATGGAGACCGAGGAGAAGACCCTCTTCAAGGATGGCATATTCAACCGTGAGAAATATGAGCAGGACAAGGCCAAGGTCCTGGCCCTCTATAAGCAGAAAGGATACCTGGACGCCCAGATCCTGGAGGATGAGATTCAGTATGAATGGGTCAATCCCACGAAAAGGGAAGAACGGGGCATCTTTATAACCATAAAGGTCTTTGAAGGGGAGAAGTTCTACTTCGACGGCTATTCCCTCACCATCCATTCCACGGAGGATGAGCCGGTCTATAAACCGGAAGAGATCATGAAGAAGTTCAAGCTCAATAAAAAGGGTGAGCTTTTTAATAACACCAAGTACATGCAGGACCGTCAGATGATAAGTATGATGTACGGTTCAAAAGGTTATATCTTCGCCCGGGTGGTTCCGGAGAGGACGGTTACGGAACGGGAAGTGGTCGTTGATAAGAAGAAGGGGATCAAAGAGACCCGGAAATTTGTTAAGATCGATTTCACGGTCCATGAAGGGACCAAGGCCTATGTTGAGAACATCATCATCAAGGGTAACGAGAAGACCAAGACGAAGGTCATCCGCCGGGAGGTCCTGGTCAAGGAAGGGGAACTCTTTAACGCATCCAAGGTGCAGCTGACCCGGGAGAAGATCTTTAACCTGGGATTCTTCAAGGAAGTCAATATCGACGTTCGCCCGGGCAGCCGACAGGGCTTCATGAACCTGGTCATCGACGTGGAAGAACAGCCCACCGGTTCTATCTCCCTGGGAGGCGGTTACGGTACCACGGCCGGGTTCTCCATATTCGCAGATATCAGTGAAAGTAATCTCCTCGGTAACGGCCAGAGGATAGGCCTAAAGCTGGAATATGGGGTCATACGAAGTTCCGTCACCGTAAGCTTCCGGGAGCCCTGGCTCTTCAACGTGCCTCTGGCCCTGGACGCTTCCATCTTTTATCAGAACTACATGTATGAGACGACATCTCTCTTCCCCAATGAGTCGACCAACGCCAGTTACAGAAAGGAGGCCATCGGTTACTCCCTCGGTCTGTCGTACCGGTTTCTGAATTTCCTGAGCGTGGGTAACTCATGGTCCCACACCTTCTCCAAGGTCAAGGAAGCCTCGGGCAACAGTCCCGATTCGGTCTTCCGTTCCGTTGTCCTGGGATGGCAGGAGAAACGGGCCCTGAGCATGTACCTCTACTTCGACAACAGGAACAATTACCTGAACCCGACGAATGGCATCCGGACCGGAATTAAGGTGACCTCCGTGGGCGGCTGGCTCGGCGGTAACGATCATTTCATGAAATACAGGCCGGAGTTCTACGCCTATTTCTCCTTTTTCCACCTTCCCTATCTCAAGGACTATCCGGTCGTCTTTGAGATCCGGGCCAGCGGTTCCTTTCTCCAGCCGCCCCTGGGCAGGACAGGGCAGAACTACGCCTATAATGAATGGCTCGAACTGGAGGACAGGCTGACCATCGGAGGACCGGAAACGCTCAGGGGATGGCAGTACTACGACCCTGATCTGCCTACCTCATGGCGTTCCGTGGGAATGTACCACAGGCTTCTTTTCGGTTTTGAGATCAGGGTGCCCATCGAGCCCAGGGTGCTCTGGTTCGCCCTCTTCTTCGACGCCGGTTCCCTCTGGTCTGACCCCTTCTGGGAAAAACACCTCCAGGCGAGCAACGAGGACATGTATAACTACGTGGCCGACGATAAGGCATCCGGTGACCTGCGGACCATCCAGGAACTTCCTGACACGAACATACTCTCATATTTTAAATATTCCTACGGATTCGGTTTCCGTATCCAGATACCGCAGCTTCCGCTCCGATTCTGGTTCGGGCAGAAGGTCATTTTCAATGGAACAAGTTTTGAGCACGTTCCCAATGGTTTCAATTTTCAGTTCTCCATCGGAGACTGGAGGTTCTGATGAATGCGGCGCGGATCAGTCCCTTGCCGGTCTGTTCCCTGATTGTTCTTGCGTTCCTTGTGTCATGTTCATCCTTCAATAAAGGGAAGGGGACGGAAAGCGCTCCGCCCAGGATAGCCTATGTATACATGAGTCTACTTTTCGACGCCGCCTCCGAGGGAACCCCGGACCTTGAACAGATTGAGAGGGCGTTACAGAGAAAGATTGAACGAAGGGAGAGGGTAACGGAGAGCCTGGGAAAGGAAGGGACCGTGGAGGCGGTGGCCAGAAATGACCTGAAGAGGCTGGACAGGGAGATCAGGGGGCTCAGGGAACGGAGAGAGAAACTTAAGGAGAGGCTGCTCAAGGAGATCAGCACGGCAGTAGACCGGGTTGCCAAACGGGAGAAACTCGACTTTGTGCTTACTATGGGTGAGGGTTGTATCTACGGTCGAAACCGGTATGATGTAACAGAAAAGGTTTTGCGGGAGATGGTGCGCCTTAAACAGAGAAGCGCGCCTGTTTCAAGATAATACTGTTTCAGGATATTATAAGGTAATATGAGAAAAGAAAATCTAATCATACTGGCTCTGTTCCCTCTCTTGCTGCTTTTCTCCTGTGGCAGGGAGGATGGGCGAACTCCCGGCCTGGAGAGGGCCCTGGCAGCGGGGAAGGGAGAGTATGTCTTACACGTGGACAAGGGTGAGTTTACCCTCACCGTTTATGGCAGGAGGGGCGGGGAAGTAGCGCGATATCCCGTGGCCATTGGACGTAATCCTGATGGCGGGCCCAAGCTCTGGGAAGGGGACAAACGTACCCCGGAAGGCCTGTACTTCGTGGAGGATATCTACAGCATGGACGCCGAGAAGGGATCGACTGCCCGGAGAAAGCTGGCCCGTCTTAACAGTATCTATTTCAAGGCTTCTCACGGGCATTCCCGTTACGGCCACCCAGATGTAGACCTGGGAGACAACGCCTACGGTCCCCGGTTTTTTGCCCTGGATTATCCCAACAGCCGGGACAGTAAACGGTACCAGATGATGCTGAAGAATGAAAGAGTACCGGTGGATAAGGGAAAACCGAGGGGAATCGGTTTCGGCATAGCTATTCACGGTAACAATGACCCCAATTCCATAGGTCACCGGGCTTCCAGCGGATGCGTTCGAATGTATAACCGGGATCTGGTGGAACTGGATCGATACGTGGTCCTCCGGACCCCTGTTCTTATCACTCCCTGACTGTATGGGAGTGACCGGTGAAATAATCTGTTGACAACAGGTGCTCATGCTGGACACATTGTCACTACTTTGAATGGGAGGAATCAAACATGACAGGTATTGCCTTTGCCCAGGCACAGGGCGGCGGCGGAGCCGCCGGATCCATGATGACATTCGTGCCGATCATTCTCATGATCGCCGTATTTTATTTTCTTCTTATACGTCCCCAGCAGAAGCGGGAAAAGGAACGAAAACAGATGATCGCGTCGATTCAGAAGGGTGACCGGGTCATAACCGTTGGGGGAATTCACGCAACGGTAGACGCCCTTAAGGACGAGAACACCGTTGTATTGAAACTGACCGGCAACACCAAGGTCGATTTTTCAAAAAGTTCAATCCAGTCCAAACTGTAGGAAGGGATGAAACCCCTCCCGGCGATAATAGTAACGATCCTTCTGGCGGGCGCCCTTTCATCGGCCGCGCAGGAGTTTACGGACCGGCCCGCGGAAAGGCCCGCGGAAGATGTCGTGCGGGAAGAGACGAAAGAAGTGACGGAGAAGGCGCCGGCTGAGGCAGAGAGAAAAAAGGTCTCTGAGAAAAAACCTGAAAAGCCCGCTGAAAAGCCCGAAAGAAGAGAAACACCCGTGAAACGGAAGACCGCAGCGGAACGGGAGACCGGAGAAAAAAGAGATGACAGACTTATGGAGGTTGAGGATTCCAGGGTAAAACTGGGACGCATCCCGGGCCTGGATCTTCCTGAACGACAGGCCTCCCGGATAACAAGCGTGGACAGGGGATTGAAAGAGGACGCTCTCCTGCAGGGAGAAGAAATCCCCGATAAGGAATCGGGCGATGAAAAGGAGAAGGGCGGCCTTTTCGGTTTAAGTAAAACCGTGACTGATATCCTTGCCCGGGTCGCCCTGGTCGGACTTATTCTGCTGATTATTATTCTCTACCGGGTACGGAGTCAATCAAGAAGAAAGGTCTTCAGTCCAAGCAGATCTTCTCGAAAATACAAGCCCTGAAACATCGAGGACATTCATGACACGAGGAACCCTGTATAAAGCACTGTTTATCATAGCATTAATCGTTTTTTCCGTAATGCTGATACTTCCCACAGTGGGTGAAAAGACCATGGTGGTCACCCTGAAGGAATCAGCCCCGGACAATGTTGTCCAGCAGATACGGTCCCGGTTTGATCAGGACTACTACAGCGTGAGCGAAGAGGATGGCAAAGTACTGGTTCAGGGAAGAAACCTGACTGACGCTGATATGAACGAGATGCGTATGATCCAGGGCGTGGATGACGCGGAGATCAAACAGCATTGGGCGGAAAAGCACCTGATGGCCAAGAAAATAAACCTGGGACTCGATCTCCAGGGAGGTATGCACCTGGTTATGAGGGCTGATTTTGAGACCATTGAAGAGAAGATGGGGGAAACCCTTGATGAAAAGGACCGCTACGAGATCACCCAGCAGGCCCTGGAACTTCTCCGCAACAGGATAGACAAGTTCGGCGTATCCGAGCCCTCTATCCGACCCAGAGGGAACGAGGCCATCGAGATACAGCTTCCGGGCGTTCGTAATCCTCAGGCCGTTAAGAAGACCATCGGAACGACGGGACGGGTCGAATACCATCTTGTGGACGAGAAACTCTCTCAGGAAGCGATTCAGTGGCTGGCAGAGAACAACGAGGGAACAATACCGGAAGAACCGGAAGAGGCGGCTGAGCTCAGAAGAAAAATGGCGGAAGGGATAAACCTTCCCGAGGATCGTGCGCTTTTTTACTATTATGGAAGGAAGGGTGATTCAAAACAGATTATACCGGAAAACCCGATCGTACTGGAGAAAGAGGTAGGCCTGGCCGGTTCTGATATTAACAAGGCCTGGGTGGGACAGGATGAATACGGCAGTCTTACCGTACAGTTTACCCTGACGGCAGAAGGGGCTTCAAAGTTCGCGGAAGTCACATCGGATAAAAACCGTGGTCGCAGGCTCGCTATCGTCATCGACGACAAGGTACGGAGCGCACCCCAGATAAACGAGCAGATCGCCACGGGCCAGGCCTCTATTACCGGTGATTTTACCCAGGAGGAGGTTCTCACCCTTACAAGGATAATCAAAGAAGGCGCCCTGCCGGTGGATCTGAAGATCATCGAGGAACGAACCGTGGGGCCGTCCCTGGGTAAGGACTCGATCCGTTCCGGCATTAAGGCCATCATGATAGGCATGGGAGGGGTCATGATCTTCATGATCCTCTTCTACAAGCTGGCCGGTTTCATATCGGTTTTTGGTCTTGTTTTGAACATGGTCTTCATGCTCGCGCTCCTCTCCTGGCTCGGCTTTACCCTGACACTGCCCGGTATCGCCGGTTTTATTCTCACGGTCGGTATGGCCGTGGACGCCAACGTCATAATCTATGAACGTATCAAAGAAGAACTGAAAGAAGGGAAGTCGGTTCGCATGTCCATAACCCACGGCTTCGAAAAGGCGTTCTGGACCATCTTTGACGCCAACGGAACGACCATTATCGCGGCCCTGATTCTCTCTCAGTTCGGAACGGGGCCCATAAAAGGTTTCGCAGTAACCCTTCTGATCGGTGTCATTTCCAGTATGTTTGTTGCTCTGTATGTCACCCGTTTTATATACGAGCTCATATCGCTTAATAAAAAGTTGAAAAAACTAAGCTTATAAGGGGTATTCTTTGTGCAGCGCGTCATCGATTTTCTCAAGTTCCGTTTTGTTTTTCTGAGTATTTCAGCTATACTGCTAGTGGTCTTTACGTTGGGAACCGTAATACGCGGAGGACTCAATTTTGGTATAGACTTCGTGGGCGGGGTAAAGATCATCGCGGATTTCCCTTCCGATGTCAATGAACCGAAGATTCGGCAGCTTTTAAGCGATTTTGATCCTATTGTTCAGCAGATCGGCGATGAAGCCCTCAATGAATATATCATATCCGTGAAACTGCCCGAGGGAGCTGAAGCGGAGGAACAGTCCAGAAAGGTCAAGTCCGAGCTGGAAGGGGATTTTCCCGGCGTTGTCTTTAAAAGTATTGAGAACGTTGGGCCCGCCATCGGAAATATTCTGAAAAGAGACGCCGTGAAGGCCCTTCTGATAGCCATGAGCCTCATGGCAATTTATCTCGCCTTCCGTTTTGAGGTCAAGTACAGTATCGGTACCCTGGCCGCGGTTGTGCACGATCTCATGATCACCCTGGCCTTCTGCGGCATCACCGGAATTGAGATAAATGTTCCGGTTATAGCAGCTTTTCTTACCATCTTCGGTTACTCCGTGAACGACACCATTGTCATCTTCGACCGGATACGTGAGAACGTCCATGGGAGAAGCAAGATGACCTTCCATGATGTCGTCAACAAATCGATCAGCCAGTCCGTTAACAGGACCCTCATTACATCTCTCACCACCCTTTTCGCCATCACGGCCCTTTATTTTCTGGGGGGGAAGGTCCTGAACGAGTTCGCCCAGGTTCTGTTACTCGGAATATTTGTGGGTACCTACTCGTCTATTTACATCGCCTCCCCCGTCCTGCTGGGGTGGGAGAAGGCGCGAAGCTCCTGATTTATTCCCGGTTTACCGGACAGGTTCCTGTTCCCGGGGCAGGTGATGATGAAAAATAGTCCTGGAATATCATGATCCGCCTTCTGGCAACAATTACCCTTCTCTTTCTCCTGGCGGTATCCTCCCAGGACAGCCGGGCTGAGGACGCTGATAGTGCCAGGAATTTCACCCTTCAGCTCATTCGTTCCGGAGATTATTACAGGGCCTACCGGGAACTGCAGCGTCTCCGGTTCCACTACCCCGGTTTTGTCCCGGAAAGTGAAATGAACGTCACGGCCCAGTACCTCTGGTTTATGGGGAACCGGACGGCTACTCTTTACGATTCCCTCCTGGAGGCGCCTGTCACCCGGAGGGAATATCATACAGGTAAGATATTCCTCTTTGATCTTTTCCTCTCCATGGGTGAAATTGAGAAGGCCAGGGGTGTTTTAGCTCCGTCAGGTTTTTCGCCCGCGCCTGACCCTCTGCTGCGTGAATACCTTGATAAGAGAAAGGAACTGGCTTTTTCTCTTTCTTACGGCACAGCGAGCCGGGATTACCTTTCCGCTGAGGTAAGGGAACTTCTGAGGCTCCGGGAGAAGGAGCTCCTATCTCCCGCGGGGGCCGTTTTTATGGGCATTATTCCAGGTATGGGTTACATTTACGCGCGGGAGTATCTTACCGGTTTCCTCGCTTTTCTCACCGTGGGTAGCTTTGTTGCCCTTTCCGTTCTCGGTTTTCATACCGGGAACGAGGTCCTGGGCACGGTGACCGCCCTGGGAGGGGCTTTCTTTTACGGTGGAAACATAATTGGCGGATACCGCGCAGTTCACAGATATAACGAGGAGAGGGACCGCAAGAATATCCGGGCCATAATGAAGGGGGCGGGCCTGGAGGATGACCGCAGGAGGATATTTTCGAACTATGGTATCTCTGGAAGATAGGGAGTTCATGGAAGAGGCCTGCAGGATGGCCTTCCACAACATGGGAGTCTCCTCTCCCAATCCCAGCGTGGGCGCCCTGCTGGTCCATGACGGAAGGGTGATATCAAGGGGAGTGACCGAACCAGCGGGAAAACGTCACGCGGAGGTGGTTGCCCTGGAGGAGGCGCCGCCGGGAGGTAGTAAAGGGGCGACCCTTTATGTTTCCCTGGAACCGTGCAGTTTTCACGGGAGAACACCTCCCTGCACGGAAGCCATTATCCGGTCTGGGGTGAAACGGGTCGTTATTCCTCTCCTGGATCCGAACCCGAAGGTCTCCGGAAAAGGCGTCCGGGACCTGGAGGAGGCGGGAGTGGAAGTCACTTTTATGCGGGAGATGAGCCAGGCCGCCGCCGACCTTATTCGTCCTTTCAAGAAGTATATCCTGAGAGAACGGCCCTGGATTATCCACAAGTCGGCCCTGACCCTTGACGGCCGGACCGCTGCCGATTCGGGACTCTCCCGCTGGATATCCAATGATTCAGCCCGTCTCCTCGCTCACCGGATACGGGCACGGGTCGACGCTGTCCTTATCGGTAAGAACACCTTTATTCAGGACAGGCCCCTCCTGTCCGCGAGACCGGAAGAGTTTTCCATGGAGGCCCAGATAACACTTAGCGCAGTAACCACACAGGGTAAAGATAACTTCTTTTTACATTCTCTTTTCGAACAGGACTTTCCCCTGAAGCGTCAGCCTCTTCGGGTAGTCATGGGCCTCCCCCCTCATTTTGATCCGGATCTTCCCTTTTTTCATAACAGCAATTATCTATTTTACGAACGGAAGCAGATATTCGGCGATATGGCCGGCCGGGACACTTCCTTTGCGAAGAAGATGGAGACGGTTAATTACAGGCTCCTGGATGTCACCCGGGAGGAGTTTTCCCGGACCGTCCTCTCCGACCTGGCCGGCAGGGGATGTATGAGCATACTCCTTGAGGGAGGCAAGACGCTGGCGGGAGACCTCTTCGACCTGGGGGAGATCGACCAGTTTTGCTATGTTCTCTCTCCCATGATAGCGGGGAGCGGCTTCCCGGTCATGCAGGCGTCACCCATCGATTCCATGAACTCCGCTCTTCGGCTTCACGACATCACAACGGCCAGGCTGGACGGGAATATGCTTGTCAACGGGTATGCCGAGGTCTATAATTTCGAGATGATGTAAGGGATGGTGTGCCATGTTCACAGGCTTAATCGAAGAGTCGGGAACCGTTGCGAACGTGAGACCTTCCGGAGAAGGACGGGAGATCGTGATATCCTGTTCCATTGTACTGGACGAGACGCAAGTAGGAGACTCGATATCCATTAACGGCGCCTGTCAGACCGTAACATCAATTAAACCGGGGTCCATTACCCTCTTTGCTTCAAAGGTGACCCGGGAACGGACCACGTTGGGAGAATTATCAGCCGGTGACCGGGTGAACCTGGAACGCGCCATGACCCCTTCAAGCCGGATGGGAGGCCATATCGTCCAGGGACACGTGGACGGGACCGGTACCATCCGCTCCCTCAGCCGCGACTCCCGGGGCTTGAGCTGTGTCGTGGAAGCGGAAAGAGATATCCTCAGGTATATCGTGCCGAGAGGTTCCGTTGCCGTGGACGGTATATCCCTGACTGTGGTGGCGGCCACAGAGACAACCTTTGAACTCTATATCATACCCGAGACCCTTACGGGTACGACCATCGCTTTTTGGGATAAGGGACAGAAGGTCAACATCGAGGTCGATATCCTGGCCAAGTACGTGGAACGTATGCTGTCCGGTTTGGCGGGCAAAGATAATGAGAAATGGGTGGAGCTTCTGGGCCGGGAGGGCTTTATGTGATCATGTGTCGATCCGGTTCCACAGGTCTTTTTCTTCCACAAGTTGCAGAAACTTTTTCTCGAAGGTGTCCATCTCCTGGAAGTAGGGTGTTTCAGGGTTTCCCCGGAACAGGATGGCGTATTTACCGATAAAGCGTACCGCCTTGCCCAGGTCGCCCTCCCGGATCGACCGGAGGACCTCGTGGTATATGATCACGGCCGTGCTTTTCATGATATCCTCACGGATGGCATTATTATCGATCCCCAGGTCATCAAAGAGGTACTCGGCCAGGTCTCCCTCTGTGGCGAGCATCGGTACGGAGAAGCGTATCAGGTAGGTGATAATCCCGTTTTTCAGATTTTCCGAATCGGTCATTCCCCTGAGAAGGGCCCTTTCCCGGGCCGCCTGGCGCCATGCCTCATCCCGGTTCGAAAATGCGTCCCTGTTTCGCTGTCTGGCCAGGTTTTCCGCGTCCTGGAGGTTAATCTTCTCAATAGCCTCGGAGAGACGTTGGTCCATTCGTTTAAATTCTTTTTCCGCGTATTCCCGGAACGGTTCCTTTAATATACTCACGAAGTCCATGGCCTCCGTGGAAGCACGAATGCTCTCATAGAGTTTCATTTCCCTCAGGAAACGTATGGCAATGGAACCGGCCTGAGCAGGGTCTTTTTTAATGGAACCGGTGATGGCCCGCTGGAAGTAGGGAGATCTTTCCTCCGGGGGGATATCATCTACGTTACGGGTGAATTCCTGGGGTGAAAGGGGGCGAGTGGGAACGGACCAATCCTGTAAGGGATTGATGAAATACTGTTCATAGGCGCTTCTACCCCTCTGGGCAAGGCTTCGGATCACCCTTATGTAATTTTGAATCAGGGGATATTCTATACTCTTTCCGATTGTTTCCATTTCTCGGGTCCCGGTTATGACTGTGTATCAGGATAACAATTGTAGGGTCCGGACCGCGGAACCGTCAAAACAAATTCAGGTTTTAAGCTTGAAGATTTTGCTCAGGTGTACTCTCCGGGGATTGAGGGGAAAACGTACTTCTCTTCCACTGTGAGCGGAGAGGTAGAGGCCGTGGATCGCTTCAAGGTCGGCGTATCCCTGGGCCAGGTCCGATTCGGGTACTAATGCTCCATCCTGCCAGATGCGCCTTACCTCCCGGTAGAGCTCCGTGAAACAGTTTTCCGAGCCATATTCGGGAAAGGGTACCTCAACCAGGTCCCGGAAACCGGTGTAGTACCTGGATGAGCGCGCCAGATACAGGCGCTGGTAGCCGTTACCCGCGACAAGTCTTCCCAGGGTCCCGGTAATGTCGATCTCGAACTGGAAATAGTCGTATCCTCCCCCCGCTTCGATAAAAAAATCGGCTCCGCTCTTTAGCCTGTACCAGCCGGTGGCCCGGTCCTCGAATCCGCTGTCCCGCCCTCCAAGCCGGTTGAAAGAACCCCATACCGTGGTGAAATCCCCGGCCAGGAAGCGGACCAGGTCGACCAGGTGGGTCCCGTCGTGGAGAAGGGGTCCGCCGCCGTGTAGCTCCTGGCCCGGGACGAAGCGGAGGGAGGTATGGACCGAACCATGGATGGAGGTTATCCGGCCGATTTTTCCATCGGTCACCAGTTCCCGGATTGTTCGATACCGGCTGTCGTAGCGCCTTTCGTGGTTCACCAGGCAGGGGATCTTTCTCCTTGCGCATTCAACCAGGAGTTTTTTTGCCTGCGTGAGACTGCCGCAGACAGGCTTTTCCAGGACGATCATGCGGGTTCCGCTTTTCACTGCGTCCAGGGCTATTCGGCAATGGCTCTCCGTCCATGTGGCAATAATGACAAGGTCAAAGGGGCCCTGTTTTAAAAGCTGGTGATAATCTTCGAATACATTCCCTGCGGGAATATCATAGGTGGTACGGAACTCCTCCAGGCGTTTCGGGTTGATATCACATGCGTGTGTAACGCGGATACCGGCCGAGAGGGCGCCACCGGCATGGGTGCAGGGCTTGTACCGGAGGGGGTCTTTCTCCAGGAGAAAACCGATGCGGCCGCAGCCCACAAGGGCGATCTTCATGCCGGACATATCAGAGGCGGGAAAAATATTCTTCTATTTCGAAATTGGTAATACGGGCGTTATAGCGTCTGAGTTCCATGAGTTTGTTTTTCATAAAACGTGAATGAACGAGTTCTCCGAGTGTTTTTTTCATCAGATCACTGGAATGGAAAAATCGGACCGCGTCCAAAAGATGCCGAGGCAGAGAGTTCTCTTCCGTACCCAGATCGTAAAGGGGACCATCCAGGGATCCGGAACGCGGTTCAGGGATGTCGTATTTCTCCCGGATTCCTTGCAGGCCTGAAGCGAGGAGAACAGCGAAGGCCAGGTAAGGGTTGCATGATGAATCGGGGCTTCTCATCTCCACCCGCATGGAGCCCGGCTTATCACTCCGGTTGAGGGGAACACGGATCATGGCCGAGGGACTGGTGGGGCTCCACGTGGCGCCTGTGGGCGATTCAAAGCCGTGCCTGAGTCGTTTGTAGGAGTTAATCCATGGATTGGTAACGGCGAAAAATTCTCTGCTGTGCCTGAGCTGCCCGGCGATGAAGCTTCTTGCCGTTTCGGAAAGGAAGTGCTCACTCTTTCCGTCATAGAAGATATTCGTGTCATCGGAGTAGAGGGACTGGTGAATATGCATGCCGGAGCCGTTCTGCTCGTCCATCGGTTTCGGCATAAAAGAGGCGTAGGAGTTATTCAACTGGCCGATCTCCTTTGCCGTAAGCCGGAAGGTCATGATGTTATCCGCCGTGGTAAGGGCGTCCGCGTGCCGGAGATCGATTTCATGCTGACTGTGTGAAGCCTCATGGTGTGAGGAGAGAACGTCAATTTCCATATCCTCCAGGGCCAGGACGACCTGCCTTCGAAGGTCCGAGGCGAGGTCAAGGGGGGTCAGGTCGTAGTATCCTCCCCGGTCCAGAAGGTCAGGGTAATCGGGATTTCTAAAGAAGAAAAATTCAATTTCAGGGCCGGTGTAGTAGATGTATCCTTCGGAGGCGGCCTTTTTAAGCTCCTGTTTAAGTATCTGCCGGGAATCTCCCTGGTACGGCTCCATCTTCATGGTGTAGATATCGCAGAACATCCGGGCCACGGAATCTTCCCTCGGTCTCCAGGGGAGGATGCGGAAGGTCGCCGGGTCAGGAAGAGCGATCATCTCCTGTTCATCTTCCCGGGCCTCGGCCTCGAGAGTGGAACCGTCAAAACGGACACCTTCAATGAGTGCGTCCTCAAGTTCTTCAATCGTAATGGCGAAGCTTTTCAGGAATCCCAGGATATCGACAAACCAGAGACGTATGAATTTTACCCTGTTATCGTGGGCGAGCTTGAGTATGTATTCTCTGTTATGTGACATTACCTACCAGCTTATCATGATCAGGAGTCCGAAGAGGGCAATGATCATCACCAGCAGGATAATCATAACAAGGGTGCTTCTACCCATCGATGACCGGGTTGAAGGTTCCTTCGAGGATGCCCGCATGGCGCCGGATGTTCTTTTCTTACCCTTTCCCTTTCCTTCTGTTCCTTCCGTGGAGGGGTCGTAGGTCTTCAGTTTAACCTGCTGCTCCTCCTCGGTTATCTTGCCATAGACCCCGGGAGAAAGTTCGGTCAGGATTTCGATGGGATCGTTCTTTCCTGAACCGAATTTGATATCCACGACCTTCCCCGGCATGGGAAGAACACTGTCTTCTGTCTCCAGCTCAAAGAACTTGATATAGTAAGCCGCTTTCTGGGTGGTGGGTTGAATGCGGACCATGATGGCGTCTCCAACGCGGAGGTCGTAGATCGGCTTTCCCTTAACCGGCGCGAGGATGGCCTTGATGGGAATGACCACGCTTCCGTCATCCTTCGGCTCTTCCTTCTGTTCCGTGTCATGGTCTCTCTCTTTGGCCCGTTCTTCCCGTGCCTGGCGAAATCCTTCAGGCGTAGTCTCCTGGATGGAAGTCTCAAGTATCAGGTTCTTATCGTGGATGATACGGTTTATGGCGTCGTAGAAGATGACGTCCATGTTCTCGTAATCGTAGTTGTAGACGCTTTCGAATAGGAGTCCCATGGTATGGTCGTTTTCAGCCAGAGCTTTGAATTCACCGAGGATGGAAGCGGTCATGCTGTTATTAAAGTTACCTTTCCATTTCCAGTCGGCGATCCTCTCCTCGTAGACTTCCCAGCCCTCGTGGGGTTCCATGTTGTAGACATCGGAGTAGGTGGAGATAATGGCGTTATAGTTATCGAACTGCCTCTCGTTATTGAAGATGATAAAGAACTGTCCGTACAGGTTGGACGCAACGGATTTGAAACGGCCCTTTACGATCAGTATATTGTCATCGGAATAGGTCTGGGTGTCGGCTTCCATCTATGTTCCTGTTTATGAGGAGTTCAGGTTATGATACTCTACATCGGCTTTATAATCGTGTCAATATAAATTCCGGGTCTTATGCGGGAGGATTGTCATCTTTTTTTTAAACATTTATTTTATTTTTGACATTCCTCTGTTGTTTTCTAAAGTAAATTGCACCGGAGATAATGATTATATAGATACTTTTCAGCGGCGAGGTCTCTTTGGAAGAACAGGATGAATTAAGAAAAGAGATAATTGATCTTCGCAATCGCCTGCGGGCGAAGGAAGAGGAGCTTTTCCGTCTCAGGAGAGAGCCAGAGGATACGGAAACCTCAGGTGCTGATGAAAGCCCTTGCATGAGCGTGGCTGTTTTCCGGGCCGTGTTCGAACACAGCCTGAACGCCATGCTGGTCGCGGATGACCGGGGTAACTACCTTATGGTCAATCCAGCAGCATCGAAACTTTTCAATCGCAGCAGGGAAGAACTTATCGGTATGAACGTAAAGGAGCTGGTCCCGGCCCGAAGCAGTGAACTTGAGGAGAGGTACCCGGAATACCTGGAGAGGGGAATCGAGGCGGGAGAGTTCCCCTTTATTCTGCCGGACGGAAGTGAACGGCTCGCCCTCTACCACGCGGTCCGCATCTCCCCGGATATTAACCTGAGCATCCTCTCCGATATTACGGAACGGAAGGAGAAGGAACACCGGCTTTATTTTCAGTCACTCCTTCTCAATCAGATCCGGGACCATATTACAGCCACGGACCTGGATGGCAACATAACCTACGTGAACCGGGCCGAGGAGACGGCTTTCGGTAAGACAGCTGAGGAGCTGATCGGAATGAACGTTATGGAATATGGTGATGATCCGGACCGGGGTGCCAGCCAGTGGGAGATCATCGAGAGGACCCGGAGGGAAGGTTCCTGGCGGGGAGAGGTGGTTAACTATACGTCTGATACTGAGGTTGTCTTCGATACCCGGACGTCCCTTCTCCGTGACGAAGAGGGAAAGGTCCTGGGGATGATCGGCATAAGCACGGACATCACCGCTCAGAAGAGAGTGGAGGAGAGACTGAGGCAGTCCCTTAAGGAGAAGGAGACCCTTCTCAGGGAACTGCTCCACCGGACAAGGAACAATATGCAGGTCATAAGCTCCATGCTCCAGATGAAGGCCATGAAGAAGGAGGATGAAAAGGTGACAGGCGTGGTTGACGATGTTTCCAGCCGTATAGATGCCATAGCCCTGGTCCACCAGATGCTCTATGGAACGGAGGACCTCTCCACTATTCATGCCGATGAATTCATATCCCGTATGGTTCACCAGATTGTCAATCGTTATGACCGGGAATCGGACATCAGCTTTGAATTTAATCTTGAATCCCTTCCCATAAGTATCGACATCGCTATCCCCGTGGGGATGATACTCAATGAGCTAGTAAACAATTCCCTGAAGCACGGTTTTTCGGACAAAACAGGGCGTATCGATATTACTCTTGAACGGGAAAAAGATAACAGGCTTTCCCTTGAATACAGGGACAACGGACGGGGACTGCCGGAGAACTACGATCCCATGGCAAGCGAAGAGCTCGGATTGCAGACCGTAATAAGCATGGTGGAGCATCAGCTCGGTGGGGAACTGGACCTTAAGGGAGATAAGGGATTCTTTTGTAAGATATCCTTCGATGATTCGATCTACAGAAAACGAATATAGGCGGCGTGACGCGGGAAACGTTCTGGAGGGTATTCGACGGAAAGAAGTGGAAACATTTGAAGGGAGAAAATGAGAGTAAATGGGCGAAAAAAAGATAAAAGATAAACAGTACCTTCCCCATGAAAAGGTTTCATCGTTTCTGAGAATGCTCGCAGATGGAATCGACAGGGGGACCTTCACGTACACGGGAGGAGAATATTCGCTTGAAGAACTGGAAGGCTACAAACTTACCATCGAAAGCAACCGTCTGTATCCCACCGTTAAGATGAAATCAACACTCCTTCCGCGGCAGCCTGTCATGGGTCCTGAGAGGGAAGGTGTAGAATCGTACAGGGATTTAAAAAAACGGATGAACCGCGCCTTTAAGGGAATCGGCGCCCACCTGAAGGAGGGGCTCTTTCCGGACAGGGATCTGATGACACGTTTCTACCAGGAATGCCTCCAGATGACAGGGTATCCGGGAAAGGGTGACAACCGGTACGAGGATTTCAGGGGAGTGGCCAACCGTCTTATGGCGGCTGTGGAACGGGGTTCCCTGGAAGAAGCCAGGCTCGCCTATTCGGACATGAATAATATCATGGATACCTGCCACATGGAATTCAAGTAGCCCGGTTTCTACAGGGTATAGGTGGCGCCCAGGGTTACGGTCATGAAATGGAGCCAGTTCTTCGTGTATCCGTCCGGGTTCTGGGTGTCTCCGTCACCGGAGCCCACGGCCCCTCCCGCCAGGTAGCGGAGGTTCAGGTAGATCTCCATGTTCTTGATTTTAAAACCCGCAAAGATACTGGCGTCCAGTATGGCTCCTGTGACCTCGTTGTCGCTTCCGTTGAGGACGCTTATGGGGGCGTAGAAACCGTCGATCTCCGTTCCCAGGAGAAAACCGCTGGGGAATATATAGCGTACCCGGAACTCGATGAGGGGCACGGGACCGATGTTCCCGGAGCGGAATGCGGTTGTTCCGTCATCTCCCGTATCTGAGACTTCCTGGAACTCAATGGTGGCGTTCCTGATCTGGAGGCCCAGGCCGAGGGCCACCTCCAGGTTGTCCGCTTCAAAGAAATCGTACATGTAACTGAGCCTGTAAAAAGGGAAGCTGTATCTGGTTTTTATCGTCTCCCCGCTTGCAAGGGTAACGGAACCTAAGGTAATATCACGTTTCAGGGTCTCCTTTGACTCGATCTCCAAAGGCTGGTAGAGGAAGGAGACGATGTGCCGCTTCTTGATGATAAGGTCAACGGCGAAGCGGGGGAGGAAGTTCAGGGTATCCTGCCCCCCCTCGTTCACGTAGTTGAAGTACTCGTTCCCCTTACCGAACTGGACCCTGTGGTCCAGGACAGCCAGAAATCCCATCTCCAGGATAAAGCGGAAATCGATCACCTCCTCGATCTTCTGTAAGGGCTTCTTCTCCCCTGGCTCCCTGGCTTCCCGGGAGAAAAGGGGAGAGGCGACCAGGAGAAGGGAAACAAGTATAAGAGACATTCGTTTCATGACGGATCTCCATTATTTGTAGTACGGAAATGTATGTAATGGTATTATTGCAGTGGTGCCTGTCAAACGATTTATCTCAATTTACGTATGCCTTTAAAAATTGACCTTGCCCCTGGATTGACACAGGGATAGTAAGGTAAAGAAGATACAATCCTGCCAGACCGGAAATGAATATGGAGACCATAGTTATCGCTTTCAACAGGACGGTAAGGGATGATCCCCTGGAGGACTTTCTCAGGGGATTAGATGAACGCCTCAAGGAAGAAGGGACGTCATGCCGCGTGATGCCGGCCTGGTGCGGGACCTCATCAAAGGATAGGCCTGCCCTTACGGACGTCCTTAATGAGACCGGCCCTGATGTGATCATACAGCCGGTTATGTTTCTTCCCGGTACCGAGTTCCATGAAAAGCTGGTTATTCCCCTGCGGAAAGCCTTCGGCGATGAACCGAAGGTGGGCCGGCCCCTGGTCTCTTCCCCTGAGGACGCCCGGCGTCTGGTGGAAGGCCTTGTCTCGGAAAACGATTTGGTGCCGGGCGAAGAGCTGGTGGCCGTGGGCCACGGAACGGCCCACCCGGCATGGGCCGTCTACCCGGCCCTCCAGTGGGAGGCGATCCGCCGTTCCCTGCCGGTAAGCTTCGGTGTTTTTGACGGTTATCCGGGACCGGAGATAGTTATCGGTGACCTGAAGGCCCGGGGAGTGGGACGGGTGGCCTTACTGCCCCTCATGATGGGGAGGGGACGGCACACGGACCGGGACATATTCTCTGACAGTGAAAAGAGCTGGTACGGTATCCTGTCCCGGGCAGGTTTCGCTGTCCGGCACCTGGACCGCTTTCTGCTGGAATCGGAAACGGTGAGGGATATCTTCACCCGGCATTTTCAGCAAGCCTGATGCAACAAAGGTGCATTTCAACCCCTGATACGACTTTTCCAGTATCCCGGTTTCTGGTGAAGATGCATTACAGCCAGGATTATTATGTCTTTTTCAACATGGTATAAAAGGGCATAGGGAAAACATGATTCTTCTAATATGTGTATCAACAGGATGCCATGCTTCGGGATACATTTCAAGGCGGGTAAGGGTTTCGTAATAATCATCAAGAAATCTTCTGCGCAGTTCCTCAGAAATAGACTCGTAATAATCGGTTGCCTCAACCAGTTCACTGTATGCGGTATCAAGAAGTCTGAGTTTCAAGGCTGTTAAGATTTGCGAAGAGTATAATAGGCATCCCGTGCTTCACGTGAACCGGTCTCACCAGCCAGATAAGCCTCGAGCCTGCTATTCGCTTCCCTGAGCCAATCTTCTTCAATGGATTGGTCTACAGGGCCATTGAGGCTTTCCAGTAAGATGTCGACAACACCTGCCCTTACATCTCTGGGAAAGGTCAACAGTTCTTCTATGATCTTATCACGTTCCATATCAGTAAAGTATATTCATTAGTGGGATTGGTCAATCCTATTTTACCCGGATTCAATATGCAGGACCCGTTCCAGGAAGCGGTCCAGGTCCTTCCCCTCGGCCAGGATAAGGGCCAGCTCGTCCAGGAGATCGTCGCGGGAGGCCAGGGTGTTGAAGATACGGCTCCTCTCGTCCGGGTAGAGGTTCATCTCAAGTATTCTCCGCCGGACCTCCCGGAGGGCGGTAATTCTTCGCTCCGTCCCGGCCGGCAGGCGCGAGGCCAGTTCCCTGCGCAGGCGGGCGGCGTAGGCGGGAGAGGCGCCCGAGGTGGCCAGGGCCAGGACCAGGTCTCCCCGTCTCTCCCAGGAGGGGACAAAGAAGTCACCCGATTCCGGGTCGAGTGCGCAGTTTACCAGGACCTTCCTCTCACCTGCCTCTTCCAGTACCTGGTTAAGAACTTCACGGTCATCAGCCGTGAAAAAGACGATGCCCGTTCTGGCCAGGTCCCCCTTTTGATACCCGCGGCGATGGAGCCGGGGATTCTCGATCTCTCCTTCCCGGGCCAGGATCTCGATCTCGGGGTGCATCTCCGGAGCGATACAGGTTACCAGGGCTCCGGCTTCAACCAGGTCCCGTACCTTGCGAAGGGCTACCGTGCCCCCACCGATAACTATCGCCGCCCGGCCTTTCATCTCCAGCATGACAGGGTATAGACTCATCTTCCTTTAAGCTCCTCGGGGAGAGGGAATACCTCGCCGCTACGCTTAAGTTCCCCGTAATCAGCTTCCGTCAGGCCGATCTCCTCGTCTGTCAGGTAGCACTGGGGGTCGGGTGCCCACCAGTCTTCGAAGGTCCGGTACCCCCGGACCCTCATGGCACCGGTACAGAGGTCCCGGTACCGGCAGAGGCGGCACCGTCCTTTTATATAGTCCGCCTTGTTCTTCAGGCCCTTCATGAGGGGGTCGCTCAGATCGGTCCATATCTCCCCGAAGGGACGTTCGCGCACGTTTCCGAAGGTGTAGTCCTGCCAGAACTGGTCCGGGTGGACGTTCCCAAGATAATCGATGTTCCCGATGCCGACACCTGTCGAATGGGCCGCGCCCCCGTTCCAGGCCAGGAGTTTGCGTACCTCCTCCGCCTCCTTCGGGTCCTTCTCCAGCAGTCTCCGGTAGATATAGACCCCGTCGGCGTGGTTATCCACGGTCAGGATGTTGATATCCAGACCCCGGTCGAAATAGTCCCTGGTTCGTTCCAGAATTGTATCCATGGCCTGCCGGGACTCGGCGTGGGTGAGGTCGTCCTTCGTGATGTCCAGTCCCCTTCCAGAGTAGACCAGGTGATAGAAACAGGCCCGGTTGATTCCTTCTTCCTCGATGAAGTCGAAGATTCGGTGCAGGTCCAGGTAGTTCATGCGGGTGAGGGTCAGGCGCAGTCCCACCCTCTGGTTGACCTTGCGACAGTTATCGAAGCCCTCCATGGCCCTCCGGAAGGCGCCCTCCACTCCCCGGAACCGGTCATTAACCTCTTCCATGCCGTCCAGGCTGATGCCGACGTAAACGACCCCGGAGTCCCGGATCGTACGCGCCTTCTCTTCATCTATGAGAGTCCCGTTGGTGGAGATTACGGGCCGGATTCCCTTCCGGGAGGCGTACTCGATAAGCTCGAAGAGATCCTTTCGCATGAGGGGCTCTCCCCCGGAGAAGAGGAGGGATGGAATGGAAAAATCGGCCAGCTCGTCAATGAGCTTCTTTCCCTCTTTCGTGTCCAGCTCCCCTTCGTAGCTTACACTCTCGGAGTCGGTGTAGCAGTGGACGCAGCGGAGGTTGCAGGTCCGGGTCACGTTCCAGACCACGATGGGCCGCCGTTCACTGGCCAGGGTAACCCTCTCGTGGGGCCGGTTCCCGTGGCTGTCCGTGATCCCCTTTGTTCCGTAGCGGAGACTGTCACCCGTGGAGGTTCCGCCGCAGTAAAGTTTGCCTATGTCTATCATCTATGCTCCTCTTTCCATTTCGCGAATTCATGGGAAAAGTATCGGAGTCTTATTTTCCGGTACTCATTAAGGGTCTCCAGGGCCAGGTATTCGCGGATGCCGGTTTCCCGGGAGAGCCTTTCAATGATGGCTTCAAGTTCATCCCTGGAACGGGCGTGAATCATTGTGAAGAGAGGGTACTCCCACCGGCCGGGATAGACCGCGCGCAGGTAGGCGTGGGATACGGCCGGTTCCCGTACGAAAGGTTCCAGGGCCTCTTCCGAGGTGTCGGCAGGTTTCCATACCGTCATGGCGTTATCGGTATAGCCGGCCTCTCTGTGTCTCAGGACCGCGGCGTATCTCCGCATGATCCTTTCGGCCTTCAGCTCCTTCATGATCGTAACCAGTTCCTCGCCGTCCCGGATCTCGTCGGATTTTTCCGCAAGTTCATCGAAGGGGCGTTCCGTCACCGGCATGTCTATCTGCAGGAGACGCACCGCTTCCCGTCTCTTTTTATCCAGGGGAACGTCCGTGGGCCGCTCCCCTGTGAAACAGGCGCCTCTTTTCTTATTGCCCGCGGAGAAATGGACTCCGATCTTCAGCAGCCGTTCCGTCCGCAGAACAAGGGTATCCTCCGCCCCGGCCATCTCCGCAAGTCTGTTGACTCCCTCTTCCAGGTCCTTCTCGCTCTCCTCGGCCAGGGTGAACCAGAGATTGTATTCGTGGTCTCTTCTGTAATTGTGACTGACCCCGGGATGGGTGTTGACCGCTTTGGCCGCCGCGGGAAGACCTCTCTCCGGGACCCTGAAAGCCACAAGGGTGGTCCGGTAGCCCAGACTTTCGGCGTTGAAGATACCGCTTATGTCCCGGATAATCCCATCCTCTTTCAGAGAGAGGACGTCTCTGATGCAGGTCTGCGGGTCTGAGCCTGTCTCTTCGGCCAGTCGGTGAAAGGGGAGGGTATCTGCCGGTACGGTCGTTTGCAGAAGGTCCAGGAGATGGGCCTTTCTTTCCGGAAGGTTCACGTCTTGCTCCTCTCCGGTTCGTAGGCGCAGTAGGGCTCCTCATCCAGGGGATCACCCGTGGCGAAATAGGCCCGGGCCCGGCATCCTCCGCAGACGTGCCGGTAGCCGCAGGCCCCGCACTTTCCCTTGAGGAGGTCCGCGTTACGAAGATCCAGGAAAAGCTCCGAGGTCTCCCATATCTCCCGGAAAGGTCGCTCTGTCACATTACCGGCCACCAGGGGGAGATAGCCGCAGGGCTGGACGTCCCCCCTGTGGGAGATAAAGCAGACCCCGCTTCCGGCCAGGCAGCCCCTTGTCATGGCGGCCATTCCGTCCGTTTCGAAGGCGAGCTTCCGTCCCTCCCCGGCCGCCCTCTGGCGAATAATCCGGTAGTAGTGGGGGGCGCAGGTGGCCTTGAATTCCATGTCCAGCCTCTTCGAACGCTCGTAGAACCAGTTCAGGACCTTTTCGTAGCGTTCGCCTGAAAGCATGTCCTCCTCGGCTATCTCGGCGCCGCAGCCGACGGGAACCAGCATGAAAAGGTGAAGGGCGACGGCCTCTTCCGATCTTGCCAGGTCCACGATCTCCTCCAGGCGGGCCTCGTTCCGTTTCGTTATGGTGGTGTTGATCTGCACAGGGACACCGGCCCGGCGAAGGTGTCGCCCCCCTTCCAGGGCCGAATCGAAGGAGCCGGGAAGGCCCCGGAAATCGTCGTGGCTGGCGGCGTCGGGACCGTCCAAAGATATGCTCACCCGGGTCACCCCGGCCTCGGCGATACGGACGGCCATGGGTTCGTCGATAAGGGTCCCGTTGGTGGCCAGGGCAACGCGGAGGCCCCGGCCCACGGCATGTTTCGTTATTTCGAAGATATCTTCCCTGTAGAGGGGTTCCCCCCCGGTAAGGACCAGGATGGGGGAATAGGTATCGGCTATGTCATCCAGTATCGAGAATACGGACCCGGTATCCAGCTCACCGCTGAAATCGATGTCCGCTGCCTCGGCCCGGCAGTGTTTGCAGGTCAGGTTGCACCTCTTTGTCAGCTCCCAGAATATGAGCCTGGGTGTGTCAGGCATCTTCATCGCAAAAAAGCTCCTTGATAAACTCGGTCTTCTCCTTCAGGCCGTCGTCCATGCAGTAATCCTGGATGCTCTCCTTGTGTCTCTGTTTCAGGTTCGTTATGGGGTTATGCAGGGTCTTTGTCATGATCTGGCGGGTCAGTCCCCGCACGGTCTCGAAATCTTCCTCGCTCAGGTGCGAGAGGCAGGATACCCGGTAGCGCTCCAGTTCTGCGTTGCGGATCTCGTCGAAGCTTTTCCGCATAAGGGAAATGGTCGGAACGGCCGCCTGTTCATGGTACCAGTCGTAGAACTCTTCCACGGTCTCCCGGATCACAAGCTCCGCTTTATCCAGGGCCACTTTCCTTTTCTGGAGGTGATCATCGGCCGTGGACTGGAGATCGTCCACGTTAAAGAGATGGAGACCATCCATGTCGCCGGCGCCCGGGTCAACATTGCGGGGGACAGCGATATCGATGATAAACAGGGGACGTCCCTCCCTCAGTTCCATGATGCTCCGGGCCATGGTGGCCGTGATCAAATGATGGGGCGCCGTGACCGATGATATGATGATGTCGCTTCTGGGTCCCTTCTCCTCCAGGTCCTGGAGGCCTATGATCTCGGCTTCGATACCCAGGGTCTCTGATATCTGTCTCGCCTTCTCCATGGAACGGTTGGCCAGGACAATGGAGCCGATCTGAAGCTTGTAAAGGTACCGGAGGATAAGCTCTCCCATCTCTCCGGCCCCGATAAGGAGAGCCTCCCGATTGTTGAAATCGGGAAACACGGATTTCGCTTTCTCGGCCGCAATACTTGCTATCGAGAGGGGATTGCGGGATATGTCCGTTTCGCTCCGGACCCTCTTGGCGGCCCGGAACGCCAGGTGAAAGAGACGGTTCAGAACCGTCCCCGTCGCCTTCAGCTCAACCGCTTCCCGGTATCCTGCCTTGATCTGACCCGTGACTTCGTTCTCTCCCACTACCATGGAATCCATGGAGGATGTGACCCGGAAAAGGTGCCGTACCGCGTCGTGGGAGATGTATTCGTAGGCGTTACGGCTGAAGGATTCACGGTCCAGGCCGGTGTGCCGGCAGAGAAAATCGTGGACCCGGTTCTCAGAACTCTCGATGTCGAAGGAGGCCAGGTAAATCTCCGTCCGGTTACAGGTGGTGATGTAGACCATCTCCTCCACCCCCAGGGAACGGATCTGGTCATAGAATTCCTTCCTGTCGTCTTCAGGCACCACAAGGAGTTCCCGGATGGAGACCGGGGCCGTCCTGTGACTCATGCCGATAAGAGCTATGTCCGGAACAAGGTCTTTCATGATTCATTCACCAAGAACATTGTCCAGGGCCTCGGAGATGGCCCGGGCCGTCTCTTTAAGCTGTTCGTCGCTGTGGGCCGCGGAGAGGAATCCCACCTCAAAACCGGAGGGGGAGAGATAGACGCCCCGGTCCAGGAGTTCCCGGTGAAATCGACCGAAAGCCTCCATGTCACAGGACTTCACTTCGTCCACGGTGGTGATCTCTTTCAGGTCGGTAAAATAGATAGAGAAGATCGACTCCAGGGTCTGGAAGAGGACCTTCCCTTCATGGCGCTGGAGAGCGGGAGAAAGGGCGTCCCTGAAAAGTTGCATCTTCCTGTTAAGTTCTTCGTGCAGAGTGCCGTCCGCGAGTTTTGCAAGGGTAGCGGCCCCGGCGGTCATGGCCAGGGGATTGCCTGAGAGGGTCCCTGCCTGGTAAACCGGTCCCGCGGGGGAAAGGTTTTCCATAATTTCTCTCTTTCCTCCGTAGGCTCCCACGGGAAGGCCGCCCCCTATGATTTTACCGAGGGCGGTCAGGTCCGCCTTCACGGAGAAGTACTCCTGTGCCCCTCCCGGGGAGAGGCGGAACCCGGTTATGACTTCGTCAAAGATAAGGAGGGAAGCATGCTGCAGACAGAGTTCCCGGAGACCGGCCAGGAATCCTTTTCGCGGAAGGATGAGACCCAGGTTGCAGGGTACAGGTTCCGTTATGACAGCGGCTATCCGTTCGCCATGTTCTTTGAAGATCTCCTGGACAGCGTTCAGATCGTTAAAGGGGGCCACAAGGGTATGGGCCACGGCCTCCTTCGGTACGCCGGCTGAGTCAGGCTGAGCGAAGGTGGCCCCTCCCGATCCGGCCGCCACCAGGAGATGGTCCGCGTGGCCGTGATAACAGCCGTCAAATTTTATGATCAGATCCCGGCCCGTGTGGCCCCGGGCCAGGCGGATGGCGCTCATGGTGGCCTCGGTCCCGGAGTTGACGAACCGGACAAGATCGATTGTGGGATAGGCCCCGGTCACCAGGCGGGCCAGTTCCACCTCGCTTCTGTGGGGGGTCCCAAAACTGGTCCCACCGGCGAGGGCCTCATTCAGGGCCGAGACCACGTCCCGGTCCGCGTGACCCAGGAGAAGGGGGCCCCACGACATGCAGTAGTCTATGTAGGTATTGCCGTCCTCGTCCGTGAGGACGGCCCCCTCTCCCCTGTCCATGAAGAGAGGATCCCCTCCCACGGACCTGAAGGCCCGTACCGGAGAGTTAACTCCCGAAGGTATGAGACGCGTGGCCTCTTTGAAGAGTTTACGGGATTGATCAACCGTTCGTGTCATGAAAACCACCTGTTATGAATAATCTCTCTTGTGTGATAGGATATTACCATGTCGGCCCCCGCCCGGAAGAAGGCGGTCATGATCTCCGTGACCATGCGCGGTTCGTCAGCCAGTCCGGCCCGGGCGGCCTCCTTTACCATGGAGTACTCGCCGCTCACGTTGTAGACGCAGAGGGGGAGGTCTGTCACATCCCGGGCCCTTCGCACGATATCAAGGAAGGCCAGGCCAGGTTTGACCATGATAATATCGGCCCCTTCCCGGATGTCGATGAGTATCTCTCTCTCACTCTCCCGGCCGTT
>CAZYBU010000009.1:64102-92752 GCA_964645775.1 uncultured Leptospirales bacterium | reverse complement strand
CATTACGGAATCCGTTCCGGGCAACTTCCTTTTTGTCTCGCTATTGTTGCAAATAATAAAGGATCATTTAAGGTGTGCTTAGTCCCGATGAAATCGGGACCTGTCGGCGCTGGACACTGCGGAATCCTTTCCGGGCAGCATCCATGCTTCGCTATTGTTGCGGAGATTAAGAACCAACTTTCTGTTCTTTTATACTGGCCCCGATTTCAACCGTGAAGACTGAGAAAAAATCTTGACAATCATGTAACACATGGCTGATTGGCCATATATTTATGGTACAATGTATGCAAAGTAAACTCGCATTCCAATATGAAGTAAGGGCTAAAATCATAAAGGCCCTGGCTCACCCGAGCAGGCTCTTTATCGTAGAAGAACTGCATAAGAAAGAACGCAGTGTCGGCGAGCTTGCAGATATGATCGGCTCAGATCAGTCAACCATATCGAAACACCTGAGTATATTGAAGACTGAAGGGCTTGTTTATGATGAAAGACAGGGAACAACTGTATTTTACCATCTTAAATGCCCATGTATTCTAAATTTCATCGGATGTGTTGAAGAGGTTCTCGAGATGAAAACTCAGGAACATGTGGATATAATAGCAAGCTGTAAGAGCAGATAATTTTTTTGCTTGTATGATGGCAATATTGCCAAATAGCAAACAATGAGAGGTTGAAATGAACTGGCGAGAAGAATGGAAACCCCTGATATATATTCTAGGATTGTTCCTTATCCTGTTTTTTTTGCCGATCGGTTGGAACCGTTTTGATAATGCCATAATGGAAGCATTGAGGCTAGCCAGGTGGTATGCCCAGGAGCATGTTATTCTCTGTCTTGTGCCGGCATTCTTCATCGCGGGCGCTATCGCGGTATTCATAAGCGAAGCTTCGGTGATGAAGTACCTGGGGCCGGCTGCAAACAAGGTAATCGCTTACGGCGTCTCCTCTGTTTCCGGTTCGATCCTTGCAGTATGCTCATGCACGATTCTTCCTCTTTTTGCCGGCATATATCGCATGGGAGCCGGTCTGGGACCTGCGACGGCCTTTCTTTATTCAGGACCAGCGATAAATATTCTGGCGATAATTCTGACCGCAAGGGTGCTCGGGTTTCAATTAGGTGTAGCCAGGGCAATAGGCGCTATAGCATTCAGTATAGTAATCGGCCTTATAATGCACTTCATTTATCGCAAGGAAGAAAAGGAAAAAGCTCAAATCAGGATGAATATGCCGGAAGAAGAAGTCTCGAGACCCTTATGGAAAAATGCGGTATACTTCTTTTTTATGGTGGCAATTCTTGTTTTTGCCAACTGGGGGAAAACAGATGAGAGCTCAGGCCTCTGGTATTTTCTCTACAATTACAAATGGATTATCACGGCTGTATTTGCCGTGCTTCTCGGAGTGACTCTCATATTCTGGTTTAAACTGCAGTGGTGGAAAGTTCTTCTTGTAGCATTGCCCACCGGAATAACAGCATGGTTCTTCCATGAAGGTCAGCAGATTTTGATCCCATTTTCTGTCGGTATTGTTTCTTTTTCGTATTTCATCAGTACCACAAAAGGAGAAATGGAGGACTGGTTTACTCAGTCGTGGGGATTTGCGAAACAGATTTTGCCGTTACTGCTCTTTGGGGTTCTTATCGCGGGACTTTTACTTGGAAGACCGGGCAGTGAAGGTCTTATCCCTTCACAATGGGTAAGCAGTTCTGTGGGAGGAAACAGTATTAAAGCAAATCTCTTTGCTTCAGTCGCGGGAGCCTTCATGTATTTTGCAACATTAACGGAAATTCCAATTCTTCAGGGACTTATCGGCGCCGGCATGGGGAAAGGACCGGCTCTCGCCTTACTTCTCGCAGGTCCGGCATTGTCACTGCCCAATATGCTTGTCATAAGAACTGTTTTAGGCACAAAAAAAACCATAGTATTCATTTTGCTTGTTATCGTGACGTCAACACTTTCCGGGCTTATATACGGAGCCCTGTTTTAGAAAACTAAGATGGAGGGATTACCATGAAAGAGATTAAAATTCTGGGCACGGGTTGTCAAAAATGCAACAAACTCGAAGAATTGTCCAAAAAGGCAGCTGAAGAAAGCGGTATCGAGTTCTCGATTGAAAAGGTCGAGGAGATAAATAAAATTATGGACTATGGTGTCATGACCACCCCGGCACTTGTAGTGGATGGAGAGGTGAAGATCGCGGGTAAAGTGCCATCTCTCGACGAATTGAAGAAACTCATTTAAAAATAAGAGGAGATACTATGGCTGAAAACTGTTGTTCAACAGGTACGCGATTACTCTACACATGCTCCGGAGGGGCCGATGTCGGTGAACTCTCCGACAGGGTAGGGCGTCATCTGAAAGCGGAGGGTTTCGGAAACATGACCTGCCTCGCGGGAGTTGGCGCTGATTTGAGCGGATTCGTGCAATCAGCCAAGGGAGCGGAAAGGGTGATAGCCATTGACGGTTGTCCCATGGTATGTGCCCGTAAGGCCCTGGAGCGCCATGATGTCACTCCCGTTTCATATATTCTGACTGATTATGAAGGGGTGGTAAAAGGCTCGACTCCATGTACTCCTGAGCAGGTAACGGAGATAAGCGATAAAATTATAAACTCATACCCGGATGATGGCTCGGCTCCTGCTGAAGAGGGGAGATCATGTTGTTAGCCGGGAAAAGAGAAAAAAACTTTTTCGGTTTTTCATTAGTTGTCATTATTCTCCTGCTGCCGCTATTTCAATGCGGCGATAGCTCCGGGAAGGTGCCGACCAATAAACCATCCGCGGCCCCGCATGCCGTCATGAGCGGAACGACAGATTTTCCCAATGACGGAAAAACAGTGGTAACCTTTATTGAGCTGGGATCGGAAAATTGTGTTCCCTGCAGAATGATGCAGCCGGTAATGGAAAAAGTAAAAAAACGTCACGGTGATCAGGTCCGTGTAGTCTTCTATGATATTCTAAAGTCTGATCAGAGGAAGTATGCCCGGAAGTATGGGATACGTGTTATCCCTACTCAGGTCTTTCTTGATAAAAACGGCAGGGAGTATGCTCGCCACGAAGGGTTCTTCCCCTACGAAGAACTGGTGAAGGTACTGGAGGCCCGGGGGGTGAAGTGATGGCGGAGGTCTTTATCTGGCTTTCGGAAGGGATTGCCGATTCGGCGTCGGTAGCCCTGGCTTCTGCATTCGTGTGGGGTGTTCTGTCAGTAATCCTCTCCCCCTGTCACCTGGTGAGCCTTCCTCTTGTCGTCGGCTACATCAACAGGGGAGAACAGCCATCTCCCCGGGGAGCCCTGGTATTATCTTCCCTTTTCACGGCCGGTCTTCTCGCGACTACAGCCGTCGCCGGAATCATAACGGCCCTGGCGGGAAGGATGATGGGTGATACCGGCATTGTCGGCAGTTTACTGGTGCCTGGCGTCCTTATTCTCCTGGGATTAAACCTTATGGAGATTCTTCCCATGCCTCTTTTTAACTGGGATACCCCGGCTGAAAAAAGTTCCGGCAGGGGCATGTCCGGGGCATTTGTCATGGGCCTTGTTTTCGGACTGGCCCTGGGTCCCTGCACCTTTGCCTTCATGGCTCCGGTTCTCGGGGTTGCTTTTACTATGGCTTCTACTGAAACATTCCTGGCCGTTGCCCTGGTTGTCATGTACGGTATCGGGCATGGCCTGGTAATAATTGCAGGCGGGACTTCAGCCGGATTAGTGGAAAAATACCTGGCCTGGAACAGGAAGAGCCGGCTACCTGGCATTATAAAAAAGACTTGCGGTTTGCTGGTAGTTATCGGGGGTCTTTATCTCCTGGCAACCGGTCCTTTTTTTAGTGGATGATGTGATAACAGGGTAATCTCGGTCTTCATCCTTACGGGGATGACAACCCTCACTTCAATCGATGCGGGCAATTTTTATGAGAATGTATTCCTCAAACGGGATACGTTTTTTATACATGAAGGCACGACCGGATGTCTTCTTTTGAGCGCAATAGTACACGTTTGTATTATTACCATCTGGTTTAATTGACATCCGCGCGCCAAATGATTACGCGAACGAGGGACGATTCGTTTTACAATTATCATGTCCCGGGTTGGCGGATAATTTTGTATCATCCCGGGAAGAAGACTTAGCACAAAGATCATCCCATTTCTCCTTGACCATGGCAATGTACAGATATAATGGTCTCGCAGGAACTCTTCAAGAAAATGTCGAATAACGGGAAATTCTTCTCCTCCGGCGGCGCGGCCCTGGATGTCATCGTTAATACCCTGCAGGGGGCAGGTGAGGTGCGCATAGCCACCGCCTTTTTTGAACCGGGAGGCTTTGAGGCCCTGCTGCCGGTACTCAAGGGATGCAGCGTCAAACTGCTCCTGGGCCGCCAGGAAGGGGCCGCGGATCGCGCCCGGCAGGCTCTGGAGGAGTTCGTCTCGTTTCTCTCAAACATGCCGGGAGAAAACAGGACCGCGGCCATTATGGAATTGAGGGACGCGCTGAAGCGGGGGGTTTTTCATCTTTCAGTTTCTGATGATTTCGGTGGAACGGCCCTTTCCCCACGCTACCTTTACCAGCACGCCAAACTCTACATGGCTGACAGAGAACGGGCTGTTGTCACATCCGCCAACTGCACGGCCAGCGGGCTTATCAACAGCAGGGAAGCGGGAGTGGAGATAACGGACAGAGAGGATGTATGCTTCTTTGTTGACCGATTCGAGGAGTATTACGCGAAAGCCCGTCCCGTGGGAGAGGAACTCCTGGCTATCCTGGAGGAATGGCTGAGAATACACCCGCCCGCGACGGTCTATCTCCGTTCCCTGCTGGAAATCTACGCCATGGATGAAGATTATCACTCCGGAACTCTCCCGGCCCTGGCCGCTTACCAGAAACCGGTTGTCTCCCGACTCGTGCATACCATGGAGATGTACCGGGGGGCCATGCTCGTGGCCTCTACAGGTCTCGGTAAAACCATAATGGCGGCCCATCTGCTCGCCTGGATGAGAATGCAGGGGGATATTGACCGGGTAATCATTCTTTGCCCGGCCGGTCTTAAGGGCATGTGGCGAAGAACCATGAGGGCGGCCCGCATATCGAGCGAGGAATTTTCCTATTATCTTCTATCCGTGGATGACTGGCAACGTTTCCGGGATGTCAGTATCCTGGATAACGAACTGAAAACCTGTGATGACCGCACTCTCGTCATCCTGGATGAAAGCCATCATATGCGTAACGCCCTGGAGAAGGGCGAGCTCAGGGTTCGCAACCGCAAGATCATTGAGGCGGTTGAGAAGGGGACACGAATCCTATTAATGACGGCTACTCCCTACAGCCGTGACGTGGGGGATATCAACAACCAGTTGCGGCTTTTACCCCGTCACGGTGATGCAGGTCATCTTTTCAGTGATACTCATGGAGAATTCTGGAGCGTGGAGACACCGGACGAGATGCGTACCCTGGAGGCCGGTGCCGTGCTTACCACTCCCAGCGTGGTGAAATACTACAGTGAACGGGACGAGCGGGGCCTCCCCTATGTTCTTTTTTCCGGCGACCAGAAGCGATACTTCCCGGTACGGCTGAATCTGAGGATGATGTCATGTGAGAATCCCCTGGATGAGCTTCTGGTGGACCTTCTGAAGAGCGATCTTCTGTATCGAAAAATACATGAAGAGAACACGGAAACGCTTTTCGAGATCAATGGACAGGGAAGGCGTGATCCCCTCCTGGAGGCCCGACTTGTCAACCAGTTCTGTTCTTCTCCCGCCGAAGTCGATCTTCTCATGGGGAAGGTGGCCGTTGAGGGAGGCTTTGAACGTCTCCGTTTTGAGAGGCAGGATGAGCTTGCCCGCTGGGTGGCCCTGAACCGTCCCCTGGTTCGGGATTATTTGCCGGGAGGTAAATACGATGATCCGAAGATAGAAGCGGCCGCGGGTATCATACGTGAATATCCTGGTGAGCGCTTTGTCATATTCTGCCATTACCACGCTACCGCGAAATACGTCCACCAGGCCATGGCAGAAATATTCAGCCCCGATCTTCAGGTTGAAGTTACGGCGGGCAGCGAACCGGATGAGATTGAGTCGATAATCGATCGATTCGCTCCCATCGCAAACAGCGTCGACCCGGAAGAGATGGAAAGGGCGGGTGAAGCCCCTATACATATTCTTGTGGCAACCGGGGCCCTGGCCGAGGGGTTCAACTTTCAGGACGCCTCGGTTCTTATTAATTATGATTTACCCTGGACGGTACTTGTCCTGGCTCAGCGCATGGGCAGGATACTGCGTCCCTGGCATGAACCGAGAGACGTTCATATATTTAACCTGGTCCCGTCGACCATGAACAGAGATGACATCCATCACGCCATGAACTGGAAGCATCGTCTTGTATCCAGGGGAAGCGACATACACTCCCTGGTCGAGATCCCGGTCATCACGGAACATCGTCAGGAGTACGAGATGATGGAACTTGCTCGATCGCTTCAAAACGTAGGAAACGCTTCCCTTGAGCTTGACGAAGTCCTTGAATTCATCGAATCATCCGATCACCTGACGTCAAACTCCTTTATTGATACCCTCGCCCGTCTTCCTGAAGAAGAACAGAAACGTATAATGGCCATCCCCCGGGGATTTAAAAGCTATAAAACCTCCGCCGCGGAACGTGATAAGCTTTATCTTCTGCTTACGTCGGATGGAAGGCATTATCCCGTTCTTTTCAATAGAGACGGGAGCGTCAGCCGGGAGAGTGAATCCCGGGATGAGATAATGGCCCTGATCGCTTCTGAAGCGGATGAGGAAGCGGCCTTGCCCGCCATCAGCGAAGGAGAACTTGATATCTGGATAGCGCGATCAATCTCTTTCTTCGCGGCATCCCGAAAGCTTATGCCTGAACGGATTGATCTTATCTGCGCCATGGTTCTGTTGTAAAGGAGCTCCCTTGCTGCGGCAAACCGGTGTAAGGAGGGAGTCGATTTTCGGCCGATTAACCGACAAGGGCTCTTGCGCAGTTGACCACAAAGTCCTGTACGTTCGTGGAGATTCCTCGTACCTGGAAAGAACCCCGGTTGGCCAGCTTGTCCACGGCAAATTCGGAGATGTCTACCACGTAGAAGAAGACCGGCCTCGGTTTATCTCCAGAAATATGATACGAAGGGATCATGTTTCCGAAGGCGATGGAGTGAAGCTGGGTTGCCAGGGCAATGACCGTGGTCGATTTCCGTGCGTAACTTCGCATTCGGTCCTGGCTTTCGTAGACATCGGCAATGACTCCCGGCAGGGGACCGTCGTCCCGGATGGAGCCGGCCAGGACGAAGGGTACCTTGTTGTCCAGGCAGGTCTTGATGATTCCCCGCTCGAACTTCAATTCCTCAATGGCCTTTTCAATGGATCCGATGCCGCGGATTTTATTGATGGCATCCAGGTGATTGTAGTGCCCCAGAGGCTTAAGGCTCTTGTCGTATATATCCTGTCCAAGAGCTGTCCCGAGATAGCTTACCTCCAGGTCGTGCGCGGCGAGGGCGTTGCCTGCCATAATGGCGTGGCAGTATCCTGCCTGAATGAGCCCCTCCATGGCGCTTCGTGAATCCATGTCAAAGGTGGCGGCCGGCCCCATGACCCAGGTTATGAAACCCTTCTCCTTCTCGTAATGAAGGAGGTCGTATAGAAAGTCATAGTCATAGGAGAAGGGGGTCTCCCGGGTGGCCCGGGTCTTAAACTGGAACTTGTCTGTCGATGTCTCTGTCCGTTCGAAACCGTCTGTGTGGACGTAGATGCCGTCTTCGCCGTTCTCCCTCCGCCCCGTAAGTACCGGTTCTCCCTCGCTTACGTTCCTGAACTCTTTGACCTGAAGTGTGTCGCCGGAGCGTGTGATTACGCAGTCCATGCGGCTCTCGGCGCAGAGGAGCCACCTTTCCCGGTCCACTTTCACGTATTCCGGATGATTGCTGGTAGCGTGATAGTTATCCGGGGCCACCCCCCCGGCAGGGGCCGGCACGAAGGTTGCGATGGGCGCCTCGCGAAGTTCCGTTGTGTTGAAATCGGGTTCTTTGTAGTCCGGCAGTTTGAAGGTCATGGTTATCTCCCTGGAAAGAATGGATACGGTTTACTCCCGGATTTTGTTCCCTTTCAATCACTTTTTGCTTTTACCCGATTAGTTTCTGCAGCTTGATCAGGTCCCGTACCGGGGCGTTCACCTCCACAAGCTTTTTCCGGAATGCCTTGAATCCGTCCAGGGTCCCCTTCATAAGACCGACGAAGACCGCGCCCGAGAGTATATACTCGATGTCCGGTTTATCCACAGATCCAGGGGTAAGGGGACCCGGCTCCCCGTCGGTGATGGTAAAGTACCAGTCTTCACCCAGGTCAGTAAAGTGATACTGCATGGTCTTGTTCCACTTCTTGAAGACCTTGCGGATTTCGGGCCGTTTAAGCTTCTCCCGGGTCTCCTCAAGGGTCCTCATGACCTCCTCCCGGTTCGAGGAGGGTGGGGCGTCCAGGTCGAGGGAATCATCCTGTTTTTGAAGCAGCTCGGCGGGTGGTTCGATGTGGGCGTCATCCCGTCCCAGCATCGGTAGAAAGACGACACGTTTGTCATCGTGAAGCGTGACAGCATCGTAGTCACAGTGGTGAACGCACTGTCCGCAGCCTATGCATAGGGAGTCGTCCATCGTGGCCACGTTCTCCCTGTCCAGGGAGATGATTTTTATGGGACAGAAATCGACGCAAATTCCGCAGCCGGTGCAGTTTTCGGGCAGAATCTCCGCCCGGTAATGGGATGTAACCGTCAGAGGAAGGTAGCCCCGGTTGTAGTTTCCGATCACTCCGCAGCAGTCCCAGCAGCAGTTGCAGATGATATCGACCGGGTACTCAGATTTGAAATCTTTCAGGGGGATGGTTCTCCCTGTCTGGTGAATGCAGCCCCTGTCCTGCCAGTCTGTGATCATCTCCAGGGCCTGGTCTTTCGTGATCTGCCGGCAGATCCCCTGCTCGATGAGGTGCTCGGCCGCGGGACCGATGGAGACACAGGTCTCCATCGGCATGCCGACCCGGCAGTGGTCTCCAATAAGCTCCTTCTCGAACCTGCAGAGGCAGTTTCCCACGCTTATGAATTCATCCTCCGGGAGGTTCGTGAAGAGTTCCCTGATACTCGGTGCCGCGTAGACGTGGCTTTCCTTTTCCAGTTTCACGTTCAGGTCGACTTTTGTTACGCCCCTGTTTTCCGTGGGGGTTACCGTAAGATGGGGGCCGACGTCCCGAACCAGTTCGTTTATGACCTCCTCGTTGCCGAACTCATAGGCGGCGGTGTACATCTTCTCGATACGCCGGGCGAATTCCCTGTGGTCCTCGTCGTCAACACCCCGCATCATGTAGAACTCGAACCATCCCGGATAGATGGTCATGATATGGTAGACCCTGTTTCCCTCTTCGTCACGGATGATGGCAATGGGCCCCTTGTATACGAGGGACTCCAGCAGACGTTCGAAATCCTTTTCAGGCAGGCGGACCTTTTTCCGGAGTGAGTCCCTGGTATGATTTCCGCCCCCCATTTGAATGAGGAACTCGATCTCCTCTGTGGTGAGGGCAGCGTCGAATATGTGAAAAAGCTCGTCGCTTGTCTGAAGGGGATGGATCGACTGCTCGTTCATCATGTCTGCAAGGATTTCGATCCTGTCCTTCGAGGTGCGCCATGTGCGCCCACGGGAATCGGTTATGGTGGGTGAGGAGGTCGTTTTATCCATGATGCGCTCCTGTTTCAGATTTCATAGGGACAGATGGGGGGAAAAGGGTCGAGGAAACAATCCATTTTTCCCTTTCGGTGCCAATGGTAGTAAAAGGAAAGAAGATAACGTTTTAATTGTAATAAAACCATTTACATGATAAATGCTATAGCGTATACATGTATTTTGCGGTATTATAATATTCTGGAGGTGCTCCGTGATAAGTTTTAAAGAAAACCCGTTAGTATTACCTGTGTCTCTAATCCTTATCTTTTCATTCCTTTCCTGTTTTTCACCTCCCACAGTGGAACCGATCCTCTCAGAGACCTATATCACGGGCAAAAGAACTTCAAGGAATCTCATCATCTTTCTGCCGGGACGTTTTTCCACGTACACAGATTTCGATGAACAGGGATTCATTGAAAGGATCAGGAGAACGGGTACAGATGCCGATGCCATCGCCGTGGAGGCACATTCCGGCTATTACGTGGAACGGACACTTCTGGAACGGCTGCTGGAGGACGTCATTGAACCGGCCCGCAGCAATGGATACAGAAAGATCTGGATCGTGGCTACCTCCATGGGAGGAACCGGGGCTTCCCTGTACGCGCAGAAGTATCCTGAAACCATTGATGGTATCCTGCTTATCGCGCCCTTTCTCGGGGACAGGCCGGTTATCCGCGAGATCCAGAAGGCCGGAGGAATCAGGAAATGGATTCCAGGGAAACCCTACAGGAAAGGAGATTACCAGCGCCCCCTGTGGGAATGGTACCAGGTAGCCCTGGCGTCCCAGGATAAATACCCGGTAATCTGCTGCGGGTACGGCAGGGAGGACAGGTACAAAAAGCATATCGACGCCGTTGACCTCATTGCTGCGGAAGTCCCGGCCCGCCAGGTCTATATTGTTTCCGGGGGTCATGAGTGGGAACCCTGGCTCGAAATTTTCAGCCTCTTCCTGGAGTCAGGTCTATTTCCCTGAAAGACTTTCCATAGGCCGTCTCCGGCGGCACGGCGGCTTCATCCCCGGCTCCACCTCTCCTCCGGCGCTTGAAATAGTAGAGTTTTTTTCTTAAGAGAAAATTTAGGAATCAATACTGCAAAATATTACAGGATAATGTTCTCATCTTTTCAACATTTGTAATATCTGATAATTTCCTTTATGATTAACCGGTAACTTTTAATATTTATATATTGACTCTGCGTGGAATACTAGTATTGTCATATTGTTATATTTCTGATTTCATCTGGTGCATTATTTAACAATATAGCCTTTAATAATGTTGGAAGTGATGCCTGGATACATGATGGTTCACTATGAATGAAAAGTCGTCAACCCGGAACAGGTATATGCCCCTGCTCTTCATTGCGGTCCTGCTTGTCTCATCCTGCCCCCGGGAAACAGAGACAGTTGCCCATAAAGAAATGCTCAAAAACCTGCCGAAAATATTCGATCCATTTTTCACGACCAAGAAGAAGTACAGGGGGACCGGGCTCGGCCTGGCCATGGTCTACAATATTGTCCGTAATCAAGGCGGTTTCCTGGATGTCTACTCTGATCCGGGAGTGGGGATACCAGGTGTCAGCCCTTTCCAGCGGGCAGGAGGCTGTCAAACTGTTCCGGGAAAGGCCTGAGGATTTCAAAGCTGTTTTGCTGGATATGGCCATGCCGGGAATGTCCGGCAGGGAGACCTATTATGAGCTCAGCAGGCTTAAACCGGATGTTAAGGTGCTCCTCGCTTCAGGTTTCCGGCAGGATGCAAGGATTGACCAGCTCCTTGAACGCGGCGTGAAGGGATTTATTAAGAAGCCGTTTACCTTCCGCGAGCTTGTAAGCCGGTTATATGAGGTGATCCATGGCGAATAAACCGGGTTAATTTTCTTGCTTTCTATCTTTTCAGGGTACGACTTTCCTTTGCTTTCTCTTTATCTTCTTTAGATGGAGTAAGCATATCGAGACGGAGAATTCCCACATCTGTGACTTCTCTTCCCTTTATGGTGACATCGATCTCTTTCCCGTTGTAACCATCCTTTCTAACCCTGAGATCATAGGAGCCGGAACTGATCTCCCGGATTGTAAAGCTGCCATCACGACGGGTCCGTACGGTTTTTCCACCGCAACGGACAGTTGCACCTGAAATAGCCTGGGACTTCTTCTGGCCCGGTAATCCTCCGGTAATCTTTCCGGTAACGGTGCCGATATCCCTGTAGAGTGTAAGCGTACCTGCATCAAAGGAGAGCAGGGAAGTGTTAAGGTCCACGGTTTTCCAGTCACTGGTTATGTAACCGGATTCACTCGCTCTCACTTTCGTGGTGCCGTCACTGAAGGGAATGTTATTGAACTCGAAGTAGCCGTTAGAGTTTGAACTTGTATGAGTAGATGGAGTGACAACAGTGGCCCCGCCTACAGGATCGTTATTATCATCCTTGACGTAACCTGAGACCGTGCATTTCGTGGGATCAAGAGTAATCGTTTTTGTGTATTGCTGACTGCTGATGTTCACGGGCTGTGTCACCTCCTGTGTCCGGAAGCCGTTTTTTGATACCCGGATCTTAACCCTGAAGCTGTCAGGGTCTGTCGGAATGTTCAGGCATTTTCCGGTCCCTCCGGAGTCGGTTTTCCGTGTATAGGTGAATTTGTACCCGGCTTCCCTTGCTTCACAGTAGATGGTGGCACCCTCCAGGGGAGGATTCCCCGGTATATCGACGTTTACGTTTACCGTTATCTCAGCCGTGGATGTATCCGCCAAGGAACGATTCCCCGGAACCAGAATCACTGCTGCCGCAGTGATTATCAGAAATGACATGCCGATAAGCAGCTTTTTCATGATAGCCCCCTTGGATAAAAATGATCTATGAGAATTCGTGCAGGAGTCTGAGTTGAACCTTTATAAACGGCCGTTCGTTTAAGAGAAAAAAATGAATGCAGGGCGATGTCCGATACAGAAGGTAACATATAGACACGGGCCACGATCCTATGTGGTTTTGTTGATTATATTAATTATACATGCTATTATGTTGAGACTCAAATAATTTTTTACATTTTATACGGAAAAAACCTGGAGAACTCTTATAACAGGTGTTGCGTCTAGAAACACTCCCTTGAGGCAGGGATGGCTATCTGTCATTCAGGGAAACAGCTTTTAAAAAGCACGGTATGAAAATGCAGTGCCTCCCTGTAGGCTACCATTCCGTCCCGGTCCCTGTCGGAGAGTCGGCAGGCCTCCACAAGGGATCTGCGGCTCAGACCTGTTGTTGTATAGTGAAGATCTCCCTCTCTGTCCCTTCGGACCCTCCCGTCCAGGAGAGCGGCCGTTTTCAGAACAGGTTCCCGGGCCCTTTCCTCCACAAGGAAATTTCCGAGCCTGTAGACTCCCTTCCGCTCCATGTAGAAAGTCTCTTCATAGTATCGTGGCTCCTGGTACGAATTCTTTCCTTCAGGCGATGATGAGCATGCCTGCAGGCATATTATTACAAGAAATGCTGGTATGTAACCAAAAGCCTTCATGGTGTTCACTATTAGCAGGATGACACTATCGTCAAGATGGAAACCACATATCAGAGGACAAAAACAGTTGCCACACAGGGGCTATCTTTGATATGGTCATACTATGGATCATGAATTTGTACCGTACGTAGAAGAACTGCTTACCATACTCGGTGACGAGGTCATGGAGGTGACGGGACAGCCCCACGAGCACAGCGGCGCTGTGCACACAACCCTGGGGTTTACCGATGGCAGACAGGTTGAGGTCTTCCAGTTCATGTTTATTAACCAGTTTTTGACCCCGGTCTACCTGGTTCGAGTATTGGAGGGTGTTCTTTCCATAATCGATGACATGAAAGACAGGATGCATACTGTGGCCCTTGTCTTCCCTTCGGGAAGCGAGGAATCGATCCAGTCCCTGTTGCAGGCGAATATGGAGGATTTCAAGACTGTCCTGGAAGGGGTTGACTGCGAGATATGGTTCATGGATTATGCCAATGCCATTATCGAGACCTTCCCCGTGGGCCGTTTCATGAAATCTTCCGGCGTGGATGAGGTCAACAGCCGCTGGAACGAGTTTGAAAAACTTCGAAGTGAGTCCTTTCCTTCGAAAGAGGACGAGATATACCCAACCCGCTGATCCCTATTAATCTCTTGACACAGGGACGAAGCCTAACTTCTCCTTGTTCCCGTATTGATTAATAACTTTCTTGAAGTGAGACAGGAGGAGGGTTTATGGCACGGGTATATAATTTTTCCGCGGGTCCCGCGGCTCTGCCTGAAGAGGTTTTAAAGAAAGCGGCCGATGAGCTGGTGGAGTACAATGACGCGGGCATGTCGGTTATGGAGATGAGCCACCGCTCCTCCGAGTTTACGGCCATAATTGAAAGCGCGGAAGCGGTCCTCAGGGATATCATGAATATCCCGGACAATTACCGGGTACTTTTTCTCCAGGGGGGAGCCACCACCCAGTTCGCCATGGTTCCCCTTAATATAAAAAAAAACGGAAAAGCGGATTTTGTTCATACGGGCCAGTGGACAAAGAAGGCTATCTCTGAAGCGAAGAAGTACATGGAAGTGAATATCGTAGCCTCCAGTGAGGAGACCACCTTTAATTTTATCCCGGAACCGGACCCATCCACCTTCACCTCCGACGCCGACTATTTCTATATCTGTTCCAACAACACGATTTATGGAACCCGGTACACGAAATATCCTGACACGGGTGACGTTCCCCTGGTTGCCGACATGTCCTCCCATATTCTTTCCGAGAGAATCGACGTGTCCCGCTTCGGGATCATCTTCGCGGGAGCCCAGAAGAATATCGGTCCCGCCGGTGTCACCATCGTTATTATCCGGGATGATCTTATCGGATACGCCCAGGACTGGGTCCCAACCATGATGGATTATAAAACCCATTCTGAGAGTAAATCTCTCTATAATACACCTCCCACCTACGGAATTTACATGGCTGGACTTGTTTTTCAGTGGGTAAAGAACCAGGGAGGCGTTGAGGCCGTGGAGAAAATGAACGTCGAGAACGCGCGGCTTCTCTATGATTACCTGGACAACTCCTCGATGTTCCATGGAACAGTCCGGCAGGAAGACCGTTCCCTGATGAACGTCCCTTTTAAAACCGACTCCGGTGAGTTGGACGAGAAGTTCATCAATGAGGCGAAGGATGAAGGGCTAGTGACCCTCAAAGGGCATCGCTCGGTAGGAGGCATGAGGGCCAGTATCTACAACGCCATGCCGAAAGAAGGCGTTGAGAAACTGGTCGCCTTCATGAAGGAATTCGAGGAGAAGAACGGGGGGTAGTGATGTTCCGTATTCAAACACTGAACAAGATATCCGCAAAGGGGCTGGAACTCCTGCCCCATGACCTCTATGAGTACGCGTCGGAGTTTTCAAATCCAGACGCCATTATCGTCCGCAGTTTCAAGATGCACGACATGGAACTCCCCGATTCGCTTTACGCCGTAGCGCGGGCCGGAGCCGGGATCAACAACATCCCCCTGGAGAAATGCGCCGAGAAAGGGATCGTAGTCTTTAACACGCCCGGCGCCAACGCCAACGCGGTGAAGGAACTGGTCCTCCTGGGCCTTATGCTGTCATCCAGGAAGATCTACCGTGGAATCGAGTGGGTCCAGTCCCTTGCGGGAAAGGGAGAGGACGTCTCCAAACTTGTGGAGAAGGAAAAGACGAACTTTGCCGGTCCGGAACTCAAGGGCAAGAAGATAGGTGTTATCGGTCTCGGCGCCATCGGTGTCATGGTGGCAAACAACTGCCGTGACCTTGGAATGGAGGTAAAAGGTTTCGATCCCTTCATCTCCGTGGACGCCGCCTGGGGACTTTCCAGGGATATCCAAAGAGCCATAAGCCTCGACTCTCTTCTTGCCGAATCCGATTATATCACACTTCACGTTCCCCTGAACGATAAGACCCGCCACATGCTGAACGCGGAAAAGTTCGGTATCATGAAGGATAATGTCCGCGTTATGAACTTCGCAAGGGGAGAGCTGGTCGATAACAGCGCTCTCGTTGACGCCGTAAAGAGCGGTAAGGTGGCCCGCTACGTGACCGATTTCCCCGAGGAAGAACTCCTGGGCAGGGAAAATATCATCCCGATCCCGCACCTTGGCGCCTCAACCCCCGAATCGGAAGAGAACTGCGCTGTCATGGCCGTCAACCAGGTGCGGGATTACCTGGAGAACGGGAACATCGTCAATTCGGTGAACTTTCCTGACTGCGCCATGGCCCCCACCGGCAACACACGCTACGTGGTGGGAAACAGGAACATTCCGAATATCCTGGGTCAGATAACGGCTATCATCGCGGATGAGGGGCTCAACATCTCCGATATGCTTAATCGTCACAGGGGAGAGTACGCTTATACCATCGTGGACACGGACAGTGATGATGACGCCCAGAAGACGCGTGTCATTGAAAGTATTCGCAAAATAGACGGAGTCCTTGTGGCCCGTCAGCTGTAATAAAAAGCCGGGATATGTTTCCCGGCTTTTTGCTTATTCATCCTCTTCCTCCGCGTCAAGGGGGGGGTGAGAGATGCCGTGATGGTCCAGGGCGTGACAGATGATGAGTTTGACCATAAAAGCGTATCCGAACCACTCCCAGGCCGGCGGCGTTTTAACAAAATAGGTGTAAATAATTATCCCTGCTCCGATAAAAAGACCCGCCATGGAACTTTTTTTGTCCTCAGGTATGATTTCTCTTACCAGAAAGGCCGATCCCACGGTGTAGACCCAGGCAAAGAGAAAAAAGATGATCCCATCCGGGAAGTGAAATCCCCTTGGGGAAAAGAAAAGTATGGCCAGGGGATGAATGGCGTGCATGGCATAGAACCAGAGCCGTATTGCCCTGGAGGAACGGGCGTAATATTCGGTGGTGGAGCGGGTCAGGTTGGCCATGATGCCGCCGATAGTGTCCCATGCGATGATGACCATGAGGATCTTATGGAAAATCGAGAGGTTTTCCCGGGCCTCCGGCATTCCCCAGGCCAGGAAAACGCCGATAAGAGCCGCCACCAGGTTTATCATAACCAGGTCAAACTGACGGGGATTGTCTCCGAAAAGAGGTGAGAGCTGGTCGCGAAGAATTCCCATGTTCATCTCCTTGTAACACTTACGTGATGGGTACTCTACAGGGTCCGCTTTTGAAAATCAAATCTTTTTGCGAAACTGTGTAATAAATGATCGGTTTCTAATGTATCCAGGCCTCCGGATCCAGGGCCGTGTTGCCTCTGCGCACTTCAAAATGTAGATGGGGACCCGTGGCTCTACCTGTGCTCCCCACGGTGCCCAAAAGATCTCCCTGCCGGATGGCGTCTCCCTTCCTGACAGACCGCTTTTCCAGGTGGCCGTACCAGGTAGTGAGGTCTTTTTCATGCTGGATAACAACCAGGTTACCGTAGCCGTTGCGGTTAAATTCCGAGCGGATGACCTTGCCGCCGGATGATGCACGGACAGGCGACCCTCGCGGGGCTGCGATATCTATGCCTTTGTGAAAGGAATACTTCTTTTTCGTGACAGGATGGACCCGGTATCCGAAACGGCTGGAGAGCGGCCCCCGGGCGGGAACGATAAAAACCTCCCTTTTTGCCGGCAGTCTCCTGAGATGATCTTCCCGCACCCAGCCTTCCTCTCCGTTTATTTTGCGTACCAGGAACCATTCTCTTTTTTGGGTATTATCTTCATTCCGGGTCCTGGCGAGGATATCAACTTCTTCCCCTCTTCCTACCCGGCCCACCACCTCTGATCCGGGTGACGCTGAATCGAAGAGCAGGGCCGGTATGAGTATCTCTCCCCGGGCGGTCTCATGGAACGGTCCGGGTGCGTGGTTGTGGTCCTGGGGACGAGTTCCCTCCATGTCGTCGGCGTCCAGGGGGAGGTCCAGGTTTGTGTCGCTTTCCCCGGAAAGCTCACCATTGATTTCCTGAATAAAGGAACGTACCTTGCGAAGAACCTCTTCTTTTTTTGCCCTGTCAAATTCCCTGCGATGCCTGATCATCTCTTCCTGGGAATCTTTCTGCTTTCTTACGGCATCGCCGCTTCCCAAAAGAAGCAGGGAGGCGAGTATCAACAGGGGTAATCTGGTCATTTTCATGGGATATTATCCTCCTGCTTTCTATTTCGGTCACTTTGGAAAGATAGATAACCATGAGAAAGCGGGGATTTCCGTTTTAAAGATACTAATCGGGTCGCGTTTATTCACGGACGATGGTGATTTTACCGGACAGGGAGGGGTATCCTGCTGAAACATCACCTCTTCAGGGGACAATCTTTCCAGACTGCATCCTTACGATCGTGTCACAGGAACGCTCCAGCCATTCCCGGTCGTGTGCCGAGATGATTAGAGTCATGCCGGTCTCCCCGCGGAGCCTTTCAATGGTACCAGTTATGATACGGATACTCTCCTCGTCCACGCCGGAGAGGGGCTCGTCCAGCAGGAGTAGCCTGGGCCTGAGAACCAGGCGCGAGGCGAGGGCGACTCTCCGGGCCTCCCCGCCGGAGAGCTCCTTCCAGCTTCGTCTGGAGAAATCGTCCGGATCCAGGCCCACGGATTCGAGGGCCTGCCGTACTTTTGAATCGATGCCGGTCTCCTGCCGGGCCCGGAGTCCCAGGGCCACGTTATCGTATACCGAGCGTTTCAAGAGGTAGGTCTCCTGGAAGAGCATGGTCACGGCGCCGGCCAGGTCTTCCAGGGGAGGGGCCTCTTTGCCGTTCATTTTAATTGAACCCTTCTCCGGGAGATAAAGGCGGGCCAGGAGCCGCATGAGGGTCGTTTTCCCGCTCCCGTTATGGCCCGAGAGTCCCATGCTCTCCCCGTTTCGCAGTTCCAGGTTATCCACGCGAAGGGTAAAGCCGGTGTCGTACCTGTAGGTGAGGTCCCTGCATTCCAGGCTGTATCCTCCCTGGTTCATTCTTCCATCCTCCTGAAGCGCCGGGCGAGTATGTTCAGGATTAAAACAATAGTCATGAGGATGATCCCCAGGGCGATACCGCGGGCGAAGTCTCCTTTACCCGATTCCAGGGCGATGGCCGTGGTAATGGTCCGGGTGCTCCACTTGATGTTCCCTCCAATCATCATCGAGATGCCGATTTCTGAGATGGCCCGGCCGTAGGCCATCAGGGCCGCTGTGACCAGGGAGAAACGTATTTCATAGAGACCGTAGAGGAGTGTGGAGATTCTCCGCACCCCCAGGGTGGCCATAGTGGGCCTGAAGTTACGGTCCAGTGACCCGGTGGCCGAGGCGGTGAGGGAGACCACGATAGGCAGGATCAGGATGGTCTGGGCCATGGATATTCCCGGTATGGTGTAGAGGAGTTCCCACGAACCGAGGGGCCCCCTGTAGGTCAGAAAGGCGTAGACCAGGAGGCCGACCACCACTGTGGGCAAAGCCAGGAGGGTGTCGGATATCATTCTTAACTGGTCCCGGCCGGGAAAGGTAAAAAACCCGATCATGAAACCGGCCGGCATTCCCAGGGTGATGCTCGCCGTAATGGAGAGGGAAGAGGCCCTGAGTGAGTTCCAAATCGAGGACCAGGTCTCCTCGTCCAGCGAGAAGAGGAGACCCAGGCCCTGTATGAAACCCTCGGCAATAAAATCCATATACTACTTTGCGTTTGGCGTGAAAAGCTGTTTGCCCATGAGTTTGAAATCACCAATCTTTTTCCGGGCGGAATCTGAGGCAAACCACTCGATCAGTTTTTTCGAGGTTTTATAATTCACGTTTCCGCATTTCTCAGGATTAACGGCCAGTACACTGTACTGGTTCTTGAGAACATCGTCTCCTTCCGCGAGAATGACCAGGGGAGGGTTCCCCTCGGCGTTTGCCCCGTACTTGATGTAGGTTCCCCGGTCCGTCATGGTATAGCCTTTCCGTTCCGTGGCGATCTGGATGGTGGCCAGCATCCCCTGTCCGGTCTGGATGTACCAGTTCTCTTTATCCGGGACCTTCAGGTCGGCCGATTTCCAGAGACTCTTCTCTTTCTTATGAGTGCCGGAATCGTCTCCCCGGCTGGCGAAGGAGGCTTTCTTCGCCATGATGGTTTTCATTGTCTCTGTCACGCTTTTGCCTTTGATTCTGGCAGGGTCTGAAGGCGGGCCGATTATGACAAAGTCATTGAACATGATCTCCGTTCGGTCGACCAGGGCGCCTTTGTCCACGTACTTCTTCTCCACGGCGGGCGCGTGGACCATGAGGATATCGACGTCGCAGTTCTCACCCAGCTTGAGGGCCTTTCCCGTGCCGACTGCGACCCACCGCAGGTCGATGTTCGTCTCTTCCCGGATCGGCTCTTTCAGGTAATCCAGGAGTCCGGTGTTGTCGGTACTTGTGGTGGTAGCCATTTTCAAAATAACCTTTTCACCCCTGTCTCCCTTTCCGCATCCGGTCGCCAGGAGAAGGGAAAGGAGGGAAACCGTGAGGATTGTATAAATTCTATGTCTGACCATCACTCTCTCCAAAATGTTTTTTGCAGAATGATAAAAATTTTTTGACAGAACAATCAATTTTTTTGCGCAGTTGATTTTTTATTGAGGGGGAATAACTCAGGTGATAACGGCGGCCGGTTACGAATAATGATCAAGGGTCTGTTTCAGCTCCCGGCGGATATTCAGGACCAGCGCCTCAGGCTCAAGTACCTTTGCGTCGCCTCCCCAGGAGAGGACCCAGCGCTGCACCTCGAAGAGGGAATTGGTCCTGAATCCGAGGATCACGGAACCGTCATCCTGCCGATCAAGTTCCTGATTATCTGTCCATCTCCGTTCCGTCACGTAGGGAGCCTGGGAGGGGGAGAAACGTATGCGAACCTGGTATTCTTCTTCGCCTGTGATGATACCGAAATGGTTCCCCAGGTATTCTTCCAGGTTGAAACCGTCAGGGACCTGGAACCTGACTTCGGTCAGGTCAGCCCGGTCGATCCGGGAGATGGCGAATATCCTTATCTCTTCGCTCCGGTGGTCCAGGGCGATGAGGTACCATTCCCCCCGGAAACTTATCATGTGGTAAGGCTCAATGGCGCGGCAGGTCGGTTCCCTGGAGCCTGGCCGGGTATGGCGGATCCTGAGTTGAACCTCCCTGCGAAGGGACGTGGCGCAGTTTTCCCAAATTTCAGGAATGATATTCGTTCGGCTTTCCGGAAGAAAGGTAAAGCGGCTTCCGGCCCAGGTGCTTTTCAGTGTGATTTCTTCCGGGAGGAAGGACTTAAGCCGGTTGAAGGTCGATTCCAGGGTCTCATAGAGGGGTGTGTTCTCGTAGAGGGCCAGGGCCTTCTCCGCGAGGAAGAGGGCGAAGAGGTCACTTTCCGGGATAGAGATGGCGGGAAGGTTGTAACCTTCCTCTGTGTAATAATAACCTCTATTTTTTTTACTGTATTCAATGGGAGCGCCAAACATGTCGCGCATGTACTCAATGTCGCGGGATATGGTCCGCTGATGTACTTCCCATTCCCGCGCCAGGGTAGCGCAGTTGGGGAACCGGCCGGATCGTATCTTATTGTCAATGAAGAGAATCCGATTGTACTGTGATTTTGTCTGGGACATGAAATACATTATGCGGGGATAGCGCTGAAGGGTCAATTACAAATGTAGAGCTAAACAGGGGTGTAGGACGCTCAATGTCATAGGTGAGGCAGTATACTGTGAATAGAATATTTCCGAAGAAAAGGAATATTAATTGGTCATACACTGATAAGATAATAAAAAATGCGGGATTGCCATTGACCTGCAATACATTGATTTATATACTAAGATCATAAAGAGGATACATTTCCATGACATCTACCAACGAGATGGGCAACGTTTTTACCCTGCAGACATTCTTTGAGGAATACCTGACCCTCCTTTCCGGGATGGTGCGGGTCCTCTGTGAAAGATCGAATATTGGCGTGGAGAGCGGAGAATGCGAAGCAATGAAACAGACGGTTTTGCTGCGCATCCTGGAACGGCCTGTTGAGGAGCTAATCTCCGGCAGGAACATACTGGTTACCCTCTATGGGCTGATCTTCGATACACTGAAAGATCATTTTTCCGTCGGGGAGGGAGATGATCATTTTCCGGACGAGGATTTTATCCGGGAGGCCCGAAGAAAGAGCAGCGCCTTTCCCGGCTACGGACTGATCCATCGGAGAATGGCAGATGTGGAAGTGGAGAGAATACGGGTTGGAAGAACGGTATTCCTCGGCGTACTGGAAAACCGAAAGGGAGAGAATTACCGGGTAGACCTGAGCGAAACAGACCGTGGTCTTGAGATACTCTTTGATCATCCAGCCACAAGTGAGTATTGCTATCTCTTTCAAAACGACGACGTATACCGGGAAAAAGTCGTTGATGGACGTGTCGCCTTTCCCGGCAGGAGCCTGGAAGAGATGATCGTTTCCATCGACCTCAGTCATTTTATCCGGATCCATCTCATGTGACCCGGAGGTATGCGTTGAGTATTACTTCCCCTTATACACGGCTTCCCTTCTCTCAAGGAATGAGACCATCCCCTCCTTCGCGTCCTCGCTTCCCATGATCGGGATCAGGTCCGGGATAAGCCTCTCCAGAGCGGCCCGGTTTCCCTGGATACGCGATATTCTGGCTGACCTCAGGGCCGCCATGACGCCGAGGGGCGCACGTTTCGATATGATCGTGGCCAGTTCCAGGGCCTTCTCGTACTCCATTCCCGGTTCCGTCACCTCCTGGGCGAGACCCAGCCTGTACGCCTCCTGCGCGTTTATCTCGTCCCCGGTCAGAAGGTATCGCATGGCGTTTCCCCATCCTGCCTCCTCGAAAAGGCGGACCGTACCCCCGCCCACGGGGTAAATCCCCCTTTTAACCTCCAGAAGAGCAAGTCGAACGTCCGAGGATACGACCCGCACGTCCTGGGCGAGGAAGAGTTCCAGCCCGATGGTATAGCAGCGTCCCCGTACCGCCATGACAACCGGCTTGCGGCACATGTTGTCCACGTCGAGGCCCAGGGGATGAATTGAGCCCTCCGGTACCTCAAAGGTCCCGCCTGAAAAGACACCGGCCCATTTATCCAGCTCCAGGCCGGAGGTGAAGTTCTCCCCCTGCGCGTACAGGAGTCCGCAGAAGAGGTCCTCGCTCCGGTGAAGCTCACCGTAGGCATGGGCCAGTTCCATGTACATCTCCAGGTCAAAGGCGTTCATCTTCTCTGGACGGTTCAGCCCCATGCAGAGGACCCGGTCCTTTCGCTCTACCGTGATTTTCGCGTATTCCATTCTTAACCTCGCAAGTGATAATTGAGTAGAATTTCATGTCCCGTCATGACCGGTTCAGTATTGAACCGGTTACGGAGTCCGTCAAACAGAAATGCTTGTGCGTGATATTCATTTTGCCATTCGTGTATTTATCTTGACTTCCTTTCCACGACACAATCGGCTATGGATGGATACTGCCTGATATTCGGGAGAGTGAATCGATGCAGAAAATACTTCTTTCTTTTATTATTCTTGTCCACGGGCTTATTCACCTCATGGGTTTCGTAAAGGCCTTCAATCTCGCGCAGTTGAGTCAGCTCACGAAGGAAATATCCAGGCCCATGGGGATTGCCTGGCTTGTCGCGTTCCTTCTTTTTCTAGCGACACTTCTTATTTACATCATGGGTATCAACTCGTGGTGGATGTGCGCTCTTTCCGCCGTTATCATTTCTCAGGTCGTAATAGTTCAATCATGGGGAGACGCAAAATTCGGTACCATCGCCAATATCATTATACTCGCGGCCGCCGTGGTAGCCTTCGGTTCCTGGCGGTTCGGAAAAACGGGGGACGCGCTGCTGGATGACCTGCTAAGCGGCCTGAATATGGACGCCGGGACCGTTATGGAGGAGGCCCTGGCATCTATGCCGGAGATGATCCAGACCTGGCTGCGCCGGGCGGGCGTGGCCGGAAAACCGATAAGTGCCCATGTTCACCTTGCCCAGAGGGGGCGGATGCGCACATCGCTTGAGGGGAACTGGATGGAATTCACAGCGGAGCAGCATTTTGTTACGACCCGCCCCTCCTTTCTCTGGAGAGCGAAGGTGAATATGGCCCCGGGTCTTCATCTTTCCGGACGGGACACATTGATAGATGGAAGGGGAAGGATGAAGATCAAGCTTTTCTCTCTGGTATCGGTCGTTGACGCCCGGGGAGAGGAGATCGACCAGGGGACCCTGGTGCGCTTCCTCTCGGAGATAGTCTGGTTTCCCTCGGCCGCCCTGTCCGATTACATCCGCTGGGAAGAACTCGAGGGAAACCGGGCCCGGGCGGTCATGACCCGGGGGGACGCCACTGTTTCCGGTATCTTTACCTTCCATGAGTCTGGAGACCCCTCGGGATTCCAGGCGAAACGGTACTATGACAGAAAGGAGGGCGCCACCCTGGAAGATTGGGAGGTCACAGTACCGGCGGACGGATTCCGGGAATTCGAGGGGAGAAGAGTGCCTGCCCGGGCCTCGGTCACCTGGAGACTGGAGAAAGGTGATTTCCACTGGCTTGATCTTGAGATTACCGCGATCGAGTATAACCCGGGCAAAGAGTAGAAGGTTTACCCTCCTCTGCCGCCCCGGTAGACCAGTCAGATGGAGAACAGGGCCGCCAGCCAAGAAGATGACCAGGATAACAAAGATGGGAAGGAAAAATGTCCTGGAGCGGCCCCGGATGAAGACAGGATCGTCATTATCGGGATCATATTCCCTGTCCATGTGACGGAAAATCTCCTGACTCTGTTCGTGAATTTCATTCAGGTCCAGCACGCTTACGCACGACGGGCGGATGGGCGGGAAAAGAAGCCGCCGAGAGATCAATTTTTCGAGTGTATCTCCAAAGAGAGGTGTATCAGGAGGGTCAATCCATGGAAGGGAGTACTTCCGCATGATTTCGGGTAAGGCCCTCCAGGGCCCTGCCGATGTTCCGGGTAAGGTCATGGACCCGGCTGTCGGGGCGGAGGTCAGCCAGGAGGCCGGCTTCCCGGTTTACGCGGCAGGCTATGAGAAGGGCCTCATTCATGGGATAACAGCAGTGGATAAGAGCGGCTGCGATGCCGGTAATGGTGTCCCCCGTGCCGCCGATCGGTTCCAGGAGAGGAAGATCGGGAGTCGATACATGGTGAATGACCTTTCCCTCTCTCGCGATGTAATCGGTCTTTCCCTTGACCAGCAGATGGCGCGGCGCGTTGTTTTCCTGCCAGGCCCTGCGGATGAGGTCCGGAACGTTGCTGTTTCCGGTCTGAAGGAAAAAGTTACTCACGTAGGCGGGATGCATGGCCGAAGGGTCGGCAAGGAATTTCATCTCGGCCAGGTCCGGCGTAAAGAGGTCGAAGTCTCCGGCCCTTCCGGCCGCCTTCGCGGCATAGAGGGAGCCGGCGTCAGCTATAAGGACAGGTCGGGAATCTTCTTTTACAATCTTCCGGCAGAGGGAATCGATGAGGGTCACGATAGGTTGTATGTAGTGCATCACCAGGAGTGAAGGTTGTTGGGGACCTATGATCTCTTCCAGCTTCCTGTAGAGTTTACGGCTTCCCGTGGCCTCACCCCGGTCACCCACAAGGAGAAGGTGAGGGGGCTCTTTCCCGAAGAAGGAGAGGGTCTCCATGGCGGCATGGATCATCGCGCCGGAACCCATGCCCACGGGAAAGGACCTGCCATCCACCTGTATATGGTTGCCCTCCTGAGAGGCCACTCCCTGGCACAGGGGAAAATCTTCCAGGGGTACTGTTCCGGCCAGAAACATCATCCTTTACTGTACATCTCCTTTGCTTCTTCAAAGGCCCGTGAGAGCATCAGGGCGCATAAGGTATAGCCGTGCCCGGATGGTAGGGGGGCTTCGTCCAGGTGCCTGTCGATGAGAAGCTGGTAAAGCCAGGGAACGTCCGGGCATCCGCCTCCTGATATGTTGACAATGATTCCCGTATTCCGGTTGAAGGTAAGTTTCATGTTACCGGCCCGGACCATGCTGAAATTACCCGGGTATTCCGTTATATCGACCATGCTTACAGGTTCCGCCGCGTTTCTGTCGAGAGACGTTACCTTTATATGCTCCAGGCCCCTCTCTTCGAGGAACCGTTCAATATGCATTTTTTCTATCAGATCAAATTCCAGGGCAAGGTCGCAGCCGATCCTCATATGCACGGGAGGGGCAACCAGGCGGATGGTCATATCTTCACCACGCATGATCTGCTCGGCCCGCATGGCGTCATGGGTGGTATGGAAAAGGACCAGTCCTCCGCCGTCGGCGGCCTTTTTCTTTCCGGAAAAAAACTTTGTAAAAATATTCATAACGGTTCAATCTACTGACAGGTTCAGGTTAATGAACCTGTCGGTGCAAGAACATTTTACCCGACAAATAGAATCTTATCTGTTTAATTCTTGATGTGATGTTGTACAGGTCTAAAAATGATCGCAAATAAAACGTATAAGGATGGCTGTATGAAAAATCTTTTTTCAACGCGTACAGGTATTATCCTTGTAGGCGGCCTGATCGGCCTTATTGCGGTTCTGTTGCAATATGCCGGCAATCCCGCCAACATGGGTATATGTGTTGCCTGTTTCGAACGCGACATCGCCGGGGCCCTGGGGCTTCACAGGGCGGGGGTGGTCCAGTATCTAAGGCCGGAGATCATGGGTTTCGTTATCGGTTCCTTTATCATTTCTCTTCTGGTAAGGGAATACCAGCCCAGGGCCGGCTCATCGACTCTCATCCGTTTTTTCCTGGGGGTCTTCGCCATGACAGGCGCCCTTGTCTTTCTGGGATGTCCCTGGCGGGCACTGCTTCGCCTCTCCGGTGGTGACCTGAACGCTGTTACCGGTCTGGCCGGACTGGCGGTCGGTATCAGTGTGGGTGTCCTTTTTCTCAAAAAGGGTTTCTCCCTGGGAAGGGCCTACCGTACCCATCGGTTTTCAGGATGGCTCATGCCGGGCTTTATGTTTGCCCTCTTCCTGTTGCTGGTCTTCCAGGTGAAATTTTCCGGGGAAGGACCTGTTTTCTTCTCCGAAAAAGGACCCGGTTCCATGCACGCGGCCGTCGGTCTGAGTATCGCGGCGGGTCTTGTCATAGGGGGCCTGGCCCAGAGAAGCCGTTTCTGCACCATGGGGGCGCTCCGGGACGTTATCCTGGTCCGGGACTCGCATCTGTTGAGCGGAGTCGGGGCCCTGGTTGTGGTTGCCCTTATCGGGAACCTTCTCCTGGGGCAGTTTAATCCCGGTTTTGAAGGACAGCCGGTAGCCCATTCTCATCACCTGTGGAACTTTCTCGGAATGGCTCTTTCTGGGCTGGCCTTCGCCCTGGCGGGAGGTTGCCCCGGAAGACAGCTTATCCTCTCCGGTGAGGGAGACATGGACGCGGGAGTCTTCGTCCTGGGTATGATAACAGGAGCCGCCTTTGCCCATAATTTCTCCCTCGCCAGTTCACCCAGGGGACCGGGAGCCTTCGGGCCTGCGGCCGTGATTATCGGCCTGGTATTCTGCCTGGTCATCGGTTTTACCATGAGAGAAAGCCTGAAAGGGAGGAGTTAAAATGAGTGATAATCGCGTTGACGCCAGGGGACTCTCCTGTCCCCAGCCGGTAATCATGACACAGAGCGCCATTAATGAAGGCATGAAAAATTTTGAAGTGCTTGTCAGCACAGCCGTATCAAAAGAGAATGTCATAAGATGCGCTTCCAAGAACAAGCTGAACGCCTCCTTCCAGGAAGATGGGGAGGATTTCATAGTCAGCATCTCTCAGTAGAGTGTGATTGAATAATTTTATGTTAAAGGGAGGTACCATGGGCGATGGATGTAAGCTGCCTGAAGGGCTGAACTGGCTCAGGCTCACGGAATCTGTCTCCGGCTCCGGTTGAGCTGCGAAGATAGGTCCGGCGGACCTGCATGAAGTTATGACATCCCTCTCGGTACCCGCCCCTGATGGGGTCCTGGTCGGTACAGGGACAAGTGACGACGCAGGGGTCTACAGGTTGAGTGATACTCTGGCCCTGGTCCAGACCGTCGATTTCATCACGCCTATCGTGGATGACCCCTACACCTATGGCCAGATAGCGGCGGCCAACAGTCTCTCCGACATATATGCCATGGGAGGAGCGCCCCTCACGGCTCTGAATATCGTATGTTTTCCCACGGACAAGTTTACTCTAGCCATCCTTTCTGAAATATTATCCGGGGGAATATCGAAGATTGAAGAGGCGGGGGCCGCCCTTCTGGGGGGGCACTCCGTTGAGGACCCGGAGATGAAGTACGGCCTCTCCGTTACCGGCCTCGTCCATCCTGCAAGAATACTCAGGAACAATACACCCAGGGAAGGGGATCTTCTTGTTTTAACCAAGGGAGTCGGCACCGGGGTTATCAGTACGGCTGTGAAGGCAGGTATGTTCAACCTGGAACTCCTTGAGGAAAGTATACAGTCGATGGCCAGCCTGAACCGGACCGCCTCCGGGGTCATTGAAAAATACGACGTGTCGGCCTGTACCGACGTGACAGGTTTCGGTCTGGCCGGTCACGCCGCCGAGATGACCGGTGAAGGAGAGTCAGCCATCCGTCTTTTCGCCTCCGGTATACCGGTGTTGTCCGGCGCCCGGGAGAGCGCCGAAACGGGTCTCATTCCGGCCGGCATGTATAATAACCTGAAGTACCTGGCCCACCGCTTTCAGCGACTTGAAAATGTGGAACAGTTTTACGAGGACATCGCCTTCGATCCGCAGACCTCGGGAGGCCTCCTCTGTTCCATTCATCCGGACCAGGGGGAGGCCTGTCTGCGTGAACTTTATGACCGGGGAGTGGATAAGGCGGCCATTGTGGGCCAGGTGGAGAGGAGAAAAATTCCCGAAGGGCCTTCGGTTATCCTGGCGCCGTAAGAGAACCCGTCTACAGGTTCTTTCGGAAAAATTCCCTGACCCGCCGTTCCGCTTCCTCGGGATTTCCCTGCCAGGCCCGGGCGTGCTTCCTGCAGGGTGACGCCCAGAACTCTTTCGGTTCACCG
>CAZYBU010000009.1:0-64092 GCA_964645775.1 uncultured Leptospirales bacterium | reverse complement strand
CATCCAGGCCGAACTGATAAGGCACGAAGTCATCATCCGGGCAGTGAATGATAAAGAGAGGCCTGGGGGATATCTTTCCCACCCGGTCCACGGGCCGTATCTCGTCCAGGGAATATGAACTTCTCATGCGATACAAGATATCCACCAGGTCGATGGTGAACCGGGGCGGCAGGTGGTAGTCCCGTTCGGCCAGGACCTCCAGAAGATTCCGCAGGGAGGAGAAGGGGGCCTCGAAGATACCGGCCCTGATCCGCGGATCTTCGGCCATGGCGTGGATACCGGCCGAAGAACCCATGGAGACTCCGAATACTCCGACGCTTTCTATCCCCCTCTCCTCCGTCAGAAAGTCGACCGCTCCCATGACGTCGTTCTTCTCAAGAAGTCCCATGGTGGTCAACGCGCCTTCACTTTTCCCGTGGTTCCTAAGATCGATGGTCAGGAGTGTGTAGCCCTCCTGATAAAGGGGCTTCAGCCAGCGCATGGCCTCCCTTCTGTCCGCCGTGATCCCGTGTACAAGGATCACGGCCTTTTCGCCGGTTCCCGGAATGAGCCATCCCCGGATACGTATATTGTCACGGGAGGGGAAGCTGACCTCCTCAAAGGGAAGAGCTATCTCATTCGGAGAGTCGCAGTGAACGAAATGCTCAACATCGCATTTCGTGGGGACAGGATGGAGCAGCTGGGAGGAGAAATACCAGGCGCCGCCCAGGAGCCCTCCAGCAAAAATGATAAGAATTACGAGAAGTACGATTCCGATTTTTTTCACGACCGCCGCCTCCAGGATACAAAAAATACCTGAGCAATGATTCATTGGGAATCGTTATGTATTAAGGGGACTTTATAAAAAAACAATGATTTTTTTATGGGGATTATCCTGAAGCGTGGAAGAAAAATACAGCCCATCGTTCTTACCGGCTCCTCCAGGGATCAGCCGATATACTTAAAAAAAAAGAACCCCGGGCCAGGCCCGGGGTTCTGCTGGTTACGCCGTTGGTTCTTTCTTAGAAATAGTTGGGAGAGTGCCCGAACTTGTAGCTGTAGGAGAGGGCAAATCTGTCAAACTGGACAAACTGCGGGTTGCTTGTGTCAACCTGCCGATTTCTGAAATCGCGATGTCCGAAAGTTGCGTCTGTGTAGTGACGGCCGTTCTTGAACTGAGCAAGGAAGGTGAGGCTGTGGTACTTGCCGAAGATGAAGTTGACCATGGGGCCGAACTTGACCTCGATAAAATCGGATCCCCAGCCCCCGTCATCCATCTTGGAGGCGTTCATACCGGTGAGACGCTGGTCCGTCTCAACAATGAAGCCGACCAGGTTGATGCGGGCCGGACGCTTCGGCATCTGGTAGCCCAGGAGGTAGGTCATCTCCAGGGTGAAGCCGTTCTCATTCTCACCCTTGTCATGCTCGAATCTCCAGTACCTCGTATCTTCGTTGGTAGATTTGGAGTAATATCTATAGAGGAAATTCCAGTTGGCTACCACGACCACATGGGTCCAGTCACCGGGGACAACGGCCGCCAGGTCGAACTGGAAAGTCATCCCCATCTCAGTTTTGGAGAGGATGCCGTTGAATCCGTCGTTGTCGGGGTGCTTGGTGAAACTTTCATAATCAGCATAGTTCATATCCGGGCTACTGGCGGCGTCTCTCGGGTTAACTGCCAGGCCGTCCAGGTCGAGACCGGGGAAGTACCAGCCGGTGGATATCTCCTGTCCCAGGGAGAAGATCAGGAAGGCGATGGGGGTAAAGTGTGCGTGGACCCCGGCATCGGCAGTAACAGGGGAGACGTTGAAGATGAAATCGAGCTTCACGTTGTTCCCTTTCGTGAGAGGGCCGTCACCCTGGAGTACCGGGAATTCCATCTGGAACTTGTAGTAGGCCTTGAGCTCCATGACAAAGGAGTTGCCGACATCGTTTCGTCCATTTGTAACTCCGGGTTCCCAGTAGTCATATTCGAGACGATCGTAGTTCCAGTGGGCGAAACTTTTGTCTCCCAGGCCGTAGCCTCTGTGGGTGGCCGGGTAGTAGGCCACGTCGAGCTTGGCGCTGTGGACGTACTTGTAATCCACGCCCTGTGCGAGCAGAGGGGAAAACGACAGCATTGTCAGAATGACAGCACATGCAGCAATTATAGATGTTTTTTTCATGCTCCACCTCGGAAAGATTTCTCTAACCGTTTCCATGAGAACTGCACTGAATCTTCATGAAAACTGTCAGTCGTTACTGTCGAGCACACTGCCTGAAGACGATCTACTCGACAGATATACGTATAGAAGAAAAGACTCTCCCTGTAAATAAAAAAATGGTCGATTGTATAAAGTTCTAGCCGGGTGGAGGAAAAAAAGATCATAAAAATGATCAGATCAAGGAAAGTGTCGATGAAACATCGCCGGTCGGTCTTGATTGATATGCAGGTTTAAAAAGCTGGAGTTAAGACAGTATTAATTCAGTTCATCTTCTTTTACAAAATCGAAGAACTGCTTAACCTGGGTCACGTCGAAGATTCCCTCCAGGTTATGCCCGGCGTTCATGAGACTGAACCTGATTCCCCGGCCCGGTACTTCCCGGTTCATCTCCATGAGGATTCCCAGGCCGATACTGTTTACAAAGGGGACCTGTTCCATGTTAAGCGCGATGTGGGTAGAGTCACCCGATTCGATGATGCTGTCGAGGGTGTCTTTCAGCTCTTTCGAGTCCTTGAGGGATATCTCCCCCTCAAGGTCGAGTATCACCGTGGAGCCGGATACGCGTTTATTGATTTTCAGTTCTCTTCCCATGGAAAGGTATTTCCGGTTTCAGAAAGGATATCTCCCGGTACGGTTTTCCGAGCAGCACGACATGCTCGATCGATTTCATGGAACTATACAGGAAGTCGGCGTCCATGTCAAATGCTATACTCTTTTTCGGCGATTTTCTGCTCCCGTTTTGTAAAAAAAGACGTATCATGTCATTCTCCAGGGACCGTACCTGGATATTTCGATACCCCCGGGAGTCGAAGAGGGTGTTGCTCGTGTAGACAGGGACGAGGTCGATTCCCTGTCGGATCCTTCCCTCGGCGGTACGGTCCAGGCGTACCTTCAGTATGACTGAATGGCGTGTGCTTCTGGAAAGACCGGTATCACCCACGGGATAAACGCTGCTCTGGTTTGATATGAGGTTCCCCAGGCTGTAGAAGATGTATCTCTGCTTACCCGGGATCGGTTCCACCATCTCCACCTCCTGGAGAACATGGGGATGATGTCCCACGACCAGGTCCGCGCCGTCAGTGACGAGCTGTCGGTAACGTTTACGAATCTCTTTATCCGGTTTATCGGCGTACTCCGCTCCTCCATGGACGATGACCACGAGATAATCACAGCGGGACTTTATCTCTTTGATACTGGCACGGGCCTTCTTCTCATCGGGAAGCCAGTTTATCTCAACGTTTTTCAGGTCGGATGGGATTGCATAATTCATGACGGCCGTGTACCCCAGGAGGCCGATACGGATTCCGTTTACGTTCTTAATCACACCGGTATATTTCGCACGCTTGTCGCGTATACCGGTGTAGTCGAGGCCAGCGGTTTTCAGTTCCCGCAGGGTCGCGTGGAGACCTTCCTCTCCCTGGTCCAGAATATGATTGTTGCCAAGGTGCATGGTGGTGAAACCGGCCCTTTTCATGGCCCTGAGAACTCCGGGAGGAGAATTGAATATCCACGGTTTACTGGTGTAGGGAGGGGCCACGGGGAATTCCATGTTTCCCACTGCTATGTCCGTATCATTCAGGTAGGGGACGATGTCCCGGAACAGGTAATCGAAACCGTCATTGTTAAGGCTTTCTCCGTTCCGTACCCGGTTGTGAAGCCGCGCGCAGCTCTTGACCGGGATATGCATGATGATATCCCCGGTAAAGGCCAGGGTCGCTGATGAAGACTGATGTTCATTGCGGGCGCCGCCTGCGTCGCACCCGGTCTGGATGATCAGAAAAAGTGAAAGGAATATGACTGGAAATATGGATGTTATCTTCATGGTGATCTCTCTCCTCCGCCATGCCGGGGGTGTCAAATCCTTTTCCGGAAATGTGCTTGTCTCATGGATCGGCTGGTATATATTCAGGCTTTATGATACACGCCAGAAGGAGATGCTCATGGAACGCTTCTATAATCCCGAATCTATCGCCATCGTAGGTCTATCGTCCAAGAAACACAATATACCCCGGCTGGTTCTTGAGAACCTGATACGCTGGGGATACAGGGGGCGTATCCATGGCGTGAATCCCTCGTCCAACGACAGGGACGTGGACGGTGTTCGCATGTACCCATCCGTGGCCGATCTCCCGGAGACGCCGGACCTGGCCCTTGTTCTGATCCCGGCCAGGTATATTCCTGCCATTGTCCGGGAATGCGGCCGGGCGGGTATTCATCGAATGGCGATCCCGTCCGGAGGGTTTAACGAGCTGGGGGAGAGGGGAGAGAGCCTGGCGGATGAACTGGTGACAGCGGCCAGGGAATCGGGGGTCCGGTTTGTTGGACCCAACGGGATCACCCTGGCTAACACGGTAAACGGCCTCTGTCTTCCTTTTATTCCTTCTTATCCTCCTCCCCAGGGTGGGCTTTCCGTTATCACTCAAAGCGGGGGGGTCGGCCTTATGCTCTGGAACCTCATGAGCGACGAGAACGTGGGGATGGCCAAGTTCGCGAGTATCGGCAACAAGCTGAACATGGACGAGGTCGACTTTTTGGAATACTTCGGCAGGGATCCGGAAACGAAGATCATCGGCATGTACCTGGAGAGCATCTCCCGGGGACGGGAACTGATCGAGGTAGCCGCTAAGATCGACAAGCCGATCATCATGCTGAAATCGGGGACATCCGGGGCCGGCATGAAAGCGGCCATGAGCCATACGGCGGCCCTGAGCGGGGACGATGACATCATCGATGACAACTTCCAGGAGGCCGGGATCATCCGCATAAACGATTTCGAGGATTTTATCTCCGTCTCCAAGGCCTTCAGTCTCCCTCCCATGAGAGGCAAGAGGATCATGGTTATGAGCCCCGCCGGAGGCTTTACCGTCATGATGGCAGACCTCTGCGAGGAGAACGGCTTTACCTTCGCCGATCCCGGGGGAGAGTTCTATTCAGACCTGCAGCAGTTCTCCAACGCCGGTGTTATCAACTTCAGCAATCCCCTGGACATGGGAGATATCTACGACGCGCGGATGTACGCCCATATCACACACGAATTGCTGCATAACGAAAACGTTGATGGCGCCGTCTACGTATCCCAGTGGCCGAACATGCCCAAAGGGGACAATGTCTTCTACGATATGTTTCACACTGACCTCTCCACGGAGATGCAGGGGGCCATCCTCTCCTCCGGGAAACCTATGGCCGCGACCCTCTTCGGTCTCTCTCATACCCTTTCACGGATCAAGGCGAACATGCAGTTTCCTCTTTTTAATAACGCCGAAGAGATGATCAGGGCCATGAGGATACAGAGCGATTTTTATACGAGCGAACCGGCCGACCTGAGAGCGGGTGATCCTCCGAAGGGGTACGACCGGAAGGCCATCGCTTCCTGGATAAAGGGAAAATCGGGGGATTTCGGGGAGGAAAGCCTGGAGCTTTTTGAGGCCTGCGGACTTAATGCCTTCTCCGGTATTGTCGCGGCCACGGCCGATGAGGCGGCAAAGGCTGCCGGAAAGATCGGTGCTCCGGTGGTAATGAAACTGGTCTCCCCGGACATTTTGCATAAGACGGATGCCGGAGGAGTAGCCATTGACCTGCGGGATGAGGATTCCGTGCGAAAGGCCTTTGATGATATCATGGCATCGGCCCGGGCCTATAAAAAGGACGCGAATATCGAGGGAGTCCGTGTTGTACCCCTCGCGCCTGAAGGTATCGACATGTATATAGGAGCACGCAGGGACGATTCATTCGGGCCGGTGGTCTACTTCGGATACGGAGGGGTATATGTTGAAATTTTCCGGGACGTCCATAACGCCCTCTGCCCGTCGAGAGGAAACGATGTCATGAAGAAGGTCCGGAACCTGAAGACCTACGGCATTCTTTCCGGCACAAGGGGAAGCGGCAGGTCCGATATCGAGGCATACGTGGACGCTATCCTGCGCATCTCTCATCTTATGGCTGAAAATGAGATCATCCAGGAGATGGACTGTAATCCTGTCCGCTGTTTCCCGGAAGGCAGGGGGGTGGCCCTCCTGGACGCGCGCATGAGAATAGGCGAGTGATTCAATGAAGGCCTTTTTTCAGAGGTGACAGTTTCACAAATGGTATCCTGACGAAGGAATATGAGGAAGTATCCTTTCAGAGTGACAGTGGAAATGCCTGTAGTGACAGTGCTAACCAAGACCCGCGCGCTGCTCAGGGTGACGGCAGGAAGGTTCAGGATGACAGTGGTATCTGCATTCCCTCCATGAGCGCATCATATTTTTGGGTAATGTTTTCCTGCCTCTGCAGCAGGTCCTCGTAGTTTTGATACAGGATATCAGCCTGCTCGGTTACCTGGTGAAGCTTCTGAGAGAGTTCCTGTATCCGGGAACCTGCACCCTCCTGCGAGGCCTGAATGCACTGCTGGTTAAGTGACTCCTTCTCTTCTTCGAGTACCTCAAGTTGTGACTCTGTGTCCTCTATTTGTTTAAGGATGGGCTTTAGCTCTGCATTTTTCTCGTTGAGCAGCCGTAATTTCTGTTTGCGGTGTTCCTTTTTGTTCACGATGCCGTTGTTGTCCTTCTCACTTTGGCCGGCAGGCCGGGTCAGCTCAAGGTTCTCCCAGCCGATCTTATCAAGAAAATCGTGGTAGGCTCCCTCGAAAAGGAAGGGGGCGTCCCCCTGGAAGACGATAAGCCGGTCCGTCAGGCTCCGGAGGAACCGTTCGTTGTGGGTCACAAGGACCATGGAACCGGAAAAGGCGTCCAGGGCCGCCAGAAGGGAATCGCACGATTCCATGTCCAGGTGGTTGGTCGGCTCGTCCAGAAGAAGGAGGTTCGCGGGCGTGGCCAGGATCTTACCCAGCATGACCCGGCTCTTCTCTCCGCCGGAAAGGACCTCAATTCTCTTCAGTGCCCTCTCCTGGGTAAAGAGCATGGCTCCGGCTATGTTTCGGGCCTCTTCACGTTCTATCCCGGATGCCATCAGTTCCTCTTCCACGGTGAGGGACCGGTTCAGGTGTTCCCTGTTGGTCTGGCCATAATACCCGGTGACCAGGGAATTGTGCGGAGTAATTTTCCCTTCCTGGGGCTCAATTTCCCCGGCCAGAATTCTAAGCAGGGTGGTCTTGCCTTTGCCGTTTTTACCGATTATGCCTATCCGTTCTCCCTGGCCTAATGTAAAGGAAAGATCCTGAATCAGGGGACGGTCCCGGTCGTAACCGAAGGTAAGATCGGATACGTTCAACAGGGTGCGTGCGTGGGTAGGAGCCTCCTGGAAGGTGAATTCCAGGGATTCGAGCTTATCCAGCTTCTCCAGTCGATCCTGCTTTTCCAAAAGCTTGATCCTGGACTGGACCAGGCCGGCCAAACGCGCCTTGGCCCGGAAGCGGTTGATGAACTGCTCCGTGTCCTTTCTCTTCTTTTCGTCGTTTATGCGGGTCTTCTCATGTATCTCTTCCTCTTTGATTATCTGTTCATAGAGCTTCTCTGTTGAACCTTCGATTTTACGGACCTTCTTCCTGTGGATGCCCATGGTGTGGGTTGTCACACGGTCCATGAAGGATCGGTCATGGGTGATCAGGAGAAGTTCTCCCTTCCAGCGGGAGACAAAGTTCTCGAACCAGAGGATGGCCGGCAGGTCCAGGAAGTTGGTCGGCTCATCCAGGAGGAGGAGGTCGGGGGAGGATACCAGGACACGGGCAAGGTTAAGGCGTACCTGGTATCCTCCGGAGAAGTCCTCCGGCCGCCTCTCCATGTCCCGGGTTTCGAAACCGAGACCGGAGAGGATTTTCTCAGCGTACCATTGCTCGTCTGAACGGTGTTCCGGCAGTCCTTCCAGGCATTCCTCCAGGACCGTTTTCCCGGTGAAACGAAGCTGCTGGGATACGTATCCCAGGGAGTAATTCTTCGGAAAGGTTATCTCTCCGTCGTCAGCGTGTTCATGGCCCGTAATAATTCTCATAAGGGTGGTTTTCCCGTGGCCATTACGGCCCACCAGGCCAACCTTCTCTCCCCGGCCGATGGTGAAGGAGATGTCATCAAGGAGAAGGGTGTCCCCGAAGGACTTGGTTATGTTCGTTGCCGTAAGCATGGATCAATGTATATCCGGGTCACTATTTTTGGGGGTCCGGTACGGATTTTGCCTGAAAAACATATCCTTACGGTAGAGGCGGATATGGCAAGATTTTTTCAGGAGACATAATAATTTGCTTCAGCGGGCTGCACCCGGGACGATAATAAACACAGGAGGAGCCATGAGACCGTTTACGTTGCTAATCGTCATTATCTTTTTTGCTTTTCCTCTCTATTCCCAGGGGGATGCCGGGGATGTCGAGAAGGAGAAGAAAACCCTGAAACAGCTTGAGGATGACGGCAAATTTGAAAATGGCATGCATCTGATTCGACTGGGGCGTCAGGAGAAGGGGGTGCTGATTCTTCAGGAGTACCTTGAGATATATTACAACGGAAACCACCGGTACGAGGCATACCGGGAGATAGCCCGTGTCCGCGTGGAGAACTTTGATTACCAGCAGGCGGTAAAGGTCTACCGCAGGATGTACGAAGAGTTCGGAGACACAGAAGAGGGAGTGGAAGGCTTTTACAATATGGGTATATGCTACCAGAAGATGGGATACCGAAAAAAGGCCCGGGAGGTCTTCCATGCGATCGTGGAGCATCATTCCGAAACATCCTTTGCCCGGCAGGCTTCCCTCCAGCTTGACCTTCTTAATATACTCGCAGATGAAAGGGGCAATGAGCCTGTTAATGGAATGTAAATTTATTCTGCTCCGGGACCCTGAAATCCAAAGACGGATTTCTCAATCCTGAAATAATATTGACAAAACACCTGCTGATAAAAGTATGCCCTATCTATCCGCAACTCATCTGAAAGGTTAGTTAGCACCGCTCTGACGTGATACGGCTGAGATTGCATAAAGTCTAACAATAGCATTATACAGAACAATCTGCACAGGAGTATTACAGTATGTCTCAACAGAAGATCCGCAATATAGGTATCGCCGCTCACATCGATGCCGGAAAGACGACCATGACGGAACGTATCCTCTTCTTCACCGGCCTGACCCGTAAGCTGGGTGAGGTCCATGACGGTGAAGCGACCATGGATTTCATGAAACAGGAACAGGAGCGAGGAATTACCATAGCCTCCGCCGCCATTACAAGTGACTGGCAGGATCACCGTGTTAATATTATTGATACACCGGGACACGTAGACTTCACAATAGAAGTGGAACGTTCTCTCCGCGTCATCGACGGAATGGTAGGTCTCTTCTGCGCTGTTGCGGGTGTGGAGCCCCAGAGTGAGACCGTCTGGAACCAGGCGGACAGGTATCATGTCCCCAGGCTTGCTTTCGTGAATAAAATGGACAGAATTGGGGCAGATTTCTTTGACGTAGTTAAGCAGATGAATGAGATGCTCGACGCCAACGCTGTCCCCTTCCAGGTGCCCATCGGGGTGGAAGAAGACTTCCAGGGCAGTATCGACCTCATACGCCAGAAAGCCATTGTTTATGAAAACTTTGAGCAGAATATCAGCGATGTTCCGGATGAGTATAAGGAAAAGGTCCAGGAGGCCCGCCTCTTGCTGGTTGAAAAACTGGCAGATTTCGACGAAGAGGTTATGGAGCTTTTTCTGAACGAGGAAGAGGTTCCGGAGGAGTTGCTGAAAAGGGCGGCACGTCGAGCGACCATCAGTATGAACATTACTCCGGTTTTCTGCGGTTCTGCCTATAAAAACAAGGGTGTACAGCTTCTTCTGGACGCTGTTGTGGATTATCTTCCCTCTCCCCTCGACGTGGGGGCCATTGTGGGGCAGGATGTCAATGACCCGGAGAAGACCCATACCCGTCATCCGAGCGTTAGTGATCCATTCGCGGCCCTGGCGTTCAAACTGATACATGATCCCTATGTGGGACAGCAGACCTTTATTCGCATCTATTCCGGCGTTCTTAAAAGCGGCATCCAGGTTCAGAACAGCACCAAGGATAAACCGGAAAGAATCGGAAGGATCCTGAGGATCCACGCAAAGGAACGGGAAGAGGTCTCCGAAGCCGGACCCGGACAGATCGTAGCCCTTATCGGAATGAAGTATACCAAGACCGGTGACACCCTCTGCGATCAGAAGAATCCCCTCTTCCTGGAAAATATCTTTATTCCGCCCCCTGTTATCGAGCTTTCCGTGAAACCTCCCACAAAGAAGGAGGAAGAGAAGCTGGGGGACGCTCTGAGGAAACTGGCCATGGAGGACCCTTCATTCGGTATCAGATATGATGAGGAGACCAATGAAACGGTCATTGCCGGTATGGGAGAGCTTCACCTGGAGATCATTATAGACCGGCTAAAGCATGAGTTCGGAGTTGAAGCCGTTATCGGCGAACCTTCCGTTGCCTACAGGGAGACCATTACCGAGGAAACCGAGAAGGACTACAAGCATGTCAAACAGACCGGCGGTAAGGGACAGTACGCGCACGTGGTCATGCGAATTGAGCCGAACGAAGGTAAAGGTTTTGAGTTTGTGGATCATATCAAGGGCGGGGCCATCCCGGCCGAGTTTATCCCTTCTGTTGAAAAGGGTGTCGTCTCTGCCATGGATGAAGGTATTCTCGCCGGGTTCCCTGTCCAGGATATACGGGTTGTCCTCCTGGATGGGAGTTTTCACCCCGTAGATTCCTCTGACATGGCCTTCCGCACCTGTTCGGCTGTCGCGTTCAAGGACGTGTTTATGAAGTCAGGGCCCATCCTGCTTGAACCGATGATGAAGATTGAGGTCAACACGCCGGATGATTACGTGGGAGACGTGGTAGGTGACCTGAATAAAAGACGGGGAAGGATCGAATCGATGCGGCGCTACCGGAAGGGTTCTCAGAAGGTAAACGGCTATGTCCCCCTTGCGGAGATGTTCGGGTACGCGACCAACCTTCGAAGCATCTCCAGCGGAAGGGCCAACTATTCCATGGAATTCAGCAGTTATGATCCGGTGAACAAAGACACCCAGGAAAAGATTCTGAAGAGACTGGAAGAGAAGAAAAACAGCGGTTAAACCTGATACCCTCAGTGTTTAGAATATTATGAAGAAAACTGATAAACACCTGGTTCGCCGGGTGTTTATTTTGTCATGAAGACGTCTCTTTGAAGGGAGAGTGTCAGCCGTTTATGACGTTCCGCAGGCGTTCTATCCACGGTTCCCCGGCCTTCTCCTCGGCATGGAAGAATTCGAGAAAGTTGTGAAGTCGGACGCAACTGTCAGGAGTTAGGGCATGTTCCACCCGGCAGGCGACGTTCTCCGCGTTGGTGCAGTCCAGATTCAGGACCTCCTCAAAGAAACTCGAGAGACAGTTGTGACGGTCATAAACCTGATTCGCCAGCTTTTTGCCCTCTTCGGTCAGCTCAATGAAACCGTATTTTTCGTAATCGATCAGGTCGTTCTGGCGAAGCTTATTCAGGGCCGCCGTTACGCTGGGCATCTTGATCTCAAGATGACGCGCAATATCTTTAACTCTGACTACCCTGTTCTTCATGGAGAGGATATAGATGGTTTCAAGGTAGTCTTCCATATGAGAGGTTAACCCGGTATCTGCGTACCTGCTCTCGATTCTTTTCTGTGACATGGCCGACCTCATCCAGTTAATGTGAGGTTAAGTTAATTAGCCTTACCTAATATGTCAAGAAAAATTAAAGACCGATCAGTCGATCATGAAGTGTGTGCTCTCAAGGTGTCTAAGGTCACGGCGGACTCTTGGCAGTAAAGGGGAGGATGTAAAATGGGGCTCTCCACGGTCGGCTTTTCTAATGAAAATATGGTAGAAGCGTCGGGCCCGTTCCAGGTCTTTCAGGTGAGGGTCACTTTCGAAAAGGCGGCCCAGGAGGTAGTAGGCGTCATCAACGGTTTCCCGGTCACCGTAATATCTGATCAGTTGCAGTAATGCCATGAGTGACTGGTTACCCTTTTTCTGCCTCTGGTACAGACGGCCTGTGGAAAGAAGAGCGTTGTCCGCAAGCTCGTGATTTGGAAACCGTGACGCAACCAGGCGGTAAAGACCTATGGCTTCAATGAGCTGCCCGGCCCTGGCAAGGGTTTCAGCCGTGTGATACTGGGCGGATGGGTATTCTCCCGATTGTTCCGGTACCCGGCCGAAATTCTGGCGCGCCTCCCGGTAACGGTTCTGCCTCATGGCAATCTTTCCAAGCCACACGTGAGCATTGTCTCTGAACTGGCTGGAAGGGTAGGCTTCAAGGAGCTCCTGGAACGCCTGTCGGGCGTTGTCATAGAGTGAGCTATTGTAGAGATCTATACCGGTTCGCAGAAGAACCTGGTCCTTCGTAACCTCTTCTGGTCCCCTTGTTCCTTCTCCATCATTTTTCTCATCGATTCCCTTCTCCAAATCACGGGAGTCACGTTCTTTTACTGGACGTTCTACGTTACCGTCATTTGAGCCGTCGAGTATGCTATTAATTATCTCCTCTGTTTTCTTGTAGTCCCTGGCATGGAGAAGAGTCAGAGGAAGGAGCAGGAGAATGGTTATATGAACTATGACGGATAATCTCATGTCTACTCCCGAATTATGATGGTATCGCTGTCGATGGGTGATGTGTCCGGTTCCCGGCTACGGATGACCCGGGACCTGTTCTCTTTCGATTTATCGGTCTGCTGTTTTCGGTCCGTTCCCTCATCACGGTTTCTGATACCCGACCTGTTCTCCTCGATGGGAGATTCTTCGTCCGTGATTTCCCTGGAGGGAAGAGGCCTTACATCGGGTTCCTCTCTCTCCCTTGATCGACTTTCTTCATAGAGTAACGTGTCCTGCCTCACGGTTCTTTCTCCGCTTCTCTCTTTGCCGGGTGAAATGTCTACTATTCCCATCTCCACATCCGGTTCAATCTTCTCCCTCGCGGGAAGAGCAAGCTTTTCTCTCTCCCCCTTATCAGGGGATATGAGGCGAACCTCGCTTTCAAAGATTCCTTCAATAGAGGATGGACGTTCACGTTTGATGTCTGTCTGGAAGACATCATTGGTAACCTCGGCTATTGGGGGAGAATCGATAGTGGCCTTCTTCTTCCCTGTGTTCCAGGCGACAATGCCCAGGGTCACGGCTATAAGGAAGATCAGAAAAATGTAAGACTTCCGTATGGCATCCACGGACTGGCGATCCAGCCGGTTAATGAGATCGTTGATCCCCTTGAGTACTTTAATAAGGATATCCGTTATTGGATTCATTCTATTTCCTGTTTATGATAAAGATTACCCTGCAGTTCTTTAACTGTTCCCTGGTTCTGGAACTGCTGAATATCCTGCGGACATCCTTGTGGGAGATGACCGGGTTCCCTTTCACTCCCCTCAGGGCGGCCGTAAAGTAGGGACGTTCTCCGCGGAGAGAGTGGTTGTCGGCTTCATTTTCACTGTACACGTAGGTTACGATTCCGTGATCCAGGGCTTTATCTATCCGTATAAATTGCTTCCCGTATATTTCTCGTCCGTCCTCGTTAAGGACGGCAGGGAAAAGCATGGGACGAATATTCAGTCCCCGGGCGTCGATGATCAGAGATGAATATTCCGTTTCCAGGGCCAGGTCGGCGGGGAGGGGAAAGGGGCGTTTATCGTAGCTAAAAGGGAAGAGAGGGATAATATCCTGTATCCTCAGGGAGACCCTGCAACTCACGGAACGGAAATCAGAGGGAGAATTTACGAAACGGGCGTATTCATCTATGGTTCGGTTAAGACGAGGAACCAGAGAATTGTCCTTTTTCAGGTATTCCCTCAGGGGTATCCCGTTCTCCACGGGGAGGTCGAGCGACAGGTCCAGAAGCTGCTGCAGGGCCCCTTCACGGGCCTGGTCGTAGGCGTTCATTCGTGCGCGGTTCAGGGATGTCTGACGTAGAGAGACACTGTCTACCGGCGTGCCCTTCTCGGAGAAATGGATCGATGCCTTTTCCCGACCGATCAGAAGTCCCCTCTTCCAGTCAATACTGCTCTCCAGGGCGCCGAAGACCGGGATGAGGCAGATGAAAAAAATTGAAATCCCGGGTATGATTGTATGGAACATTTCCTTCATAAAGGGACCTGTCTTAATAAAAGGGTTTGGTTCGGAAGTCCTGTTGGTATAAATATCGGTAAAGCGGACAGGGAAATCAATGAAAATCGGAAAGGTTTCATTCTTCCAGGGAATCAAGGAGCCTCTTTGCCTTTGGCCCTATCTCTTTAATAGCTCGCTTGATTTCTGATGAGACCATTTCCCTGATTTTGTCATCACCTCCATCCTCGGGAGAAGCATCCTGATGCCTGGCCAAAAGAGATCCGGATTTTCTCAGGTAGGGCCTGAACAGGGGACCCTCCGGTGCGGCCAGGACCTTCTCCGGATCAAAATCCATTTCCATTTCCATCCGTTCAAACTCATTTAGCAACCGTGTAAGTGCCTTTTTCAGGTCACCGGTTACAAGAGAGGAGGTTTTCCGGACGATACTCCGGAGTTTTGAACCGGGATCGCTCATTGCGGAGAGGGAAAGGGCTTTTCCCAGGGGGGTCTCCGGGATGCCGTTCAGTCGTCCCCCCCCTTCCGTTGCATTTATGACTGAGACAGGGACCCGTGAGGCGGAGTCCTCGAACCACTGACGGTAGAGATCGAAGACAAAATCAGCGATAACGGTATCCTCTCCGCCATAGGCCTTTATCCTTTTAATTTTTCGTTTCCGGATGACGGCCTGATTGATTCCGTCCAGGGTCTTTACCCTGGAAAGGGTGGGTATCCAGGTCTCGTTGTGGTGAGTGCCGCTCATGTGGATTTCCCGGCCGGTGTAGGCCAGGTCCTGGCCCGCCAGGATAATGGGAGCGCAACCCAGGTTAAGCAGCAGGTCGAAGGCGCTGGTGGCGACGGAACCTCCAGACTGTATGTCACCGGGTGGAGTAATGTGCCGCTCGAACCATTCTGTTCCCGGTGTCGATTCCCTTCTTTCGTTTCCTTCTCTGTCCTGATAATATTTCGCTGTTGTACTCAGGGCCAGGGGACCGGGATAGTCCCGGATAATGGGAGGATAACTGACCAGGTCAGCGCAGAGAAGGGTCTCCTCGTTCAGGGTGCCCCCGAAATGTTTGTAACTGTGCTTCTGGGCATCGAGGGTCATGACGATGTGAGGTTGTATTCCGCTCTTCAGAAGGGCCCGGTAGGCGGTATCTACTGCGAGGATGAGGGCCCGATCCCGGTAATCCTTGAGTTTTTCAATGTTTTTCCGGAGAGAAGGACCGGCCGAGACAATGACGCCGGGAATGCCGCGGAATTTTCCGAAAAGGGCTGATACCGGTATTGCCCGTTTACAGCGTTCCATGTTGCGAAAGATGTTCGAGAGCCAGAGTTCCTCAAATTCGAACCGGGTCATCAGGTCACTGAACCTTGAGGAGATGTATCCTTTTGCTCTGGATAACAGATTTTCATAGAAGGAAGGATCGATCCCGAGTGAGGGACGGTGAACATAATGGGCAATACCCCGGAAGGAGCCGGGTTCTATTTCATCCAGGTAAGAGAGCATCTCCTCCTCTGAGATCGCAACCGTGATCCTGCCCAGAAGATCCGGTTCTCTTTCGGTTACGATTTCAAGAACTTTCCTGTCACGTTCCAGGACCAGGATCATCTTGTGGGGGAAACGGTCTCTGAGAAGCCGTACATGATATCCCCGGGCGAGTCCGGATACTATGAGCAGAGAAAAGCGTCCCGTCCTGAAGGAATCGACGCTACGTTTCGCCTCCTTAAGGGGATCGTAGAGAGAGTGAAGCCGTATGGTCTTTTCGCCATGGTAGATAAGACTTTCCTGGCCTGACCGGGATTCCATGATTTCATATTCTCCGGGACGTGTCATCGCCTCTCGTCTCTTTTCAGCTGTCTGTGAAGCTGTTCCAGACCCTCTGTCCCGATAATGTCAAAATAGGTGAGGACTTCCGGTTCAAAAAAGGTGTACTGGTACCTGTTAGACTCCACACCGAGGAACATATTGGCCAGGTAAACTATGTAAACAACCTCCATGGTTCCTGTCTCTGCCTGAAGGGGCGTGTGGTGGTGGCGGATAGACTGGATCAGGTAGGAGGGGAAGTTCCATTTCTCGGCCAGGAGTCCTCCGATGGTGGAGTGGCTCATCCCAACGGCGATCTCTTCGATGATGGTCGAAATACGGATTTTTCTGTTTTTTATCAACTCGGAGATCACGTTTACGGTCTTCAGATCGATGGAAAGGAGAACGATCTGGCCGATATCATGGAGTATCCCTCCCAGGAATACCCGGTTAGGAAGCTCGTGACGATGAAAGATTTCGGCCAGCCTGCGAGCGTACCGTCCGGTCTTAAGACAATGGGACCATATACGCTCAAATCGATTATATCTTTTTTCAAGAATTGACCTTGCTCCTGTCGCCATAAGAAGGGTGGAGAGGGTATTTAGGCCGATGACCATGATCGCTTCATTAATGGTCTCGATCCTCTTCCCTGTCAGGAACCCTCCGGAGTTGGCGAGTTTCAGGACATCGGAAGCGATGGATGGGTCCTGCTTAACGTGATGGGCCACCTCCTCAATGGATATGTCCGGTTCCTGGCAGAGCCTTTGAAGCTCGACGATCGATTCCGGAAAGGTTGGGAGGCTTTCTATTTCATTGCTCACCTTTTCACTAATGATACTCTTCAGGGTTTTGTCACGGAGCCGGGATGGAATCAGGAAGGAACTGCGCACAAAGCCATGGTGAAAGGTCACGATAAAGCGATCCACGGGGAAACCGGCATTCTTTAGAAGCAGTATCGTGAGGAGAAGACCGAGACCCGCCCCTTCATGGTCATCGAAGAGCCTGTCATAGGCGTCCGTGAAATTATCCGTTTCTCTCGCCACGCTTAGCCGTTCTTCGATGCGATCCTTCTCTCCAGTTAGGATGTCAATATTATTAACAATAGTAAAAAGAATGCCATCCGTGGACTTTTTGATTTCCACGATGATCCGGTAATCGTGAAGGTTCAGGTCAGGCAGGATGCTTTCATAATTGTTGATGACATCTCTGCGAAAAATCGGCATGAGGCGCTTATAGTCTTCCGGATTGGTGATGTCGGCGTTGTTCTTGCTGAAATAAACTCTCTTGGCGTTTGCCTTGAAGGCGTTGAGAATAAGTTCCCTCATAACCGTTATGACTGAATCAAGGAGGAAGGCGTAATCCTCCTGCCAGAGAATCTTCGCCACGACGGCGTTCAACTGGTTCAGGGTATCGTCCGAGGGATACTTGAAAGAGCTCCGTGTAATTCCCTGAGTATTGAAATCCTGTACGGTCCTTGTGGAATCGATCATTTGATATTGGATTCCTCTCCATGGCTGGGCGTATCATCGATCCTGTTATGATAATTGCAATCAGTAATTATACCTGAAGACGCTTTTACGTGTAAACAGGAAAGAAAGATTATCACACCCCTCTTCGGCGGTGGGGATAATCGATTTTTTTTATAGCAAATAAAGATAAGGAGTAAATCCTGCATTGTAATAATAAATCATTTCACGTGGCTGACCGGTACAACTTTGAGGGGAATGCTGTCCCGGCTCACGGTCTTCATGAAGGTTGTCAGGGCGGACGTGTCCTCCAGGGGAGAGTGATAAACGCATTCAGAGACAGGAAGTCTTCGTACCAGGCTCTGCCATCGATAGAGGTCCCCCATGGAGGGGAGAACCGGTTCCAGGACGATCCTTTTCGGCTGGAGAGATCGGATGCTTTTTTCCGCGAGCGTACGGTCCGGGAGAGGAGAACCTCTCACGATAAAGGTTCCCTGACGGTACAGACAGAGTGTGGAACCTTTTCCGCCCGGTAAAAGCCAGGCACTGTCAACGGGACCCGGCGCGGCCGGGCCTGCGGAGGCGTAGAGGAAAAGAGGAACCATGAAAAGAGAGAGGAAGGCCCATCTGAATCGTGAGATGGATTTCATTGCGAAAATCGGAATCACCAGCGGGAGGAACAGAACCGGTAGAGGGACCCGGGTAAAGACCAGATGGAGCCCGGCTTCTGAGCCGACCCGGGCTATGCTCATGAAAATATCAAGAAGAACAGAGGTTATTTCAACCGGTAAACCTGTCGGAAGGGAAAGACTCTTTAGAAGGAGAGCCCCCAGGGCCGTGACCATGGTCGGTGCCAGAACAGGTGAGGCCAGAAGACCGGCCGGTATACTTGCAAGATTGGCCTCACCAAGAGCGTAAAGCGTAAAAGGGAGTATGGCCGCCTGGGCGGAGAGAGACAGGGCCAGGGGGGCTCTGAGAAGCAGGGGGATGAGCCTCAGGGCGTGGGAAAGGGGTCTGTACCAGGTTATGATTCCGAAGGTGGCCGCGAAGGTGAGCTGAAATCCGAGGCCGTAGAGTTCAGAAGGGTCAAGGAGAAGAAGAATCGTTGCCGCGAGAAAGAGTATCTGGTGACCTGAACTTCTTCCGGGGAAGAGACGGGAAAAAGCAAGAAGAACGACCATAACCGTTGCCCTAAGCAGGGATACGGGGACCCCGGCAAAGAGACAGTAAAGAATGGCAGCCGGAAGGGCGGGCAAAAGGTAAAAGGGACGAGATAAACCGATTAATCTGCCGAGAAGGAGGGGAAGCGCGATTATGATTCCGACGTGCATTCCTGAAGCGGCCAGAAGGTGCATAAGACCGCTTCTGCGAAACTGCTCCCTGACGGTCGGGTGAAGTTCAAAACGTTCGCCGAGAAAAAGGGCCTCCAGGAGGTCAGCCCCGTGGCCGCTCCAGAGTGTGTGGATGGAATGGCTTGCTTCCGTCCGTGTCCGGGAAAGGATACCCGGTTCATCGCCCTCACCGGAGATGGAACCTGTTCTTTCGTCCACGAAGGCGTGGAAACGAAAACCCTTTCTCCTTAAATGCCGGGACCAGGATGAATCCTTCTCCCGGAGATCCGTGGGGGATACGAAAAGGGCTAACCTCTGGCCGATACGGGGACGTTCCTCCCCCTGCCAGGTGACCAGGAGCGTGGCCCTGGTATTCTCCATTGTGCGGCAGTACAGGTGGGAGTCGTATCGCCCCGGGTGGATCTCCTTTATCACCCAGAGCGACCCCTTTCTGTCCGGTCGCATTTCCGGCTGGTCGGCGGAACGTCCAGCCTGAAAAATAAGTATTACGGTAACCAGAAGAATAAAGATAAGGGAACGGAAGAGTTCCCCGGACCGGTCCTTTCTCTCCATGGAAACGATCCTCCTGCAAAAAAGGAGAAGTGCCAGACTCCCGAAAAGAGACGTTGTCCAGGGAAAGAAAACGGAACCCGTTCCCGAAAATCCGTTTATCCCCTCGATTATGGCGGCGGCGGCCAGAAAGAGGGGAAGGGAGGAGGGGGGGACCGGTATATTAGATACGTCCGACTTTAAAGACGAAGGCCACATCAATGCCGTATCCGAGTTTCAGGGAATCCTTTCCCTTTCCGAAATATCCGAACTGTGCGAAAGCGTCGATAATCAGGCGCGTTTCGGATGTAGTATTAATGATAAATTCCACGGGCAACAGAGCGCCTGCTCCTCCCAGATATCCATGGTCCGAAGGGGGAGACTCAAAATAAGCGCCGGCACCCACCCCTATACTGAAGAGATCGTTTATATGAAAGAGATATTTCCCGCTCATCTTATAAAGAAGGTGCTGAATCGGATAGTTGCTGTTAAAGCTGTAGATATACTGGATACTGATGCTCCCGGTCAGGTTTTTTACGAAAACGGCCAGAAGCGCTCCGCCACTGATAAAAAATCCGTTTAGAAGCTGTTTCTTGTAGGTGGCGCCGATCCAGTCATTATACCAGATATGGGCGTGTCCCGCGGAGACGATCGGGCCGATATAGGTGTAGAAAAGCTCCTTCTCCTCACTCGCCTTTTTCCCTTCCTGGGCAAAACCGGATGTTGTCAGGAGGAGCATCAGGATGAAAACTGTGAAAAGGGAGAAGTATCGCATCGTTTCACCGTATGTTCAGGGGATTCTTGATCACCTGGCTGTTGGCCGGGGCATTGAAGTTGAACATGCTGCTTACCACTCCTGCCGTGGTATCCACGTTCCTGAGGGTTATACTGAAGCCCTCTCCGTCAGTGGTTTTGAGGACAGCCTTCTTTAGCATAAAGCTGCCATCCAGATAAAGGATAATTTCAGAATAGGTACGCTCGTTATTCTTCAGTTTAAGGGTATAGCCGCCGCTCCCCTGGGAGACGACTATAGCCATATAGCCGTTCACCATCCCGGCTATGCCTCCTGAACCGGATCGACCCAGGTCCTGTACGCCGCAGATGTTACTTCTGCTGTCATAGATCCAGAGTCGTTTTCCATTGGAGACCACAACCTTTCCGCCGGGATTGCTGAACTTTACGTATATCTTGCCGGGGCTCATATATTTAAAACTCCCGGTATAGGTCATCCCGGTATGAGAGGTCCATGAGACGATGCCTGTCATGCGGCCGATTCCATGCATTCTCTGCTGAAAGCGGGCGAGGGCCTCATCGCCTGTAATGGCGTAAACAGGCAGGCTAGTGAGAATAAGGGTTGTAACAGTTACTGTCTGTATGATTTGTTTCATGTCATTTCCTTTTACTATATACACGTCTAAAAGTGGAAACAAGAAAAAATTTTTCACAGAAAATGCTATACATATTCTGTATGCAACCATAAATTCCTTTGAAAGCGTAATTGTTCTTGATTATGATACCGTCAGAGGGAGAATATTGAATCTGGATGAAAGGGTTACTCTTTATAGCGGTTCTGGTCGGGGGAAGCGTTCTACTCTCACTGCAGTACCATGAGAAGCTCTATCCTCAATATGTTCAGTACTGGCACAGGTATGTATCCGGAGAAAGCCAGGACGAGATGCTCTCCGAGCTGAGAAGGCTTTACAGTAATAAGAAAAGTAAAGAACTCAGGGAGAAAGCCCGGGAGTACACCATCCTCTTCCCAGATGACGAACGTCCTTTTGTGCTACTTGCAAGGGACGCAAGGCGCGTTGGGAAGCGGGAGGAAGCGGCCCTTCATTATCAGGACTATCTGAAAAAGGGGGCCGTGTCGAGCGATCTATATGAAGAGGCGGCCCTGTTCTTATTCAGCATGGATTACTATGGTGACGTCGTGCACTGCCTGAGCCTCTATGATGGAGTCATGAGCGGGGATCTCCTGGCTGTAGAAGGTATTTCTCTTTATCACAGGGGAAGAAAGGATGAAGCCCTTGAAGCCCTGAGAAGAGCGAAGGAGCGGGGTGAAAGCTCACCTGAACTTTATCTGGTTCTCGGACGGATACATCGTGAACGGGGTCATGATGAAAAGGCCCTGAGGTTCCTTGAAGAGGCGTGCCGGATAGACTGTAACTATCCCGGTGTGGCAAGGGAGCTGGCCGATGTATACAGGGCCGTGGGTGAATATGACAGGGCAAGCCGGATCATGAGGCAGGTAAAAAGGTAAGGGGAAGGCCGTATACTATGGAAGTGGATGCCAGGAAGAAGATGATTGATACAGAGAGGAAGGTCGATAACCTCTCCAAACTGGTTCGGATCAATGGCATAATAAACGCGACGCTCGATATAGGCAAACTGCTTCATGTCATCATGGAAGTAATTAAGGAAATCATGAATACCGAGGCGAGCACCCTGCTTCTGTACGACGAGGAAAACCGAGACCTGGTCTTCAAGGTAGCCCTGGGGGGGGCGGGAAGCGAGCTTACGGAAAAGTACCGGGTAGGCATGGGGCAGGGGCTGGCAGGATGGGTCGCGGAAAACCGGAAAACCGCCTATGTCGATGATGTCTATTCCGATGAACGTTTTGATCCCAATTACGATCGCCAGACCGGATTTGTTACCCGGTCTCTCCTCAGTGCGCCCCTTCTTTTCAAGGGAAGACTTCTGGGGGTAATTCAGGCCATCAATCCTGTTTCGGGAGAAGGCTTCTCGGAGAACGACATTGAACTCTTCGAGGTCTTCGCGGACCAGGCCTCCCTGGCGGTTCAGAACGCCATCTTCTTTGAGAACGCGCTGGCAGAGGCGAGGATGAAGAACGAAATGAAGGCCGCACAGATGATCCAGAACGCGTCTATTCCCCCTGTCTATAAGCAGTTTGGTTCCCTGTACTGTACGGCACGGTCCATCAATGCCAGGGAGGTGGGAGGGGTCTTTCACGGTCTCAGGCAGTTGCACAGATCTGAGGTTGCGTTTTTTCTCGGGGATGTCCATGAAAAGGGGATTCCGGGAGGACTCAGGGCTTCTCGCATGTACGGCCTCTGCAGGGCACTGGTTGAGACACTGGACAGACCGGAAGAGATCATGGGCACGCTTCGCCAGGTTATGGCCTCCGGTTTCCAGGAGCCGGAACAGCTTTCAATCCTCACGGGTGTTATTGAACCGGTGACTCGGAACTGTACTTTTTTAAAAAGCGGAGAGATTCATCCCTTTTTGATTCGTGCAGGCCGGATCAGGTATATTCGAGCGGGACAGACTGATCTGAAGGGGAGCCAGCCAATGAGAAAGGTACATCTCTCTCTTCAGTCCGGGGATCAGCTCATTGTTCTGTCGCGTCAGTTTCTGAAACTCAGGGATAAAAACGGCAACACTATTGAACTGAAGACGTTAATGAGGGAGTTGCTTAGAGGAAGTCGGTCCAGGGAAGGGGTGGTTGACAGCCTTCTCTCTTTCATGGATACATTTACCGGTGGGTACGGGAAGCGGAGTGATTACTCCCTTCTGTCGGTACTGGCATGAGGGCTTATGAGCAATTTCGTTTCTGTGATTCTATGTCGTAAATGCGGTTCCCGGTACGTGGAGGTCCAGGAATGGGAGTCCAACCGGGCGGTTATCCGGTGCAGAAGCTGCGGCGCCGAGGAACGTTCCGAAAGCTTTACTTTGGGACGATGCAGGGTCGAGAACCGTGAACTGACCCGCCTGCGTGAGAGCGCCCCAAAACGGGGTGATTACGAGCGTTGATTATACCCTGCGGAACAGACGTTTCAAAAGGGCCTGAGTATAGAAAAAACCGACCATGATAAGGCGGTGTATCCTCCAGGGACGGATAAGTATCCTGTAGAACCAGTCCAGGTCCCGTTCCATGAAAAAATTCGGTGCCTTGCGTATCTCTCCGGAAATGACATCCAGGTATCCCCCCACGCCTACGAAGACCGTGTTGCTGAACTCGTTTCGAATTTTGCCGATCCACTTATCTTCCTTGGGAAAGCCGAGTCCAACGAAGATAATGTTGGCCTCCGATTTTCTCATGGCCTCAATAACGGATTTTTCCCTGGTTTCGTTAAAATATCCTCCATGGCGTCCCACGATTCGTATGTCAGGGAAGGATTTTTTGATATTGTTATAAACACGTTCCGTTATTTCCGGCCTGCCGCCGACGATGAATATGGAGTACTCTTTTATCTCCGCTATCCGAATAATATCCATCATGAAACTCAGGGTAGGGATCCGTTCTTTCAGCTTTCTTTTCAGGATAGCCGAGGCACATCCGATACCGGCTCCCGAGGCCAGCCGCATGTCCGCCTGGTTGGAAATAACTGAAAGGTCGCCGCTTAAACGGATACGCATCAGCTTGAATGGATTCAGCAGAAGGATGTGATGGACGCCCCCCTGTTCAATCATCCTGAGAATGCGGACAATGGCCTGGGCTCGGGTAAGATTATCCACTCCCACTCCCAGGATATTTTCCACCCGGGCGTCATCAAGGGCGATCTGGTTATACTCCAGTATCAGGTCGCGTTCTTCCTTATATGAAGCATAGTTATCCGTTGTCATGGAAAGGGCCTCTCTGTACTCAGTATTTTCGTTTGATGGCGCAGAAATCGCCGCACATGGAACACTGGTCATCCAGGTTGGAGGGGACCTCCGACCTGTACCGGCGCGCCTTGTCCGGGTCAAGAGAAAGGGTATACATCGCTTCCCAGTCGCGTTCCCTGCGGGCAGCTGACATCTCATCATCCCAACGGCGTGCCCGGTCACCGTACTTTACGATGTCCGCGGCATGGGCCGCTATGCGGGAGGCTATAACCCCTTCCCGGACATCGTTCACGTCTGGAAGCCTGAGATGCTCTGCCGGTGTCACGTAACAGAGAAAATCGGCCCCGCTGGAGGCTGCCAGTGCCCCGCCTATGGCGGATGTGATGTGATCGTAACCGGGGGCAATGTCCGTGACCAGGGGACCCAGGACGTAATAGGGAGCCCCGTTACAGAGGCTCTTCTCCAGCTTCATGTTCTCTTCGATCTGATTCAGAGGCATATGTCCTGGTCCCTCAATGATCGCCTGGACTCCTTTCTCCCCGGCACGGGCCGCGAGCTCTCCCAGAATAATCATCTCATGGATCTGTCCCCTGTCCTGGGCGTCAGCCAGTGCGCCCGGTCTGAGTCCGTCACCGAGACTTATAACAACGTCGAATTCAGCCAGTATATCGAGAATCTCATCGTAATATTCATAGAGGGGATTTTCATTGTTGTGACAGGCTATCCATTCAGCCAGGATGGAACCGCCCCGGCTGGTTATGCCGATGATCCGTTCCTGGCTGCTGAGGGATCGAAGGGACTCCCGGGTGACACCGGAGTGTATGGTCATGAAATCGACACCATCCCTGGCCTGGAGCTCGATGGTTTCGAGAAAATCCTGAAGTGTCATGTCGATGACAGATTTATGTCTCAGAGACATGCGAACCGCCACTTCGTAGAGGGGGACGGTACCCAGGGGCAGGGGAGAGCGTTCCAGTATCGCCTGCCGGAATTCCCTCAGGTCGCCTCCCGTGCTGAGGTCCATGACAGCGTCGGCGCCGTAGCGCACGGCCGCGTCCAGTTTCGAAAGCTCCGCTTCCATATCGAAAAGGTCCGGCGAGGTCCCAAGGTTGGCATTGACCTTGGTGGAAAGACCTTTGCCTACTCCCACGGGATGGATGGCGCGAAGGTTGTTTTTCATAATAACGACAGTCCCATCGCGAAGTCCCCGGAGAATATCTCCGGCAGGGACGCCCTCTGCCATGGCAACCCGGGATACTTCATCCGGGATACTGTCGTTTTCAGTTCGATTCAGAAGGTTCATAGCTGTTCCGTGAAGTAAAATATCAGTGTTGGTCTGTGATGTCCAGTGTCAAATTATTTTCTGAAAAAAGCGCCCCTTCCCTTTTTATCTTGACATCAGTCATCTTTAGAAAGAGACCATGGCGGTATGGAAACCCCGAAACACAGATGGCAGCAGGTGGCCCGTCTCCTTGATGATCGGATCAGGGAAGAGAGGTACGCTGAACCCGCCCACAGGAGTGAACCTCTACAGGCCTTTATCCGGAAAGGGATGGAAACCTTCCAGCCTTCCCGCATTCTCAAGCTGGGGCGGGGTCCCCTGGAAAAGTATCTGGCATCCCTTCCGGATGTCACCCTTACCGTGCTCGATCCCCGGCCGGGTGCCTGGAGCGACAATCGTGAGAAACACGGTTACGCCATAACGGGAAATTTTCACACAATGCCGGTCGACTATTACAGAAGCGAAATGACCATCCTCGTCGATATCCTGCCTCTTCTTATGACCGGGGCTGTTTTGAACGAGATAAAACGAGTAACCGACTTCGACAATCATGTCATAATAGCTTCCCCGGTCCTGCACGAAGATGATCTGGAGGGCGTCCTGGACACTGTCTGTCAGAGGAATCTGGAAATTCATAATGATCTCTATCATCCTCTGGATCTCCGGACCTCCCTGGAGGTCAAAGGATTCGAGCCTGTCATGGAGGAGTCGATACGTCTTAAAACGAATCTTCCCGATTTTATCGGCATGGAAAAAGACGCGACGCCTGAGCTGGAAGATGACGAGATTCCGGTCCTGGAGTCACTCTACGCGTATGATGGTCTCTCCATGGAAGAGAATTATTATATGGGCGTGTATAGAAAAAAGAAACCGGACGAACTATGAGATTCTCCATCCATGAATCCACACTCTCCGGCTCCGTGAGGATACCGGGTTCCAAATCCCATACCATCCGTGGATTGATCCTCGGACTTCTCGGGGAAGGGAAATCCATCCTGCGAATGCCCCTTGAGAGTTCTGACACCCGCTCGTGCCGTACCCTGGTGCGCGCCTTTGGGGGCGGTCTGGATGACTCCTCCCCGGATCTCTGGGAAATCGAGGGGACCGCCGGCTCCCCCCGGGTCCCGGATAATGTTGTGGATGTGGGTAACTCCGGCACCACACTCTACATGGGAATGGGAACCGCGTGTCTCATTGAGGGTATGACTGTCTTTACGGGGGATGAACAGATCCGGAGAAGACCGGCCGGGGCCCTGATGGGTTCCCTTGAAGATCTCGGCGGGAAGGCCAGGTCGACCCGGGATAACGGTATGCCGCCCCTTGTCATGGAGGGAAGGCTCAACGGCGGGAAGACTGAACTTGAGTCCGTAACCTCACAATATCTTTCATCGCTTCTCCTGTCCGCCCCCTTCGCACGGGAGAAATCTGAGATTATCCTTACCCTTTTGCATGAAAAACCTTACATAGACATGACACTCTCCTGGATGGAAGCCTGCGGGCTCACCTGGGAGGCCGATGGTTACGAAAGGTTCCACGTGCCGGGCGGACAGGCCCTCTCTTCCTTCGATCGGGAGGTGGCGGCCGATTTTTCCTCCGCTACTTTCTTCCTGGTTGCCGCGGCCGTTACCGGCTCAACCCTTCGACTGGAAGGTCTGGATTATGATGACAGCCAGGGGGATAAACGCGTGGTGGATATCCTTTCTGAGATGGGCGCTGTCGTCGATATCGGAGAACGGCATATCGATATCCGTGGAGGTGAGTTGACCGGGGGTGTCTTCGACCTGAATGATATTCCCGACGCCCTGCCGGCGCTGGCTGTTGCCGCGGCCTCGGCCCGGGGAACCACCCGACTGGTGAACGTTCCCCAGGCCCGTGTAAAGGAGACGGACCGGATAGCGGTCATGGCGGGAGAACTGGGGAAGCTCGGTATCCAAACCGAAGAGCTGCCTGATGGCCTTGTAATCGAAGGTGGCGAGATGAAGGGTACGGACGTGGAAGGTCATGGTGATCATCGGGTGGTCATGGCCCTTTCCGTCGCCGGTCTCGCGGCCCTGGGGGAAACCCGCGTCTCTACGGCCGAGGCGGCGGCTGTCACCTTCCCCGATTTTTATGAAAGGATGCTGGACTGTAACGCCAGGATTGAGTATATAGTAGAAAAAGGTGGGGATCGCTGAATGCCGGTACGAGGGCTGAGGGGGGCAATAACGGTTTCCGATAATAATCGGGAAGAAATCATTGATAAGACAGAACGTCTGCTGAAGGATATGATTGAGCAGAACAGGTTCCAGGAAGAGGACGTTGTTTCAGTAATCTTTTCGGTGACCGATGACCTGGACGCCGAGTTCCCGGCTGTGGCGGCCCGGAGGCTGGGCTGGCTATATACACCTCTCATGTGTACCCGTGAGATACCGGTACCAGGCAGCCTGAACAAGTGTATCCGTGTCCTGATGCATATCAACAGTACCTTGCGACAGGACGAGATTGTCCACTCCTACCTTGACGGGGCCCGCGCCCTGCGTCCCGATCTTGATAGTGATAAAAAGGATCGTTATTATCGATCTGAATGATATCTGGAATATTTCGGTATAAAGTTCGGTCATGGTTACCCTGAAAAAGAGAACGGCACAGCTTCTTCTTATCCTGCTGGTTTTGTCAACCTTCCCGCTGGAGGCCCAGGATGAGAGGGAGATTGAGGTTACGGCCCAGTCCATACTCGCCCGGGTCGACCAGGTTATGGAATATCCCAGGGGGCTGATACGGGGGAGGATGAAACATATTCATCCTGACGGAAAGTCCTATACCATAGAAATTACCGGTAAAGTAGCATCGGAGGACTCTCTCTTTGTTTTTTCCAGTAAGGAACGGGGCGATCAGCTCAAGGTCCTCTATAATCTACGGGGAGAGGACATCTGGGTCTATAATATTCACTCCATCCGTCTCTATCATAAAATGGGGATCGACCGTTTCGACGAGCTGCTATCGACGAATTTTACCTTTCTTGACCTGTCGAATGCCGATTTCCAGAGTAACTACACGGCTGAGATTAAGGGCATCGTTACGGTCAAGGGAAAGGAGTCCTACAGGCTGGAGCTGCAACCGATTTTTCGTGGTGGTAAATACGGGATGCTTACTCTTTTCGTCAGCCGGGAAGACCTGCTTCCTCTGAGGATCGATTTTCATGACCGGGACAACGCCATATACAAGTTCATGACCCTGAGCAAGGTCCGCTACGTGGAAGACCGGATCATTCCCATACGTTATGACATGATGAATATCCGTCAGGGTACGGTTACCATCCTGAGTTTCTACGATTTCGAAAGGGACGTGACATTTGATCCCGAGATATTCCGATCAGAAAAGCTGGGAAGCAGGTAGTGCCCCTCTTTTTCATCAACCGGAAGGATGACGAACGAAAGGTGCGAATCGCCGGAGAAGATTTTATCCACCTGGTCCGGGTGCGTCGTCTCAGGGAAGGTGATATGCTGCTTGTCCGGGATCAGGATGGGCAGATATGGCGGGCACGGGCTGGTGAGTTGGAGAGAGATTCATGTGAACTTTATCTTGAGGAACCGGGCCTGGACCGATATCGTGAAAAGGAAATGGAACTGGGTCTTCCCCTTTTGAAGGGGAAAAGTATGGATCTGGCTCTGCAAAAGGCGACGGAGACAGGGGTGACACGTATCCGGCCGTTTCGTTCAGACCGCACGGTGGTCGATCCCGACCGGTTTTCGGGCCAGAAATCCGCTCGGTGGAAGCGGATCGTACGTGAAGCCGCCAAGCAGTCGATGAGAAGGGAGATTCCTCTGGTGGAGGAACCGGTTTCCCTGGATGATCTTTTTGTGACATCCGGTGGAAGATGTGTCATGGCCCACCCTCACGGGTATCCCCTCAAACCGGGAGCGCTGGAGCTGGAAGGACCACCCCTTGTCCTTGTCGGGCCCGAGGGCGGCTTTTCTCCGGAAGAGCTCGATCGGGCCGCTGAAGCAGGATGCCATATTATCAGCTTTGATCTGCCGGTTCTCCGCTCGGAAACAGCGGCCGCACTGTTGCCGGCCCTGCTTCGTTATATGTATTATTCTCATAAATAAAAAAGAATGCGATAAGAGGTCAAAAACATAGCATGTCAAAAAGAATTACCATAAACGGTTCCCTCAGGGACGTCGGTTCTGAAAACCTGATGGGTCTGCTGGATGAACTTTCACTCCCTCCCGATGGCGTGGCCGTTGAGAAAAACAGGGAGATAGTTTTTCCGGAAGATTATGAACGGACTCTCCTGGAGGAGGAGGATGTTCTGGAGATCGTAACCATGGCCGGTGGGGGATGATGTCAGAACCGGGAACAGGTAATCATCGAGAAGATCGGCTTTCCCCTCTCAGGGGATCCATTTACGCCATTCTGGATGAGACCTTTCTGAAGGCGGAAGAGGTTCCCGGGGCGGCCGCCGCTCTGACAGGAGCAGGAGTCCGGGTACTCCAGTTAAGGATGAAGAAGAGCTCTCCGCGGCAGCTTCTCAAAATTGCCCGGGAGCTGGTTGAAATACTCCGGGGAAAGGATATCCTTCTTCTGATAAACGATTATCCGGATATAGCCTTCCTCTCCGGTGCCGGCGGAGTGCACCTGGGACAGGACGACATACCGGCTCATGAGGCCAGGAAGCTTTTGGGAAAGGATGCCGTAATCGGGATCTCGACCCATAGCCGGCAGGAGGTGGAAGAGGCCGTTAAAGAAGGGCCTGATTATATCGCCATAGGTCCCATTTTCGATACCACCACCAAAGATGGCAGGAAGATGAAGGGTCTGGGGGGCGAACGATTCCAGGAGCTGGCAGGGATGGTTTCTATGCCGGTAGTGGCCATTGGTGGAATAACGGATGAGAATATTCAGGAGGTCCCTCTCCACGCCTCCGCCGCCGTCATCTCCTTCCTCTACCGGGGAGACCCTGGAGAGAATGCCAGAAAGCTTATGGAAAGAAAAGACAGGTCGGTTTCGGGTTAACTCTTCCTCTCCTTAAGTCTCTTAAGCTCTTCTTTTACCGTTTCGTTTTCAGGTTCCAGCTGCAGAATCTTCTTCCAGATATCCCCGGCTTCATCCGTTTGACCGAGTTTTTCAAGGGAACGGGCTATGACCGTGAGGGTATGGGGATTGTCCGGACGTATGCGGTCAGCGGTACGCGCGTTCATCAGAGCCCGGTTGAAATCCTGCATGTTGTACTGTGTCGCGGCGGTGAGGTAGAGGGTGTAGGCGTCGTTGGGATATTCATCCAGGAATTCCTTGAAGTGATCGACTGCCTTTTCATGCTCCCCTGTTTTTACGTAGCATTTACCCAGTAGCTGATGAGTCAGGGTATCTGAGTTGTCGAATTTCAGGGCGCTCATGAACTCCCATTCCGCCTTTCTGTACTCTCCCTTTTCAAGGAGATCCTTCCCATTCTCACGATGGGTAATGGCGTCATGGGAAACCTGGGCCAGCTCAATGAGAAGAAAACTTACATCATCGTTCAGTTGCGTCTCCCCAAGGAACCTTCTCCAGACTTCAAGAATCCGGTCCCGGGCGTTCTCCAGGGGGATGGTACTGGTCTCCATGAGGAGCTGAGAAATACGTTTTTCTCCGAACTCTTCCCCCTCCCGGTTGCGGGCCTCGACCAGGCCGTCCGTGAAGAGGAAAACACGGTCTCCGGGTCTCAGTTTGTCAGCCTTCTCCTCATAGGATTCACCCACATCGACGTTCTCCAAAGCGCCGAGAAAAAGGCCGTTGGTATCCCATTTTTCGATGGATGATCCTCCATTGCGAAAGACCTGGGCCTTCCGGTGGGAGGCGTTGCTGTAGAGGACGTCGAAGGAGGAGGAGATCACCAGGAGAAAGGCCGTGAGATATTCCTCGGTCTTCACCACGTTCATGAGTGATTCGTTGACCATATGGAAGATCCTCTTGGGTGAGAGACAATTCCGGGTGGCCTGGATGAAAGATATCTTGGCCATGACCGTAATCAGGGCCGCCGGTATACCGTGACCGGAGACGTCCGAAATAATGATTCCGAGGCAGTTGTTTTTCATCGGTATAATGTCATAGATGTCACCTCCGATTTCCTCCATGGACTGGTGGTAAGCAACGATATGAAGACCGTTGCGGGTAATGGGCGTGGGAGGCAGGATACCGTTCTGTATCCTCGAGGCTACTTTCAGCTCCTGCTGAATGATGTCGTCCTTTTCCCTCAGCTTCTCCATGGCCTCATTCAGTTCCAGTGTCCGTTCTTCCACCTTTTTTTCCAGATTTGATCGAATCTCATTTACCTCGTAGGCCGCGGAGATGAAGCCTTTGCTGGTCTTGACCAGCTCCCTGTCCAGGCCCCGCATGTAGAGTTTTCCCTTTCCGCCTGAGGCGAGATCCATAGCCGCGTATTCTATATCCACAAGGGACTGCTGAATAGAGAGAAGGTAGAAAAAGAGAATTGAGCCGACAATAACAGCCGTTAACAGAATGAAGATGATCGGAACAATGCTGAATTTGGCGGAAGTGCTTACGTAGAGCATGAGCCCCAGCTCGCTCATGGCAATGAGGATGAGCAGGTTAATAAAGATAAACTTGTTGCGGATGCTGAAACTGAAGGTTTCTTCAAAGGGAATGGAACGTTCCACCAGGTCTTGCTTGACTGTCTTGCGCATCGGACCGGTTAAAAGTTCGGCGGCGATATATGTGGAGAAAATGTAGATAAAAATTGCCGATGAGATACCGATGAGCATCATAATCGAGTTGTAGACCGTTCCGATGAAGAGTTCCTGGGTGACAACGGCAAGCATGACAATAGATGGATAAATCAGGGCTGCAATCATGTTCAGGACAGGCAGCCGTTCAAAAGACTTTAATAGATCAAGGACTTCCCCGTCGGTTTCAGGAGGAGTGTACGTGTTGTTTCGTGCAAAACGGTTTACCTGGTTGAGTCTCCGGGAAAAACTGGGTATTCCGAGTCTGTAGAGTATGCCAAAGTGAAGGTAGTAACCGGGAGCGTAGAGGAAAAGCACTAGAATCGAAAACAGGAGGATGAAATTGTCTTTTGTGTTACTAACCTGAAACTGGACGGTCTCCATGAGAAAAATGGCGATATACGCTGCGATAAGAAAGCCCCCCAGGCTGGTGGTGAAGGCGACTCCAAAGGTATAGGAGATATATCGGGCCGTACTATTAAATACGCCTATAAAGGGTCTGAGGGCAAAAATTTCCACTCTTTTGATAAAATTACTCATCTCAGAATCCTTATAGATAGAACCATTTTCCCTGTATTGCAATTAACCTGATAGCAGGGCTCTTTTGTGGGGTACGGTTAGTACCACGGGTTGTTCATAATCTAATAATTTAATGATATTGTAAAGGTTCTTTTTCCTGCAATAAAAATATTGTTTACAGCAGTCCCCGTTCACATATTTTTTCCTTCCGGTTCCAGAAGTACGTCCCGGGCAATAAATCCTTGACACGGACCGGAATTGTACAAAGAACATTATTCATGAATCGATTACTGACTGTCATTGTCTCATTCCTGCTTCTTGTACTGGTGGGAACAGGCTGCAAGTCCTTTGTAGAAAAGGAGGAGGTAGAAGATCTGCGTTCCCTGGAAGAGGGAACCTATCTTCTACTTACAGACCTGGAGTTTGAAGAAGAGAAACTTCGACGGGGAACGAAGGTTAATCTTATTATCTCAGCGGACAAGGACTGGATCAAGGTCTACGCCATGGACGCTGCCGTGGATCCCCTTGAAGCAAGATATTTCCTTCTGCTGTATGTGTTCGAGGATCAGTTCCCTGAAGAAGGTTTCAAGAAGGAACTGTTCATGGAAAAACTGAAAGAACGGGTAAGAAAAATCAATTAGCAAGGAAGCCTCTATGTTTGAAGGAGTCCATACCGCGATAATAACTCCTTTCCGGGACGGAGCCATCGATTACGCCGTCCTGGAACAGCTGATTGAACGTCAGATTGATGGCGGGGTAGACGGTGTTGTGCCGATGGGAACCACGGGAGAGTCCCCTACCGTGAGCCACCCGGACCACCGGGAGTACATACGAAGAGTAGTTGAACTTGTTGATGGAAGAGTGAAGGTCCTGGCTGGCACCGGTTCGAACTCCACGGAGGAGGCCATTTCTCTTTCCCGGGCCGCCGCTGACGCGGGTGTGGACGGCCTTCTCCTGGTGAATCCTTACTATAACAAGCCGCCCCAGGAGGGGCTTATTCTTCATTTTGACCGGGTCGCCCGCTCTGTGCCTGTTCCCAGTATTCTCTATAATATTCCCGGTCGAACCGGGGTTAATTTCCAGCCTGAAAACGTTGCACGGCTCCTCGACAACAATGACCAGATCGTGGCCATAAAGGAGGCCTCCGGTGACATAGCTCAGATCATGCGTCTTTATGAGCTATGCGCTGACCGTCTGGCCATCCTTTCCGGCGACGACAACATGTTCTTTCCTCTGCTATCCGTGGGCGGAAAAGGTATAATCTCTGTCATCTCCAACATTATTCCAGCGGATGTAAAGAAGGTACACGCCACCTTTATGTCGGGAAACATCGATGAAGCCAGGAACGTCTTCTACAGGCTCCTTCCTCTGGCCAGGATGATGTTCCTTGACACGAACCCTATCCCGGTCAAAGCGGCCATGGAGATGCTGGGACTCTGCGGCGGAGAACTCCGGCTTCCTCTGGTCCCCCTTCCCGGTGACAAGAGAGCCCTTCTCAGAGAAGCTCTTACGGATTACGGGTTGCTCGGATGATTAATATCGGTATCTGCGGGGTTTCAGGCAGGATGGGCAAGGCCATCCTGCAGATCATTCTGGAAAAGGGGCACAGATGCAGCGTTGCCCTGGACGGACCCGACTCACCCATGACAGGAAAGGTGACGGCGCTGATCGCCGGGCCCGAAGAGACGGCCGTGCCGGTAACGACCATTGACGAAGCTTTTCTCGGAAGTACGGATGTGCTCATAGATTTTTCCGCTCCTCCCGCCACCATGAAGCTTCTTTCCCTGGCTGGGGAAGGGGGTGTTCCCCTTGTCATCGGGACCACGGGATTCAGTGACGAGGAGCGTCGGATGATTGAAGATGCCTCGAGAAAAATTCCAGTATTAATGTCACCGAACATGTCTCCGGGGGTCAATCTTCTCTTTAAGCTTACTGAAATCGCGGCTAAATCCCTTGACCGCTCTTATGACGTGGAAGTCTACGAGGCCCACCACCGGTTCAAGAAGGACGCTCCTTCCGGAACGGCGAATCGGCTAATTGAGATCGTGAGGTCCATGGACGGGATGGAGGAGGCCCCGGCCGTTCATGGAAGGGAAGGCATGGTCGGCCAGAGAAGCGACCGTGAGATCGGGGTCCAGTGTATGAGGGGAGGGGATATCGTTGGAGATCACACGGTCTCCTTCGTGACCCTGGGAGAAAGGATCGAACTGAACCACAGGGCCATAAGCAGGGATATTCTGGCCCGGGGAGCGGTGACGGCCGCGGAATTCATGCAGGGTAAGGGTAAGGGACTCTATTCCATGTTTGACGTGCTTGGATTATGACCAACGAATCCACATCAGGTGAGGAACTCCGGGCCTACGAAGAGAACCCTTATGCCAGGGGAGATATCCGGCCCGAAGACCTGGTCAGAATTTTCTATTCCCACGATATTCCCATAATACCGGTGATCTCCAAACGGGGTATTTTAATCGGCGTGTTACGCAAGGATGACGTCATCGCGGAATTAAGCGATATCGAGAGGGTCCGTTCCACAACCATAGATACCTTCATAACGGGACTGGCCCGAAAGATGTCTCTCGACGACCTTCTCCCCTACGGATCATTTAAACAATTCCCCGTGATCAACATTTTTGGGGAACATCAGGGCGAGTGGAGCCGGATAGAGCTGTTTTCCGCCGCGGAAGGGCACAGGAGGGGGGCCGAAAAAGAGGAAGAGGTCGACCGGACCCGGGAAGAGCACTCCCTGGAATGGCTCATATATTCCATATTGGAACACATTCCCCGGGCACTCTACGCCCTTAACACCGAAGGTAAGACAGTATTTTACAACAGTCACTTTGAGAGCCTGTGGGAAAGCGGTCAGGAAGGAGAAGTGGACCCTCTCTTTGTTGAAAAGGCCCTCCTCGACATGGACCGGAACGAACTTATTTCCGACCGGAATGGTGAGGATCTCCTCTTTTACAATCATGATCTGAAGGTTCATTACGAAAAGGTCCCCATGAAAAACAGGGATGAGACCATAGGGTACCTGATATTTTTTCATTCCTCCACGGAACAGTTTACCTCGCTGCGTGTGGCCGGAATCGATATACGGGAGATGGGACTGGCCGAGATCATGGAAGCCGTGGAGCGGAGACTGATACGGGACAGCCTGGACCATTATCCTGCGCGAAAAGATGCGGCCCGGACCCTGGATCTCAGTTCCAAAGCCCTTTCCGCGCGCATAAAAAAATTAGGTATCATCCAGGGGAATCCGAAAAAGAAATAAAATGAAATATTTTCCTTGACGTGAAGTGATAATATTCCTTTATTGATTATTGATAAACCTGCATCTCATATTTTTGAATGATCCAGACATCCGTATGATAATCGAATGAATTTTTCTCCTTCTGCAGGCGAATGCCATTATAGAATATTCCAGTAGCAGTACAGCAATAATTTTAGTCACAGGCAAAAGGATACTATGGCAAAAACAACGGAATCCGGCAAGCGGAACGATCTTGCTGAAGGCGAAATTGTGACGAATGAAGAGAACGGTCAGCAGGGACCTCCTTCTCAATCCGTCCGTATCCGCCAGGTTTTTGATTCGAACAACCGTATGGACCTTGCCCAGCTCAAGGGGATGACCATCAGCGCCCTGATGACACTGGCAAAGGAGATGGGAGTTGAACGGGTTTCAGGCCTGAAAAAACAGGACCTGATCTTTGAGATTTTGAAAACTCAGACTGAGCAGAAAGGGTTGATCTTCTCAAGTGGAGTTCTTGAGATCCTGAGTGACGGGTATGGCTTCCTGCGATCCCCCAACTACAGTTACCTGCCCAGCCCGGATGACATATACGTATCACCCTCCCAGATTCGACTCTTTGGGCTTAAGACAGGGGATACCATAACGGGGCAGATACGGCCTCCCAAGGATAATGAACGTTTTTTCGCCCTGTTGAGGGTGGAGGCCGTTAATTTCGAACATCCTGACAGCCTCAACCAGAGGATGTTCTTCGACAACCTGACCCCCCTCTACCCGGAAGAGAGAATACAACTGGAGGCCGAGAGCGGAAATATTGAGATGAGGATCATGAACATCCTCACTCCCATAGGCAAGGGCCAGAGGGCCCTTATCGTCGCCCCTCCCAGGACAGGTAAAACCATCCTGCTCCAGAAAGTGGCTAATTCCATTACAACAAACCACACGGACGTCTACCTGATCGTACTCCTCATTGATGAACGTCCCGAGGAGGTCACGGACATGGAACGGTCAGTAAACGGAGAGGTCGTATCCTCCACCTTTGATGAACCTGCCAGCCGGCACGTCCAGGTGGCTGAGATGGTCATGGAGAAGGCGAAGCGTCTTGTCGAGCATGGAAAGGACGTGGTTATCCTCCTCGATTCCATCACCCGGCTTGCGCGGGCCTATAACCAGGTTGTGCCTACCAGCGGCAAGATACTCTCTGGTGGCGTGGATTCCAACGCCCTCCACAAGCCGAAACGGTTTTTCGGCGCTGCCCGTAATATCGAGGGGGGAGGGAGCCTTACTATTCTGGCAACCGCTCTGGTTGAGACAGGGAGCCGGATGGACGAGGTTATCTTTGAAGAATTCAAGGGTACCGGTAACTGCGAGCTTCACCTGGACAGGAAGCTTTCCGACAGGCGAATTTTCCCGGCCATCGAGATCAACAAATCCGGTACCCGGAAAGAAGAATTACTGTTTGACGAGGAAGAGATCAATAAACTATGGGTCCTCAGGAAGGCTCTGGCTTCCATGAGCCCCACAGAGGCCATGGAATTGTTGATAGACAAGATGCGGGCCACCAAGAGCAATCGTGCTTTCTTTAAGGCCATGAATTCATAAAAGGAGAGACGCATGAAATCCGGAATACATCCAACTTACGAGGAGACCACGATCAAATGTTCATGTGGTTTTGAGCTGAAGACCCGCTCAACTGTCAAGGATATGCACGTGGAGATATGCTCCCAGTGCCATCCCTTCTATACGAAGAAACAGCGTGTTATCGACACGGCCGGCAGGGTTGAGAAGTTCAAGAAGAAGTACAAGATCAAAGACTGAGCGTACTATTCAGCCCCTGATGAAAAGATACAGGCACCCTCAAGGTGTCTGTATTTACGATTTCCCACTGTTTTTTCGAAAAAAGAAAATATCCGGCCGGCTGATGCCTGCCAGGGAAACCAGGATCAAAATTGCCCCCAGGGCTACGGATATTCCCGGTACTTCTCCCAGAAAAATAATTCCCAGGATAATGGCAAACGGTATCCTGCTCGATGAGACCAGCGCCCCCTCCGCGGCCTGGATGTAGCGGTATCCCACTGTAATGAGGACCTGGCCGGCCACGGAGAGGAGGGTCGCCAGGCAAACCAGAAAGAGAATCTCACCCCGGGGAAGAACAAAATGCTTCCAGAAGAAGGCGTTGATAATCGTTCCCCCAAGCATCAAATAAAAGAGGATGACGGAACTGCTGTCGAATTTCCGCGCCTGGCGGAGGGCGGAGATGGCAACGGACGCGGCCAGGGCCGACCCCAGGGCCAGGAGATCTCCCCGGTTCAGGGAGGTAAGAGAAGAAGCGGAACTCTCAGGCGATAAAACCATGACAATACCGATCATTGTCAGAAACAGGAAAAGCCAGGTGATGAGAGAACTGGTCTCTCGGTTCATGAAAGGGGATATGATAAAGACAAAGGCCGGGTAGGTCATGTTAAGGAGATTAGCCTTGGCAACAGTTGTCGCTTCCAGGGAAGAGAAGAAGAGAATCACGGCCAGGGTGTTAAATATCATCCGCATGAATACGTAGCGCCAGCGATTCGACCTGGGCCAGGTCCCTTCCCGGGCCAGAAGGAACAGGGCCACCAGCAGACCGAAGGAGAATCGGAAGAAGGTTATTTCAATGGCCGGGACATCACTCCCCGTGACTACGAAACGGGTTACGGCCGTTGCCGAGGCGAAGCTCAGGGCCGAAAGGAGAAGGAGTAGTATGCCCCTGGCCTGGTTCTTCAGGCCCTTTTCCACCTTTGAAGAGACAGGAACATGCCCGCAATTCCTGCCAGAGTAAAGAGGATTCCGACAATCTGGGCCTGGCTCAGTCCAGCAAGAAATTCAGGGTTCCGTCGGACAAATTCCACGATAAACCTTGCCAGTCCTGAAAGGGTTAGGTAGAGAAAGAATCTCAGACCTGTTGGAAGCTCCCTCCGTCCCAGAGAAAGGAGAAGGGCCGTTATGAGGAAGGCCCCCAGGGACTCGAAAAGGGGAGTGGGGAGAACCGTTGTCGAAATGGGGACTATACCGTTGGGATAGGATGTCGCGATCCAGGAGGAGGACGCCACTCCGTAGCAGCCGTCACCTGATACATGGCACCCGATCCGACCGATGGCGTATCCAAGGGAAAGGCCGGGTGAGGCAAGGTCCGCGATCTGCAGAAAAGATTCTTTCATATACCGGATGGCGACGTAGGCGCCGAGGAAGGCGAAGAGGTAGCCACCCATGACCGAAAGCCCGGCCCCGGAGAAGATCATACCCGTGGGATCATTTATGAATTCCCCCGGGTATTCCAGTATATGGAATACCTTTGCTCCCACGATACCGCCGACAATGGCAATGATGAGTATGTTGTAGGCCATGTCCGGGTTCTTGCCTGCCAGTTTCAGCTCCCTCTCCAGAAGGAGGAAACCGAGATAGAAGGCCAAGCCGAGCATGAGACCGTAGCTTCCGATGGATATGAACTCGTAACTGAAAAGAATAGGATACACGAAAAACTCCAGTATAAACCTGATTAATTGTAACGCCGGGACATGTCTGTATCCCTATATCCGAAAAGATACGTCTGTTTGTCAAGCTGAAACTGACGGAAAAGTTATTGTCACTCTTCTCTCTTTTCGGCAATTTAGACATAAGAGGAAGATGGAGATGGACGGTAAAGAACGGGCGGCTCTTATCAGAAAGGGCAATGAGCATTTTAACAGGGGAGAGATAGACAGTGCGGAGAAAATATTCCGGGCAACGGGATACCGTGACGGTCTTACTCGAATAGGAGACTATTTTTATTATGAAAAAAAGCTTCCATTGGTTGCTCTCACCTATTACCGGCTTGTCAACCACAGGCAAAGAATAGAAGAGATATTCGAACGGATGATCTTTGCCCTGGGAAAGCTCATCCGGAGTGACGATGAGCCGACCCGTGTCCGGGATGAAGAAATTGAAAAGCGGGAAGAAGATTCCGTGAAGATTCCCGTCCATCCAAAACTGAAAATACTGGCCAGAGAAATATTACGAGAACAGGGAGTAGATGTTCCGGAAGATACATCCTCCCGAAAGGATAGTGATTAATGAAAAGAGGAATCGTAACAGGAGTTTTCATCCTTTTTATTGGAAGTATCTCCTTCTCGTCCGAGGTGAAGGGAGGGGACGAGGCGGATCGGGTCAACCGGTATCTTGAAAAGAACGTGGTGACCCGGAAGTTGGATAACGGGATTACCGTGATCATGATGAATCGCGGTTTTTCCCCGACCGTTGCGCTTGAGATATCCTTTGCGGTGGGGTCCGCGGACGAGCAGTACTCGACCGTGGGCGCGGCCCATCTTCTGGAACATATGCTCTTTAAGGGCACGGACCGCCTGGGGACACGTAACTATGAAAAGGAAAAAGTAATACTGCGAAAAATTGAAGCCGTGGGGGAGACCATAGATAGTCTTAAATTAAGGGACCCGGACCATCCCCGACTTAAGGAACTCCGCGAAAGACTTGCCCGGCTGCAGAAGGAACACCAGGCCTACGTGGTCCCTTCCCCCTATGACCGTATCTATTCAGCGAAGGGGAGTGTCAATTTCAACGCTTCTACATCCAGGGATAAGACAGGGTATTATATTCAGCTTCCCTCTGATCAGCTTGAGACCTGGGCGAAAATTGAATCGGAGCGGCTCAGGAACCCCGTATTCCGCCAGTTTTACCTGGAGAGGGAAAACGTTCGGGAGGAGAGGAGGATGAGGTACGAATCCAGCGGCCAGGGGCTTCTCTCGGAACAGTTCATCGCAACCGCCTTTATGGCCCATCCCTACGGGCATCCTATCATAGGGTGGGCCTCGGCCATTCCCCATCTTACACTTGACCAGGTGAGGCAGTTCTACTGGAGGGAATATGTTCCGGACAGGATGACCATAACCGTAGTTGGAGAGCTGGACCCGGAGAAAACATTCCAGATCATAAAAAAGAACTTTTCCAATATCTCCCGGCGACCGGAGCCACGGCGAAACGGTACCGATGAACCGGAGCAAAGGGGAGAGAGAAGGGTGACCGTCCACTTTGATTCCAATCCCTACCTTATGGTTGGCTGGCATAAACCGACGTCTCCTCACAGGCACGATTATGCCCTGGATCTCCTTTCCGGGATACTCGGGGGCGGTCACAGTTCCCGTCTTTACAAAACTCTGGTGGTGGAGAAAAAGCTGGCCTCATCGGTGGTAACCTGGAATGGCTACCCGGCCGCCAGGGAGGACAATCTCTTTGTTGTCTTCGCCGCGCCCAGGAAGGGAGTGACCACCCGGGAACTGGAGAAAGCCATCTATGCTGAACTGGAAAAGGCGACAAAAGAGATCTCTGAAAAGGAAGTTGAAATGGCCCGGACCCGCATAGAGGCGGAAACGATTTTCAGTATGGATTCAAACCGGGGTATAGCTTCCCTTCTGAGCTACTACCAGACGGTCATGGGGGACTGGACGTATGTCCTCAGTTACATGAAGGTAATACGGACTGTCTCGGCTGAGGAGATACGTGATGTCGCCCGGAAATACCTTACGGAAAAAAACAGGACCGTCGGGATTCTGCAGAAGGAGGAGAAAAATAATGAAGAATAGAACCGTTATCGCCAGGGTCATTCTTTTAGTTTCCCTTCTGCTGCTCCCCGCACTCCTTTTCTCGGATAAGAGCTTAAACCTGCCTGATGTGACCATCGAGAAACTGGATAACGGCCTCAGGGTATACCATATACAGGACGATCTTCCCCGCTGCCTGGTGGTAGCAAAGGTCCGTTTCGGCATCCTTCATGAAGATAGTGAAACGGCCGGCCTGGCCGATATGATGGCCAAAAGTCTCTCCCGCGGTGGGACATTGGACCATCCAGGCCCGGAACTTACGCGTTATATTGAAGGCATGGGTGGTAAACTCTCCATTAGGGCATCTTATGAGAGCATAACCGTGGCTGTCACCATGCTGAGCCGCTACCGGGAGGAGGCCTTTGACCTGGTCCGCCAGGTACTTGCTGAACCTGCCCTGGAAAAGGAGGACGTGGACCTGGCTCGTTCTCTGCTCATCGAAAAGATCAGGAGAAAGTATGACCGTCCCGAGGCTATAGCCTTTGATACCCTGAAGGAGGTCATCTATGGCGGCAGTGGTTACGGAGCCATCGCCCGTGAAAGGACCCTGAAAAGGATGAACCCGGAATATCTCAGGGAGAGATGGGAAGAGATGACCGTTGCAGGAAACATTCAGCTGGCTCTGTCGATGAACAGTGAATCGAAAAAAGGAATGGAGATGGCAGTCAGGTCCTTCGCCGGACTCCGGAAGGGGAAGGAACTTTCCTATAGCATGGACACCGCAAAGATAGAAGAACGTGTTTCAAAATATAAGGATACGATAATCCTGATACCGAAAGATCTTCCCCAGTCGACGGTCGTCCAGGGTACCCTGGCCCCGCCAGCCGGCAATGACTCATATTACGATCTTTCGGTCATGAATTACCTCCTGGGGGGAGGGACCTTTACTTCAAGGCTTATGCAGGAGATACGGGTCAAGCGGGGCCTGGCTTACAGCGTGGCTTCGATTCTGAGAATGAGAAAGGAGGGAGGACTCTTCCTGACGTATGCGCAGACGAAGGTGGCTTCCACCGGCAAGGTCCTGGACCTTATGAACCGCAGTATCGATTCCATGGTGGCTTCTCCGCCCGAAAACGAGACCCTGCGGTGGGCGAAACAGGCTCTGGCTAACAGGTATGTCTTCCGGTTCGAGACCGCAACAGAGGTCCTGGGTAATTACCTGGAAGCCGATTATTACGGCCATGGGCCGGAATATCTCATGGAATACAGAAGACGGATAGGCCGGGTGGATCAATCTTCCCTTGTCGACAGTACAAAGGCCCTTCTGTATCCCGGGTTTGTTACGGTGGTGGTGGGACCGAAATCCCTGAAGGATGAGCTTTCCGAAAAAGCTGACATCGTGATTAAGGGACTGCCCGGACATGCACAGTGAATGCGGAACCGTTATGAAGATTGAAAAAGGCCTGGCTCTCCTGGAATCGAGCCCCGAGACCTTCTGCTCCGGCTGCCAGGCCAGGGGCGCCTGCGCTGTGGCGAAGGAAAACCGGAGCCGAAAGATATGGGTCGAAAATTCCCTCGGTGCCAGGGAAGGTGACCGGGTTATCTACTCCATTCATGAACGGGGGGTCATACTTTCCTCAATCGTGTTATACCTCATGCCGGTTGTCATGCTCATTACAGGCATAATTGCCGGTCCCGAGCTTCTCCCCGTGCCGCACTCCTATGAGGGGAAGGCCATTACCGGCAGTCTCCTGGGGCTTTTCGGAGCTGGTCTTTTCCTGTGGATATTTACGCGTCTGACCAGGGGAAGTGAAATTTTTCGTCCCAGGATGTTGGAACTGGAAAAGGAGTAATGACCTTCTCAAGAAACCGCGGTCATGGGTCGAGTATTAAAAAGACAGTTGCGTGCTGTCGGCACTCAGGGATGAGAGCCCAAACTCCTGTTCATGGATGAACTGATGAATAAAAAAGTTGTTGATTTACTTGCCTATCGCATAGAGAAGACTCTAAAGGAAAACGGGTTTTCCGTGATGCGAGATAATGCGAAAAAGGTTAAGATACTTATTAAACTTAACAGTGATATTACCGCCGAATAATCATCCCAGGAATTATTAGTGACATAGAGGATTTCGGTAACCGAAGGAGAAGCTCTCCTTCGGTCTCAGCATGTGCAGATAAGCGAGGCTTTCATGAGTGAAATTGAAGAGATCAAACAGAAGCTGAAAAAGGAAATCGATGAGCTCAACCATGAACTCAAGGTTGAGCTTCCCAGACGTATACAGGAAGCGCGGGAATACGGTGACCTGAAGGAGAACGCGGAGTATCATGCCGCCCGTGAGCGCCAGGGTTTCGTCAAGGCGCGAATCGGCCAGCTCTCCACTCAGTTGAGTCAGCTGGCAGAATTGAACCTTAACGATGTGCCCGAGGACCGTATCGGATTCGGCTCCCGTGTCAAGGTTGTCGATATCGATTCCGATGACGAGATAGAGTTTACCCTTGTCTCTCCGGGGGAGGTCGATCCCTCCGAGGGGAAGATTTCCCTCTCATCGCCTATCGGTGGAGCGCTTCAGGATCACATAGCCGGTGATAAGGTCGAGGTGCAGATCCCGGCCGGAAAGAAGAACTATTTTATTACGCGGGTCGAGACCGTCCACGGCCAGATATTTGAAAAAGAGTACGAGGAATCGTGAGATGGCGAGACTAAGGCCCTTCAGGGCCATTCACCCCCTTCCGGGGCGGGAAGATGAAGTTGCCGCCCCTCCCTACGACGTGGTCACCGAGGAGGAGGTGAGGGAGTGGTGCCGGAAGAACCCATCGAGTTTCTTCCATGTAACCCGCCCGGAGGTCCATTTCCCTGAGGGTACATCTCCCTGTGAACCCGGGGTTTACCGGAAGGCGGGTGAGGTCCTGGAGAAAATGCAGGGACGAGGCATCCTTGTCAGAGATGAAACTCCATCCTACTACCTTTATCAGATGGAAGAGAAGGGGAGAAAACAGACTGGGCTGATCGCCTCGGTTCACACGGGAGACTATGAAAACAATATCATAAAAAAGCATGAGCTTACCCGGGAAGACAAGGAGGAGGACCGGGTGCGCCACCTCGATTCCGTCAACGCCAACACCGGTCCGGTTTACCTCCTCTACGGGAACAGGGAAGAAGAGAACCTGGAAGAATTAATCCCTTTTTCGACCATGATCGAAGAAGTGACCCGTGATGAAGTGACCCACAGGATATTCCGGCTTTCTGATTCCGGGAAAGAGAAAGAATGTACGGAACGATTCGCGTCAAGGGAACTCTATATCGCCGATGGGCATCACAGGGCCGCCTCGGCCGCTCGTGTGGCGCGAACGAGAAGGGAGAAGCAGGATGGGAAAGAGAGGGCATCAGATTATTTTCTCTCCGTAATTTTCCCCCATAATGAGCTTAAGATTCTCCCTTATAACAGGCTGGTTCATGATCTTGCGGGTATGAGCCGGGAAGATTTTATTTCAGAGGTGGAATTATCCTTTCGTGTTGAAAGGGAGAGTGACCCTATCCCTTCAGGTAAGGGAGAATTCTGCCTGTATCTGGATGGCTCCTGGTACAGGCTTATTCCCCTTGAAAGGGCCGGCAGTGATCCCGTCGCTTCCCTGGATGTCTCCATACTTCAGGAAAGGCTTTTATCTCCCATTTTACAGATTGAAGACCCGAGGAGGGACAACCGGATATCCTTTGTGGGAGGCAGTAAAGGGACCGCGGAGCTGGAGCGTCAGGTCGATTCAGGCCGGGCTGCCGTGGGCTTCTCACTTTTCCCTACAGCCATTGAACAGTTAATAGAGGTTTCGGACGCTGGGGGATGTATGCCGCCTAAATCTACCTGGTTTGAACCCAAGCTCCTGAGCGGTCTCGTCATTCATCCCCTTTATGACTAATGGCGGTTTCCGTCCGGGGGACGGGTTAGGTCGGCAAGACGGCTTAGATCGACATTCTCAAGTTCCCGGCTTACGAGGTCCGGGAGAATATCCACGATTTCATTCATATCTTCCAGTGTGGGATGATGGTCGAAAATGAAGACAATGTGGGTCCTGAAGCTCGGGGTAATCTTAAGGGCGAATTCACCAAAAAAGGCCTCTTCGCCCTGTTTGCGGATAACGCCTGTAATAACGGAATCTTCCTCCTCCTTTAAGATGTTGCTCCTGTGCGCATAAAGGGGAGTGAGATCATCTTCAAAGATATGATAGGGTGTGCCGCTTTCATCGAGAATATCACGAAATGAGCGAAGACCGAGGAAGCGGTAATGGATGTAAAGAGAGGATTCCATCATGGCGAAATGGTGAAAACCCCGTTCAGGGACGGGAAAGAATATATGGAGACGAGGAGAATCGAACTCCTGACCTCTTGAATGCCATTCAAGCGCTCTCCCAACTGAGCTACGCCCCCTGAGATGGTTGATAACCTTTTTCAGACACCTGTTTTTGTCAATAGAATTTTACAGGCATGTTTCTTACGGCCGATATGAGGGGAACAATCTTGACAAAAAACTCGTTGATAAATAATGACGTAGAATGTATACACGAATGGTGTATCTATTGATCAATAATCCGTCTGCCGCGATATATGACACAGTGACAAGGACCAGGTTGAGATGCTGACTTACATATTAATTTTTGTATTTTTTATTATTTTTGCTATCATCGCCTTGTACCTGGTACAAACTTTCGTTCTGCCCAAAAAAATCGAAGAGATAGAATCGATGATCGAGGCCGGGCAGACGAAACTCGCAATTCGGAAACTCACGGAATTCCTGGAGAAGGACGACCGAAATTCCATGGCCCATTACCTGATGGCAAAGGCCTACCTTAAGGAAGGAAACACTCAGTACGCCATCGTTGAGTTCCGTCAGGTTCTGAAACTGGGCAGGTTCAATGAGAGGATACAGGAGACGGATATCCGGTCAAGGCTTGCGAAGCTTTTCCTTCAGAAAAAGTCGTTCGAAGAAGCCAAGAAGGAGTTGCTTATACTGACGAAGATCGATCCCTCCAATTACGAGAATTACTTTGAGCTGGGCAAGATTTATTTTAACATGGGGGTGATGGAGAAGGCGGTCAGTTTTTTCAAGAAGAGCGTGGCGAGCAACAATCGTCATGCGGAATCCTATTTTTATCTGGGGCAGCTTTTATACCGCGCCGGAAGTTATAACGATGCGAAGCAGAACCTGTTAAATACCGTCAAGCTGGATCCAAATAATTATCGCGCTCACTACTTCCTGGGTCTTGTCCTCCGCCAGCAGGGAGACTATGAATGGGCCATCAAGGAATTTGAAATCGCTCAGAAGGAGGATGACCTCAAGGTAAAGGCCTTTCTGGCCAAGGGAACCTGCTTCATGGAGAAGGGCCAGCATCCCAAGGCGGTTATGGAATTTGAGCGTGGACTGAAATTTGCCAAGAAAGGGAGTGAAACGGAACTGAACCTGAGATATTTTCTGGCCGACTGCCATGAAAAGATGCGGGACATCCCTTCTGCCATCTCCCAGTGGGAAAAGATCGTATCTGTAAATAAAAATTATCGTGACGTACAGGATAAACTCAAGACCTATTCAGAGTTCCGCCAGGATGACCGGATCAAGGATTTCATGATTGCCGGCCTTTCGCAGTTCGAACACCTTAGCCGCAAGATGATCGAGTCGATGAACCTGAAGATCATGGATGTAGAGATCATAAACGACACGGAGATTGAGATTGTCGCCACGGAAACAGAAGGTAAGTGGAGAAACGCCCGGCAGACAAACAGGATTGTTCGCATAATCAGGACCACAGACCTGCTTCCGGAAACTCTTCTCCGGCGACTTCATGAGAAGATGAGATCAAAAAATGCTACGCGAATTATTATTATTACGACAGGGGAATTCGATGGTAAAGCCGTTGATTTCGCCAATACACGGCCAATAGAACTCTATGGAAAGTCAGAGCTGGTTGACCTGCTGAAGAAAGTCTGAGTGGTGATGGACCTCTCCCGGAAAACTCTCCAGTCCGTTCCCCTTTTCCGGCATTGTTCTGCGGCCGAGATCCGAGATCTTATGCAGATCGCCAGGCATTCCCGGGTAAAAAGGGGAATGATGCTCGACCTCAGGAAAAACACAACCCTCAATATAGTATTAAAGGGGGTCTTCGAGATTGAGGCACTTGGTTCCACGGATATTGTATACCTCTCGCCTGGCTCATGGTTCGGATCTGTTCCCTTCAGTACGAATCGACTCCGTGGACGTATCCGCGCCCTGGCTGACTCTGAACTCCTCATGATCGACATCGGAGATCTCTCCCGTTTTCTTCTTCTTTCATACCGTAGTCTGCGGGGGTTCCTGACCGTTGCCGGCAGGCTCGGCCTGGAGCTCTCTGAGACAGGACAGCGGTATCACAATACCAGGACCAGGGTGACTACTGTTACAGGACCGGCGGATAAAAGCGGCAGAACCCTTATGGCAGGTTTACTTGCCAGGAGGCTCTCTCTGGATAGTAAAACCGTGGTGATAGATCTTTCCTACGGTGGAAGATCAGTCTTCTCCGTTCTGGGTGAGATGCTTCCGGCTCCACTTGCCCACAGGGAGCATAGTGCGGATGAAGCGGACGACCTGATCGAGGAACGACTTGTCTACCGGGAGGATGGGGTCTCCCTTCTGAACGTGGCCCAGGGTGCCCGGGTCAAAGTTGACCCCGGTATACTGGCTCCCGTCCTCTTTGTCCTTTCAGCGCGATTTCATCATATTGTCATCGATTGTTCGGGAGATGACACCGGGCTTTTGGAGAGAAGTATCGCCCTTTCCGATTTCGTTCTCTCACTTGTAAACGACAGAAAGAGAATGGAAAAGGAACAGGTCCGTTACGAGAAACTTCTCAGGGATGGGCAGAGGCTCCTTTTTGTGCAGAACAGACAGGCCGTAAAAGGACAGGAGCCTCTGGAAGGGGCACTCGCCCTGGACCGGTTGAGTTACAGGGAGGGGAAAACAGGCCAGGAGGAATTTGAAAAACTGTGCAGAGAAGAGTCAGTGGAGAACATAGCGGGCGAGATATCCCGTCTGCGCAGGGGGGTAGTTGTCGAATCCAGGCTTTTAGATTCTCTGTTTTTCAGCGACCTGTTCTATTCCCTTTTTCATGAAGAAACGAGTGTGGACAGAGTTTACACGTCGGCCTGGTCCTTCATTCTTGCCGGCCTGGCCCTGTCATCGCCCGACAAAGAGGCTTTCAGAAGAAGTATTGACCGGGTGTTCGAGGAAAGCCAGGTCAACCGTTACCTGAACATCACCTTTCCTGAAGATCATATCTTTGAAAGCAAAGCCCTGTTGAAACTTTTCTCCCATGGTGAAAGCGGAATACGGATAGAAGGTTTTCGGACCCTTCTATCCCTTAAACTCTATGACGAGGAACAGAAGGAGTCACGGCAGGTAACATCAGGGAATCTGGCTTCCCTCATGGCATCCTCCCTCTCGGTTTCACCGTTCTTTAATCCGGTCTCCACGGCCGGCTCCCTGCACAGTTCCGGTTATCCTTCCGTAAAGGTGCAGCCTGAGGACCTGCTCAGAGGGGCCGTGGACCAGATATCCTTTGTGGCGGTACATAACTCTGAATATCTGCAATATCACAGGGGTGATATTCTTCCTTTTTACGAGAAGCTTCTTGAATATATCCGCAGGGATGACCGGCCCGGAGAACTGAGTGAAGTTATGGATGATTACTTTCTACTTGAAGTTCATGAAAATGATATGAAGATTGACAGGATCATAGAGCAGGGAAAAGAACGTACCGGAAATATAATGACTCGCATAATAAAGAACGAAGAGAGGAAGGGATGAGATCACGGCAGACCAATTTTCTTCAGGTGACAGTATTGATAGCCGGTATCATGTATATCATTATCGGGCTCTTCTTTTATTTCTCCCCCATTACGGTAATGAAACTGTTCGCCGTCAATGTATCAGAGAACTGGCTCGACCTTGTGCGGGACAATGAGCTTGTGGCTCCGATCTACTATACCCTCAGGGCCATGGCTGCCCTTATGGTCACAGCCGGTGCGGCCAACATCATGCCTCTTTTTGAACCGGAAAGGTACAGAGGGCTTATCTACTATAATAACCTGATGTTTCCGGCCCTCTCTCTCATTATCTTTTTGCGATATACACTGGGTGTTCTTTTTTCCGATCCTCAACCCGGATCGGAGCAGGTGGGGATATCGGCCGTGCTGAGCGGCGCTTCCGGGCATCTTGTTATAACAGTTTTAATGCTGATTTTCCTTATTATTTTCATCATTTCCCTGGCAGGGATATATATTACGCGAAACGAAAAACGGTAATATATCGTTATTTATTAACCTTATTTTCCATGAATAACTCCATTATCTCCGCCGCCGAAGAGGGCGGAGATAATGATACTCTTTGATGGCAATTAAAAGCATCTTTAGAAAAATTACTGGTAAAATATGGTTGATTTTAAAAATATAATCTGATAAATTCGGATTATAAAACAATCTGGAGATTGGAATGGAATTAAACACCAAAACAGTTGGAAATGTAATAGTTATCTACCTTGCAGGGCGTCTGGATGTCCATCTATCGGCTGATATCGAAAAAGAGATTAACTCTACTATACAGAACAACCCTGACAAACATCTTCTTCTTAACCTGAGTGACGTGGAGTATATGAGCAGTTCCGGGCTTCGAATTTTCGTCTCTACCATGAGGGTCCTCAAGGAATCCAAGCGTAAGCTGAAGCTTTGCAACATGAACAGCGCTGTTCAGAAGATTTTTGAGGTTGTTGAACTCATGGATATGTTTGATATCTACGAGACCGAAGAAGAGGCTCTCGAGTCATTCAAAAACGACTGATAAACGTTTTAGATTGAAATTCTTTCAAAACCTCTTCAGAAGAATCACCCATAAAGGTTTTGCCCGGGCATCGGGCGGATCTGCCCCTTGTCTGCGGGATGAACTTGAAGAGGCCAGAAATAATTTTTGCCTTTTTCAGAAGGCCCCCAACTTTCTTTATCCGGAATGGGTAGAAGATCAGGTGGCCTCAGGCTCAGAAATTTCCACCTATTGCGCCCCCCTCCTGAGAAACCGGACATCAAGGGACGCTCTGAGATTATCCAACTTCATATCCGATGATTCCCTTCTTTGCATGGATAACGGAACTCTCCAGGGAGAGGGAAGAGACTGGACACTTGAGATCTGGCTCTGGGATGGAGATACGGTCATCCGGCTCGCGCAGGAAGCCCGTAAAAAGAAAAGCTGCGCTCTGAAGGGAGGGCCCGTCCCCCGGTGGGAATGTTCAATTGAAGGACTCGGTGTGGAAGCAGAATATTACGGTGTACGAATTGAACGTGATGAAATGCTTTTTTCACTGAAAGCCACGGGCTCAAAGAAGAAGAATCGTCACATTCTTTTCGTTTTTCGTCCCTGTACCATCGATAGCCTGGGGACACTGGGAGCCATTCAGTTTCTTCCTGATTCAGGACAGGTTAAAATAAACAATCGGGCTGCGGTTATTCTTGAGGATGTGCCTGATATTGTGAAGGCGGGTAACCTGGAAAGCCAGGGGCTGGATATGGAGGGGGAGGATAGTCACAAAGTCAGCTGTGCTTCTGGAATGGCCACCATGGCTTTCGGTTATCTCCTTCCCGCGGATGAATTGCGGCTAAATTTCAGGATTTCCCTGTCTGGGAGTCATAAAGCGAGCGCCTCAAGAGGTGATTTTGACCTGGAGGCAGTGCGGAAAGAATACCGCGTATTTGCCGAGCGTCACATAAAAACAGGATATTCACTGGAAGGGGATCGAAAGGAATACAGGGACCTGCTGCATAACGTTCATCTCTCCATGCTGCAGTCTCTGGGGCAGATACCTGTCCCCTCTCAGCCGGATGGTGTTTCATCGAGACGGCTTTACTTTATCCTCAAGGGAATGTCGATGCTCGGTCACCGGCAGGAGGTTTTTTCCATTCTCTCAGCCATGCCGGGGGAGATCGGCATACCCCAGTCGATCCCTGAGTATCAGCAGGCTCTGGGAATAGCCTATCTGATCTCCATATTCGCTGACTATTACCATTATTTCAGGGATGGGGATTATTTCCGGGAAGTGTTTCCCTTTCTGCGCAAACAGTCAGGGGCTCTCATGCAGTATACCTCACGTCTGAAAGACCTGAAAGACGTGAAAGAAAACACTGTCGATTATCTTTACGTGAGTAAACCGGTAGCTGGAGAAATCGCTGTCTTTGTTCACGCCATGAGACAGTACGCCCTTATCGCACGAAACCTTGGAATCTTTGGCGATGAAACACGTTTTTCCGACGAAGCGAAACGTCTTGAAGAGGGTATTGTATCTCTCCTTTCCGGAAATGACTCCTGGCCATCTCACCTTGATTATCCTATCCTTTATCCATTCTCCATTATTGAAGCCGGGTCAGATAAAGCCCGGGAGATCATGGGCGAACCACCCGGCAAAAAGGAAATCGCCTGTTATGTTCCCGGTATCGGTTATGATGTTCGTCACAACCTGATTCTTGTAAATGTGCTTCTCAGGGAGGGGGATCCCTCGGCTCAGGACCTTCTGGAGAACCTGAGAGAAAGAGCGGGAAGCCGGATGACCCTGACATCTCTCCTGGACCCTTCGGGTAAAAGGGGTATCGGAACCGTTCCCGATGATCCTGAGATAGCGGCTCTTATGGCCATAACTCTGAGAAACAGGTCTGTCATGGATGAGGGGCAGAGACTTACAATATTTCCTGTGCCTGATCCGAATCTTTTTCAGGGGGAGCGTGATCTGGAACTGGTACATGTTGTAACCCGCTTTGGCACAATTGATCTGCAGGTATCTATCCGCGAGCGGGAGATCCAGATATCCTTCGGAGATGTCCCCCGTTTCATGCCGGCGGATATTCTTATTAATCTTCCTGTCTCTTTTAAGGCGATCCCTTCTGATGAATTCATCATCAAGCATCAGTTTACAAATTCAGTCCTCATAAGCGGATGGCCCGAAATCATCCATTGCCGAAGGCGCTCCACCCGTAAGGGTGAATAATAGTTGCCACACCGATCACTCCTGCCGAAACTATTAATAGCTCCGGCATCCTGCCGGGGATGCAATCCTCAGGGGGGAGCGTTTCCTTACTCATGCTGGTACCTTCACTAATAGCTGCAGTCGTTATCCTGGGCGCCGTGGTATCCTACATATACCTTATCGCTCCACGGAGAAACCCGGTATTTCGCGCCGAACAGCTTCTCAGTGAAAACAGGATATCTGAAGCTGTTACGGAATACAGGAAGCTACTGGAGAAAAACCCTGACAACTATCTTGCCCATTATAAGCTGGCCAATATCTATTATAAGCAGAACCGAATTGATCAGGGCGTGGAACACCTGGAGGCCGTCAGGAACATCGGCAAATATAACTATGAAGTAGACCGTATAGACGTTGAAAGAAAGCTTGCCCGCGCCTATCTCGCCCGGGACGAACTGGATAAGGGATTCCAGGGCTATCTTAACATACTACGGGACCATCCGGCTGACCAGGAGGCTCTCTATCACGCGGCTTTTATCGCCCTGGGTCAGGAACTTTTCGATATGGCGCGTAAATATTTTGATCGTCTCACAAAACAGGGACAGAGGAGTTTCGAGATCGATTTTGGCGCCGGGATGGCCCACTACATGAACCAGAATACCAATGAAGCCGTGGCCTATTTAAAGGAAGCCCTCAACGAGGATCCCCATTCCGAAATAGGGAATCTTGCCATGGCCTTTGCTCTCCAGCGTAAAAGAGATTATAAAACAGCGGCAAATTACGCTCAGCTGCTTATGGAGAGCAGCAGCAATGAAGAGGCGATCTTCATATCCAGGAGGCTGGCAGGTATCCTCAATGCCCAGCAGGGAAAGTGGAAGGATGCTTATCGTCTTTTGGAAGAGCTCAAGGATTTTGCTCAGCAGCGGGAGCTTCACGAGGAACTGAAAGTCGTCCTCTATGACCTGGGGTATGTGGCCATCAAGGCGGAGAAGACCGAACAGGCCTACGAGTACTGGAGCGAGGTCTATGAGATGGATAAAAGCTTCAAGGCCGTTAAGACGATGATGACCCAGCTCCGGAAAGAGATGGATATTGAGCAGCAGAAAAAGGAGCCTGTGGAGTTTTCTGTCGAGGACTACTATCAGGACTGGATCGAAGACGCTTTTCCTGAAGCTTTTGTCTGGAATATCTGCGGCCTTAAGAGTGATCAGAAAATCGATATGTCAACGATCATTGTTCCCGCCCGGCAGGGAGGCGGCATGAGGCCCGGCCCGGGAAGAGGAACAGATACAGAAAAGGAGGAAGGTGATTATCTCTCCGCGTACGAAAGTCTTGACACGGAGACCTTCCGGATTGTTTCCAATCGCATGATGGAGAAGCTCGGATATCGGGTAGATGAGATATTGCCGACATACAGGGAGAGCGACGGAGTGGATTTTATGGCCAATAACTCGAAGACAGGAAATCGGGCTCTAATCTGGGTAAGGCGCTGGAAGGGAACCAAAGTGGGAGAGATACCCCTTCGCAACTTCGCTCAGGCCATCAACGACGCCAAGGCGAAGGAGGGCCTCTTTGTTACCACAACGGAACTCACGACCTCAGGAGAGAATGCCGTAGGTCGCCTTTCCAAGGTAAACGTTCTTAAGCCTGAAGAAGTAAGCCAGGCCCTGGCAGGCCTCATCTGATATGCCGGAAACCGCAGAAATCTCTTCCAGGATGATTAACCTGGAGGATGAAACCTTCCGATTAAGCAGGTATTCAGAGGATCCCGGGCTTTACAATTCCATTTCCAGATGGGGTATTCTTGAGAGGCCTCTCATCCTGCATCTGGAAAGTGAGTGGATTATCCTGGCCGGGCACAGGAGAATACGTGCCGGCCTGGATCTGGGTCTCGACTCTATCTCGTGTGAAATTGTCCACGAGGTTTCGCCGGAAAGAATAAAAGCTGAGGCCTTGGAGAGGTCTTTCCAGGGAAGAATCGGGCCTGCCGGAAAGCTTCGGCTATTTTCCCGGCTCATCAGGCTCGGAGAAAAAGATCTGGAAGTACTCGCTTCCGAACTCTGTTTTCCCCGGAAGCTCCTCCATTCAGATGACAGGATACGCGATATGCTGGAACTGCCCGGGGCACTTTTCAGATATGCTGACAGCCGGGAACTGGGATTCAGGCTCTGGGAAGAGATGGTGGAACTATCAGATCAATGGAAAGCGTTTCTCTCAGATAGTATTGCGGATTATGCTGTTTCAAACAGCCAGTTCAGGAATATACTTGGTCTTGTCCGTGATTTGGACAGGCAATCGGTGGGTCCTCCATCAGTCCCAGCCCATGACCGGGATGCCGCATCTCTTCTCGATCTGCTTGCAGAACTCAGGTTTCCGGAACTGACCGGCATGAGGAAAAGGGCAGGGCGTCTCGCGGAAAATTCCGTGGGCAGAGGAGGTGTGGTCTCCTGGCCCCATACCTTCGAGGGCGACCGGATTGAACTGAAACTTCCACTTACTCGCAGGGAAGGAATTCAGAAACTCGATGATATGATACAATCGATAAACAGGGAGGCCCTCAGGGAGTTGCTGGAGATGCTTTAGTGGACGGTCGTTGAATCGTCATCCTCTTCGTCAGGTCCGTTGTCTTCCTTTTCTGACGGAACCTCATCCTGGGTTTCCTCTTTTTCAGAATCAGAAGTGATGAACGGAAGTGTCATGATGATGCTGTTAAACATGAAACCGGTGATAATGAAACGGCTCATCTCTTCGTTCTCCTTTCTAAGTTCGAAGAGCTGATGGACGACATAGATGCAGTTATCCATTATCTCTTTGAGAAAGGCCTCGTTATAATCTTCCGAAGAGAGCGTGGCCTCTTTCATGAGTTCCATCTTTGATTCCTGGATAATAGCCTCCAGGAGGTCTCTGAAAAACTGGTCGAAATCACTGCTGTATTCAACCCTGTGACCGTTCTTCAGTGTGATCAATCGTCGACTTCCTTCTTAAGTTTTTCAAAGGTATCTTTGAACTGTGAACCCAGCGTGGAGGATTCGGGGAGATCCTTCTTGCTGTACTTCTTCAGTTCTTCTTTCTCCTCCAGGCGTCTTGCGCCTTTTTCACTGAGTATACACTTTCGTTCCCCAGCATTAAAATCTTTCACGGCGCACAGGATCTCAGAGCCGGCGGAGTAAGCCTTTTCCGGTTCACCACCCTGAAGAAGCTCGCCCGCGGGAATAAAGGCGGGCAGTCCGTTCTCAAGCCTCACATGGACCCCCCGCGGCATGGTTTTTTCAACGCGGACAGAATGGGTCCGTTCGCGGAAATTATCGGCCATAGAGTTCCAGGGATTGGTTTCATCGGTTATCAGGCTCAGGGTAATTTTCCTGTTATCACTATCGATCTGATCGATTGTGACGGATACGTTCTCTCCCCGGGAGAGAATATCCTCCGGTTTGGAAACCCTTTTTATCATACTCATCCTTGATACGTGAATAAAGCCTTCTATGCCCTCAGCGATTTCGACGAAGGCGCCCGATTTGATCAGGTTCGTTACGATCCCCTCAGTCGTTGTGCCGGGAGAGAACCGGTCAATACTCTCCCAGGGATCAGGGGTGAGGGCCCGGGCACTGACCGAAACTCGTTCGTTCTCCCAGTCCACTCCTGTCACGATCCCTGCAACCTCCTCTCCGGTTTGAAAATCTGAGGGACGGATTGTTCTGCTCCAGGAAAGCTCAGATCGCGGAACCAGAGCCTCGATTCCGCCCAGGTCGATAAAGAGTCCGAAATCCTGTACGGAGGTGACCGGACCTTCGATCCTGTCTCCCTCTTTCAGGGTTTCTCTCAGGACGGAAAGGGCTTCGCTCTTCTGTTCATTCAGGTAATTTTTTCTCGAGAGGACAATATTCCGGCCACCTTCCTCGTAGCGGAGCAGGTAAAAGGCCATGGTTTCACCTACCAGGGTTTCAGGATCATGTACCCGTCTGGTGTGAATATGGGAATGGGGACAGAAACAGCGGATATCCCCTACCTCCACGGTGAGGCCTCCAGAGGATGTGGCGGTTACCCTGCCCTCGACCGGCAGACCTTCACGGTGGGCCAGTGAGAGTAGATTTTTATTCACCGATCCCCTGCCGATTCTTGTGGTAAGGACGATCTCCTGACCACGGGATACAACCAGGGCCTCCAGTGTGTCTCCAACCTCAACGGTCAGTTCACCGTCTTCATCCCTGCATTCCTCGATTGGAATCAGGGCGTCATGCTTGGTGGATATGTCACAATAAATACTGTCATCGGTTATATACACGACTTTCCCTGATACGCGGGTCCCCTGATCAGGGTCTTTTTCCGCAGCCATGGATTGGTCAAGCAGTTCCTCAAAGGATACGGATTCATCCATGCTATTATCTGTAAGCGCGCTCATTACTGCTTCTCCTTAAAAATATGTGGCCAGATTAGAAAAAAACCTTCCTCATTGCAAACAATTATTCTTCGCGAATGAGTTGAAGAAAAGTATTGACACTCTATTCGGAAAACCGTATTATTCAGTTAAATCCCTTATCCCGGAGACAATTATGAAACATATTCTCAGCCTGATCGTTATGATAATGATAGCTGTACCTGTCCTTTCAGCTGAAAAGAGCGGAAAGGAATACCTGGCGGATCTGGATTCAAATAAAGATGACCAGACAGTAGTCGAGGCCGTGAAATGGGCCGGCGAGAAAAAATCCAAGGACGCTATTCCCGCACTTATCAACCTTCTCAATGACCGCAGGGAGGATGTCAGGATGAGATCCGCCGTCTCCCTGGGACTCATCGGAGACAAATCGGCTGTTGAGCCCCTTAACAGAACCCTCCTCACGGATGGAAGTCCCGAGGTCCGGTACGCAGCGATTCTCGCTACCTTCCAGATAGGCTCAGGCAAATCTATTTCTGCCTGGAAGGAGGCCCGGGAGAAGGAGACCGATCCCTATATCCGGGATATCCTGATCCGTCTTGAAGAGATGGCAAAGAGCAAATAGTCTCTAACAAGATGAAAGACATCTCTTTCCCTCTTCGAAGGGGGAGGCTCCCGTGAGTGCCGGTGATATAAAATTCCTCGTATTCGATGTGGAGTCTGTGCCTGATGGCCGCCTCATACGCAAGGTCCGGTATTCTGATAATGACATATCGGAAGAGGAGGCTATCGATCTCTACAGGAAAGAAATACTGGAACAGACAGACGGTAAAAGCGATTTCATCCCGCCTACCTTCCAGTATCCTGTGGCCGTCTCCATCGGTAAGGTTAAGAATGATTATCGGCTGGATGATCTCGTCTGCCTTGACGAGCCGGAGTATCGTCCCCGGAAGATGACAGAACTCTTCTGGCAGGGCGTTGAAGAGACCTATGCCAACAGCGTTCTCGTGACCTTTAACGGCCGGGGTTTCGACATACCCCTTCTTGAACTCATGGCCTACCGATACGGCGTCCCGGCGAAGAGGCACTTTACCGACAGATACGCCGCCCGAAACCGGTTCAGTGACCGTCATTTCGACATGCATGACTGGCTGGCAAATTTCGGCGCCGTCAGAATGAACGGTGGCCTTAACCTCATGGCCAAAGTCATCGGTAAACCGGGAAAGATGGGGACCACGGGAAGCGAAGTCTATGACCTTTTTCTGAAGGGAGAGATGCAGCGCATCAACGATTATTGCATGCACGACGTACTTGACACCTATTTTGTATTTTTAAGAACCCGGGTTCTCCGGGGGGACCTGACAATAGACAGGGAGCAGAATATTGTCAGGGAAACGAAAAAGCGACTGGAAGAGAGTTCAAAGGATGTGCCCGCATTCCGGGAATATCTTGATAACTGGGGGGACTGGGACCCCTGGCCGTAGTAGCCCCTTTAATTATCAATTGTGTAAGATAGTATATTAGCAGACGTTTTCATCCGGTAAACGGCGTACCCCGCCATTATCGGCGGAGGTGGCAAGAAGACCGTAGGTGCGAAGGGCCCGGGAGACCTGCCGGTTTCTTGACTGAGGTCTGTAGGCTCTGTCACCCCGTCTCTCCTCCTCTTCCCGCCGTCTCTTCAGTTCATCATCCGAAAGTTCGACCCGGATAGATCGGCCCGGTATGTCTATCTCGATATTGTCCCCTTCCCTGACCAGGGCGATCTCTCCTCCGGCTGCCGCCTCGGGAGAAACATGGCCGATGGAGAGCCCCGACGTTCCGCCCGAGAACCTTCCGTCGGTAATAAGGGCGCATTCCTTTCCCAGCCCCCTGGACTTGATATAAGAAGTGGGGTAGAGCATCTCCTGCATCCCGGGGCCCCCTGAGGGTCCTTCGTAGCGGATGATGACAACATCTCCACCCTTTATGTCACCGCCGGTAATAGCCTCGACCGCCTCCTCCTGGGACTCGTATACACGGGCCGGACCCCGGAAAAAGAAGATACTTTCGTCCACACCCGCGGTCTTTACGATGCAGCCGTTACGGGCCAGGTTGCCGTAAAGAACGGCCAGCCCCCCTTCGGGATTGTATGCATGTTCCAGGTCCCGGATACATCCGCCTTCCCTGTCGCGGTCAAGTTCTTTGTACCGTGAGATTTGGGAACCCATGACCAGATTGCGACCGGAATGGGCGGGGGCGCTGTGAAAAATGTCCAGGGCTTCTTTCGTGAGCGAGTCGCGCATAATGTCATGTTCTGATATGGCACCGGCCAGGGTCATTCCGTCGACCCGTTGAACAGAGGTGTCAAGGAGCCCTCCTTTCTCCAGCTCAGCCATAATGGAGAGAATACCGCCGGCCCGGTTTACGTCCTCGATGTGGTAATGGGAGCTGGGGGCCACCTTGCAGATGTTGGGTACCTGGCGTGAGAGGTGGTCAATGTCGGTCATGGTAAAGTCTACTTCCGCTTCCCGGGCAATAGCCAAAAGATGGAGGACCGTGTTTGTGGAACCTCCCATGGCAATGTCCAGAGACATGGAATTCATAAAGGCCGCCCGGGTCGCAATGGAGCGGGGAAGGATGTTCGAGTCTCCATCTTCGTAATATCGGCGGGTGTTGGTTGTGATCTGGCGGGCCGCCTTCTCAAAGAGTTTTTTCCGGTTTTCGTGGGTCGCCACGATGGTCCCCGTGCCGGGAAGGGATATTCCCAGGGCCTCGGAAAGACAGTTCATCGAATTAGCCGTAAACATGCCGGAGCAGGAACCGCAGGTGGGACACGCCTCCCTCTCCAGAGCTTCGATCTCATGATCTGGGACAGCGGGGTCCGCGCTCATGACCATGGCGTCGATAAGGTCGTACTTTTTCTCTCCGATGATACCGGCCTCCATGGGGCCGCCGGATACGAAGACCGTTGGAATATTCAGTCTCATCGCGGCCATGAGCATGCCGGGTGTAATTTTGTCACAATTGGCTATGCAGACCAGGGCGTCGGCAAGGTGGGCGTTGACCATATATTCAACGCTGTCGGCGATAAGCTCCCGTGAGGGAAGAGAGTAGAGCATCCCGTCATGCCCCATGGCGATGCCGTCATCAATGGCTATGGTATTGAATTCAGCCGCAAAGAAACCTTCCTCTTCGATGAGTCCCTTGACGAACTGACCTATATCGTGAAGGTGAACATGTCCCGGTACAAACTGGGTGAAGGAATTGGCTATAGCTATAACCGGCTTACCGATCTGTTCTTCTTTCATGCCGTTGGCTCTCCAGAGGCTCCTTGCCCCGGCCATTTTACGTCCTGTCGTACTTTTCGAACTCCGCAGTGGTATCGCCATGACCTGTCTCCTGAAAAGAATGTCCGCATAAAAGAAAAGAAAAAGACTTCTGTCAAGTTGTTAATACCAGTTGACAACCGGGAAGGAATCCTGTGAATATATACTCATGAATAAATGGTCAGTCTCAGGGATCATTTTACTACTGGTCCTACTCCCGGTGGTCCTGACGGGCCAGGAATCTCCCGATACACTCGGGGATATCCGGTCATCCCTGGAGCGTTATCGTGACAGGGAGGTAACCCTGACCCTAAGATTACAGTACAGGGACCCCTGGTTCCAGAAGGTGATCTTTTATGATGAGAAAAACCATCCTGTAGAGTTTGATGTTCATAAACCGTCAAAAACACTTCAAGAGGATATGGTTAATTGTCACGAAGGGATGCTCTACAGGGTTACCTTCAAAGTCGGTCCTGTGGGAGAGATGGGCATACTGACAGGTAATCTGCTGCGGTGTCTCCCCGTGGCCCTGGAGAAGATTCCATGATCTTTTTAAACAAAGAAGGCAGAATAGCTGGGCGGCTATCCTGCCTTCTTTCAATTAGCAGTGCCAGACGTTCAACAGGATTGAATCGGGAGGGAAGCACCCTGTTGAAGCCCGCAATAAAAGTATCGGCAAAGGGGCCGTGAAACTTTAGCTGTTATGGAGGGCGTGGTTGTAAAAATTTATGGAAGGTATTATACCGTCGAATCGGAGGGGAGGGATATCAACACGGTTCTCCGGGGAAGACTAAAACAGGACCCGGAACTACAGCGTTTCTCTTCACCTGTTGCCGTTGGTGACAGGGTCCGGGTTTCCGTTAATAAGGATGATGACACCGGTACCATAGATCAAGTCCTGGCCAGGCGAAACTACCTGGCCCGCAAGGACCGGATCCAGGGAAAGGAGGATCTACTGGCCGCGAACCTTGATATGGTCATGCCTGTGCAGTCTTTTCTAAAACCGCGGCTGAACCACCGATTTGTTGACAGAATAATGGCCGCCTCACTATGCTCCCATATACCCGTTACAATCTGTATCAACAAAGAAGACCTTGCCAGGCAGGGGGATAGGGAGAAGATCGAATCCTATTATGAGCGATCGGGATGCAGGATTCTCATGGTAAGCGCATGGAAGGAGAAGCGAATGGAAGAGCTTATGGAAACCATCCAGGGTAAACGGGTCCTCATGGCCGGGGCCTCCGGCGTGGGGAAAACGACCCTCCTGAACCGGATCTTTCCCGGCATGGACCATTTGACATCACATATCTCGGAAAAAACGGGAAAAGGGAGACACACCACGACAAACGCGGTTCTTATACGGCATTCGGATAATACGGAGATAATCGATACTCCCGGTATGAGGGAATTCGGAGTGTCGAATATTGAAGCTCATCTTCTTGAGCGGTGTTTCCCTGATTTTGACGGTTTGAGAGAAAATTGCCGATTCTCTCCCTGCACCCATGATCATGAACCGGGATGCGCGGTCATCGAGGCACGGGAGTCGGGCGATCTCGACCCGGACAGGCACCGCTCCTATTTGAATATCCTTCATTCACTCCAGGAAGAAGAGAGCAGGATGTACTGAATAGTATGAAAGAAACAGATATGCAGAGCAGGCCTGTAGAGGTAGAGGATCTGAAAATATCTTTTGATGCAATTGAGGTCTTTTCCGGTATCAACCTTGGTGTAGAAAAGGGGGGGACCCATGTTGTTATGGGAAAAAACGGTTCCGGAAAGTCCGTGCTCCTGAAGGCCATTGCCGGGCTTATAGATCATTTTGAAGGTGATATCCGTATATATGGCCGGGAAGTACAAAAGTTCTTTGCCAATCGTGGCAGGGAAAATGAACAGGGTGGGGAGGACGTTCGCCTGGCCTATGTTTTTCAGAAAGGGGGACTCTTCGATTCCATGAATCTCTATGATAACGTGGCCTTCGGTCTGAGGCGCATGGGTATCGATGAAGAGGAGATTCAGGAACGGGTACAATCATCCCTTACCCGAGTCGGCCTGAAGGGAAGTGACGATAAGCTCCCATCGGAACTTTCCGGCGGTATGCAGAAACGCGCCGGCCTGGCACGGGCCGTCTGTCTCCAGCCTGATATTATACTCTTTGACGATCCCACGGCCGGTCTCGACCCCATACTCTCGGACTCCATCGCGGACCTGGTTCTGGAGATCCGGGACGAGATGGAGACCACGTCGGTCATCGCAACCCATGATATGAGTATTGCCGCGAAAGTAGGCCAGAGGGTATCTCTACTCTACGGTGGAAAGATTGTCTTCCATGGCGACATGGAAGAGTTCCTTGAGCAGGAGGACCCCTATGCCCGGCAATTTGCCGAGGGCGATATCGAAGGCCCTATCGACATGTTCTGAGAGTCTTCCGCCACACGGGATTCCGGCCAGAGTCAGGATTGGGCTCCAGTAATCCGACATTTATCCTTATAACTGACATGGCAGCTGGAAGGTAATCGGTTATTGTTCAGACGTCTCTCCCTTTTTCTTGTCATCTTTTCCTGAGGTTTTATTTTCATTAAATGTGTCCAGTTTCCGGGATAACTCATCCAGCTTGTCTCTAAGCTCATCGATCTCCTTTTTTGATGCGAGCCCGATTCGCGTTGTCAGGTCATTGATGCTTCCCCGGGCCCGGTTCACCTCCTCGTCAAAACGGTTCCCCATGGTTTCACCCGCATCCCGGATCTTGCCTTCAAATTCGGTGTACCGGTCCTTGTTCTTCTTTCGGAATTCGTCCGTTTTTTGCTCGAATTCCTCTCCCGCCTTAAAAAGCAGGATTCCCAGGTCTTTCAAGGGATTGCTCATTTTGTCCTCCCGTCTATTTTTAGTACAATAAGTATAGCGAGGAGTCGTTATATTGTCAAGAGGGACCTCTATATGATCGTTGAGAAATTAACAATATACTATAGATGACTAACCAAATGAAAATAAATATTTTTTTGCTTTACGTATAGTAATTTGGTTGGTAGAACCGCATAAAAGATATGGTACGTAAGGTCGAATACAGTAACTATAGTTTGGAGTATGTCGATTCCCTCAAGGGAGCCAGAAACATATATGTTGTCTTTTCGACTTTTGGAGAACGGGAATCGGATCTTATTTATGATAAGATATCCCTTTTAACCAGGGAGGCGGAAGGTCTTTTTAAAGGGATCGTGCTTTCTCACAGGCGTGCCGGAACAGAGCCTGAGAGGACGGAAGAACGGGCCCGGGAAGCGTGGAAAGATACGGATGTTCTTATATGTAACGATTACCGTGTGCCGGATATGGAGTCGGAAAAGGGTAAGGGCGCTGATATGCGCAGGGCCCTTTATCACATTAACCGCGACCTTAAGGGAAGGGACCAGGACGTGGTACTTTACCTGGACGCGGATGTCGTTCCGGGACATTTCGGAACGCACTTCCTGACGGCCCTGACTGGTGCCGTCCTGGAGGGGGATGATTTCGCAAAAGCGAGTTTCTGGAGGGCCATGGGTCGAGTGAAGAAGTTCGTGGCCCAGCCCCTATTCTCCCTGGTGGATCATCCTGAACTGGATCAGCTTCGGGACCTGCATTATCCTCTCTCTGGGGAAGTAGCCGGGACCGTTGCTTTTTTCAATTCTGTCAGCTTTTGGCAGATGTATGGAGTCGAAACCGGGATCAATATCGACGCCCTCCTGGGAGGTCACAGGGTGGCGGATGTTAATCTGGGGCTTTATGATCATGAGCATCATGGAGATATAGGTATTCAAAAGATGTCCTTCGGTATCATGCGAACCTGGTTCAGACAGCTTATCGATTACGGTTTGATCGAACTGAAGGAAGGGGCAAGTCTGAGTGACACGTTCAGGGCGTCGCTTATTGATGACGAGGAAAAACGGGAGGAGATACTCTTTGACCTGTCGGAAAAGAAGTATCCACCGCTGAAGGAGGTTCTGTCGGGGTAAAAACCTGTCTATTTTTGCCTGTTTTACTTTTTCCGGAGCGCCTCTTTGCTGTCCCCAAACCGTCTTCTATCGCGTTTCTCATGACCCTGTTTGTTTGAGAGGCTGGAAATTATTTCATGAAGTTCGGTTACGTCATCAGGAAGGTTGGTAAGGTCAATGTCCATGAATCAAAATGTAAATCATGGATTTGAAATTAATAGTAT
>CAZYBU010000008.1:68118-95621 GCA_964645775.1 uncultured Leptospirales bacterium | reverse complement strand
CGGGCTGGCCGAGCATCGCCGCCTCGGCCTCGATGCCGCCGACGCCCCAGCCGAGCACCGCCAGGCCGTTGACCATGGTGGTGTGGCTGTCGGTGCCGACCACCGTGTCGGGATAGGCCAGCGTCGTGCCGTTCTTGCCGGTGGTCCAAACCACCTGCGCCAGGTATTCCAGGTTCACCTGATGGCAGATGCCGGTGCCGGGCGGCACCACGCGGAAGTTGTCGAAGGCATCCTGGCCCCAGCGCAGGAACTGATAGCGCTCGAGATTGCGCTCGTACTCGCGCTCGACATTCTGCAGGAACGCCTGAGGATTGCCGAATGCATCGACCATCACCGAATGGTCGATGACCAGGTCGACGGGCACCAGCGGATTGATCTTCGCCGGATCGCCGCCGCGTGCCACCATGGCATCGCGCATCGCCGCCAGATCGGCGACCGCCGGCACGCCGGTAAAGTCCTGCATCAACACGCGCGCCGGGCGATAGGCGATCTCGCGCGTCGACGACCGGGTCTGCGTCCAGTCGACCATCGCCTTGATGTCGTCCGTCGTCACCGTCCGGCCGTCTTCCCAGCGCAGCAGGTTTTCGAGCAGGACCTTCAGCGAATACGGCAGCCGCGCGGGATCGCCGAGACCCGCTTCCCGCACGGCCTCCAGGCTGAAATAGTCATAGGTGCGGTCGCCCACGGTCAGCGTGCGGCGGGCCTTCAGGGTGTCGGTGCCATGGGTGCTCACGGGTCTTCTCCTCCGACGACGATTGGCGATGACGCTGGGACTGAGCGCCTGCTATGAGCACACTTGCGTGTGCATGTCCATGTCCGCAGGATGAAAACGTGGGCATGCCCTGCCACACCGGCAAGCCGGCGCGGCCCCGATGCCGGCTTCGATACTGGCGACTGTGACACGAGGGAGGTCAAGGCGAATGTCCGATGCGCGCAACGTCCTTGGCGAGCCGCTGGAGCTCTGCGGCACCGCGCCGATGACCGGCTTCTTCCGCGACGGCTGCTGCGACACCGGCCCCGAGGACGCGGGCGTGCACGTGGTCTGTGCCCAGGTGACGGCGGCCTTCCTGGCGTTCAGCCGCGGACGCGGCAACGATCTCACCGCTCCCCTGCCGGCCGCCGGCTTTCCCGGACTCACGCCGGGCGACCGCTGGTGTCTCTGTGCGGCGCGCTGGCGCGAGGCGCTGGCCGCGGGGGTGGCGCCGCCGGTGATCCTGGCAGCGACCCACGAAGCGGCGCTGGATGTCGTCTCTCTTGAAGACCTGAAGCGCTACGCCCTCGACCTGCAGTAGCGCCCGCCCCTCAGGCGGCGAGCCACTCGGTCGCGGCGGCGCATTGGTCCGGTGTGAAGAAGCGGACCTTGGCCGACTTAAGGACGTCGGCGAGCCGGTCCTGCTCACCGTGCCATTTGCGGTCGGCGATGACGGCGACGCGCTTGACGGCATCCCTGACATCTAGCCCGAACAGGTGCCGAGGGGCTTCGTGTCGCTCTCCCACCCATCCAGCGCCTCCCAGTCGAGCAGGATCTTGAGGTTGGAGACAGATCCCCGCACGCGCACGAAATCCGGCCCCGCGGACTCCTCGATCTTCGCATGGACGGCGTTCATGTCCGCGACGGAAACCATGCCCGAGTAGGTGAACGTGATCGTTCGGGTTTACTTGTCGAATTTGACGTCCATCATGGTTCGGCGGTTCCTTTGGTCAGATTGAATCGTACTTGGCAATGCCCCACGGCTCGGCCGCGGCGGCGAGGGCCCACTCGCGATACCAGTCGTGCCCCTGCACCGCGGCAGCGTAGGCGCGACAGACGGGGTCGAGGTCAACGGCGTAGGTGCCGAAGCGGCTGACCACCGGGGCGAACGCCGCGTCGGCACCGCACCATGCGCCCAACAGATAGGGGCCGTCGCCACCGAAGCGCCGCCGGCAGTCGCCCCAGATCGCGGTGATCCGCGCGATGTCGTCGGCGACACCGTCGGCGCGCCCGAGGCCCGGTTTCGCCGCCCGCATGTTCATCGGCATGTTGGTCCGCAGCGCGCGGAAGCCGGAATGCATCTCGGCGACGATCGCCCGGGCGTGGCTGCGCGCCAACGGATCCTCCGGCCACAGGCCGGCCTCGGGAAAGCGCTCGGCCAAGTCTTCGAGAATGGCAAGGGAATCCCAGACGATGCGCTCGCCCTCCTTGAGCACGGGCACCAGGCCGGACGGCGAATGCTTCGCGATCTCGGCCGCCGTGGTCGGCTGGTCGAGCGGAATGACCACCTCCTCCACGGGCAGGCCGGCTTGGCGAACGGCGAGCCAGCCGCGGAACGACCACGAGGAGTAGTTGCGGTTGGCCAGTACCAGCGTTGCCTCGGGCATCGTCCAGTCCTCGAGATTGCTCCGCCCGGTCGGGCCTGGGCCGTCAGGCCGCCGGCGCCAGGACGATGACCGCGATCACGCCCACGGTCAATGCGTTGACGAGACAGGCGGCGACGAAAAGCTGCAGCGCCCGGTCGATATCCTGCACCGTCGCCCGCGCCCGGCCGCCGCCGATCCAGGCATCGTCGACGACGGCACCGGGATAACGCCTGGGACCGGCCAGCGCCAAGCCGAGCCGGTGCAGGTTGGGTCGAAGGTCTCAATGGCCTTTGTATACTTTTTCCATCCCGGGATGAGGGAGCTGTTGATGGGTGAGAAGTGGTTCTCTTATCTTTCTCTCGCGGGAGGCAGTTTCATAGCCGTGGATGCGTTCTTCTCTTTCCGGGCCATGGAAAGGGTCATGGAGCGTTTGTCTTACATATTTAACAATTATCTGGAATTGACCACCCAGGAACTTCAGGAGCTTCTGAATTCCATGAAGCGTCAGCTTGCTGCCTTTAACTCACTTCGGAGAATACTTTCCCGAAGCATGGGGGAGGGTATCGAAAAAAAGCTCCCGCAACCCCTGAAGAAGCTTCTTGGCACCCTGGAGAATAAGGCTATTGATCAGCGTTTTAACGATTTGGAATACCTGGAGATCGTGGCCGATATCCTTAGCAACGAAGATTTCCTCAAATTAAAAGAATTCCCTCACCATGACGCGACGATTTATGACCATGTCCGGAAGGTATCTTATCTCTCCTACAGGCTCTGCCGTAACCTGAACCTGGATTATCGCTCAGCGGCCAGAGGAGGTTTGCTCCATGACTTTTTTCTCTACGACTGGAAGGATAGCGGCCCCCGTCCCTACAGGGGAGGTCTTCACGGTTTTAAACACCCCAGGGTCGCCCTTTTAAACTCCATGACCCATTTTAACCTCAATGACATTGAGTATGATATCATCCTTAAACATATGTGGCCTCTTACTATTAAGCCACCCCAGTACAGGGAATCCTATATTGTCAGTATGGTCGACAAGTACATTTCTTCCGGGGAATTTTTTAACGGAGTCTATCAACTGCCCCGAAGAATCCGGGAAAAAAAGACTTCCATGTTATGACTGGAAGCGGAAGAGAAAGGAAAAAAGCAGGGGTCCCTCTGCCTGTCTCTGATGCTCTTCGGATTACAGGTTAAAAAAAAGAGTGATGGAAAAGAAACCGTCTGACATATTCTGCGAATACAACGATCTTGATTCCTTTCGGGAATACCTTTGTGAATTGAAGGGAAATTTCTACCTGGACAGGGACGAGATGGTGCGTCTGGGTGAGGAGTATTTTAAAAAGTATCCCGACACCTTAGCAAACAGGGATTACGGCAATATCCACACCGGGTATCGTCTTATGAGGTTATGTCTTCTGGAAAAGGCCCTGGAAGGATTTTCCGATGAGTCCAGGGATGCCTTTCGGGAATCCTTTGAAAACATGAAGCAGATAAAGCATATTATTCCTGCCTATGTGCAGAAGAGGGGAAAGAAAAAAGCCTGGTCCGATTACCATACCCTTTATGAGAGGATGCAGGAGATGAACCGGCTCATCGAGACCATCCCTCAGGGAATGATACGTGAACGGTTCGTGGGAGGGATCACGAACTTTATCAATATACTCTACCTTATCCGTCTGGCTCTGGAACGCGAGGATGAAAGCTGATTATGCAGGATAAAGAGATTAGCCGTGGAAAGCCGTCCTTCTTCTCATGGAAACGGTACAGCTTCCGGACCCGGCTTATAGTCAGTTTTCTCATGGTCGTGTTCCTTGTAGGCGGGATGGCCCTGGCTATAGGTCTCAGGACAATCCAGATAAGGGTGTATGCTCAGGCCCAGGATACGGTCCTGGGAGATCTTCATGCGGCACAGTCCCTTCTCCATGGCGACCTGGATCGAATGAAAATACAGGCGGACGCCCTGGCAGTGAGGAATGAACTCGATTTTGGTATGAATGCCCGTTCCCGCCAGAAGATGAATAAAGTCTTCGGTCGTATATGCAGGGAGCGTTCCGTCGACATGATACTCCTGGTAAATCAGGAGGGGAGGGTCACATACAGGTATCACAACAGTGCAGTCTCCGGGGATTCTCTGGCTGACGATCCCCTTATCCGTGATGTACTGGAGACAGGAAAACCTTCAGCCGCTCCTCAGCTACTCTCTGCGAACCGGATACGGATGGAAGGGGAGAAGCTGGCCGATCAGGCAACCATTGAGCTTAAACCGACCTCCATGGCCCGGGAGATCAATTACGAGGTGGAACGGCGGGGTCTTGCTCTGGGAGCGGCGGCCCCGGTCTATCGGGAGGAAAGTCTGGTGGGAGTGGTTTACATTGGACGGCTTTTAAACAATGATTTTGAGTTCGTGGACCGCATCCGTACCATCGTGTTCAGCGGTGGAAAGACCTATGAGACGCATCACGGAAACGCTACTATCTTCCTGGAAGACGTCCGGGTATCAACTAATGTCATGACCCGAAAAGGCGAAAGGGCCGTCGGTACCCGTGTTTCCCGGCAGGTATATGACGCCGTGTATAAAAAAGGTGAATACTGGATCGACCGTGCCTTTGTGGTTAACGACTGGTATATCACAGCGTACAGTCCCATCAGGAATAGTAACAGAGAGATTATCGGGATCCTTTACGTTGGGCTCCTTGAATCGGTCTATGACCAGGTGCGTAATCGGACTATACTTCTTTTCGTTTTTCTAATAGCCGCATCCATCCTGCTCTCCCTGGGCCTTGCTCTTTACCTTATACGAGGCATTATCAGGCCTGTACGCGAACTCTCTTCGGCTGCCTACAGTATCGCCGGTGGACTCTACCGGAAGGTCCCGTCCATAACAGGCAGCCAGGAGATGGACAATCTGGCTATGACCTTCAACAGGATGGTCGACGCGATAAAGGAAAGGGACCACATTCTCAGGGAAAACACGGAGAAACAGATATTCCAGATGCAGAAACTCGTTTCCCTTGGCCGGCTTTCGGCCGGGATCGCCCATGAACTGAATAATCCTCTTACCGGGATACTCACATACAGCAGCCTTCTTCTGGAGAAGCTTGAAAAAACGGAACACGGCGAGGACCTTCAGGTTATTCTCCGTGAGACGCGGCGATGCATGAGCATCGTGCAGGAGATACTTAATCTTTCCAGGGAATCAAAGCTCGAAAAGGTCGAGGCCGACCTGCACAGGGTCATAGATGAGACCCTTCGCCTGCTGGAAGGGAACCATCAGTTCGCCTCTATCCGGTTTGATCGTGATTACGACTCTTCACTCCCTTCCCTTATGATTGACATTAATCAGTTCAAGTCTGTCATAAGCAACCTGGTGATCAACGCGGTCGATGCCATGCCTGAAGGGGGGACCATCCGGATATCGACTCTTTATTATAGAAAAAAGGATGAAGTGGAACTGAAAATATCTGATCAGGGTGTCGGGATATCGGAAGCGGATCAGGAACGAATTTTCGATCCTTTCTTTACCACCAAGGAGGTGGGCAAAGGAACCGGTCTCGGTCTGGCTGTAACTTGGGGAGTGGTAAAGAACCACAATGGAACCATTGATATTGAGAGTTCAACTGACAAGGGAACAACCTTTAGTATCCGTATACCGCGCGAAGGTGAAAAATAAAATCTTTGACCCCTGAAGGGAGTGTAATATAGAGATACGATGGAAAAGGATCGAAAAATGAGCGGAGACCGGATCCTCATCATTGATGATGAAGAAGTGGTGCGTTCAAGCTGTCAAAAAATACTGGAAGAGAAAAATCATCTCATCGACACAGCCGGTACGGGTGAGGAAGGCCTGGATATGATGGCCCGGGAGAACTATGACCTGGTAGTGACTGACCTCAAGATGCCGGGGATGAGCGGGATGGAGGTTCTTCAAAAAATTCGGGATGAATATCCCGATGTTACGGTAATCATATTTACCGGTTACGCCACGGTGGAGACCACGCGCCAGGCCCTGAAGATGGGAGCCTTCGATTATATACCCAAGCCGTTCACCCCGGATGATTTCCGGACCGTCATAGGTAACGCTCTGGCGGAACGGCAGAAAGAGGATGACTCAGAGAAGAAGCTGATCGACCTCATGGCCGTGGTCTCCCATGAGCTTCAGAGCCCTCTTTCCGTCGTTCACACAACTGCACAGACCCTGAGCGATGGATACCTGGGAGACCTGGGCCCGAAACAGCAGAGAACCGTGGACGCTATCCTGAGAAACTGTATCTACCTGGAAGATATCATTCGTAATTACCTGGACTATTCCAGGCTGGAGATGGAGGATTTCGGTTCTTACAGGGAAGACAAAAAAATGGTTGAAGATATCATCGAGCCTGTTATCACCATCCCGGAGAATGCACGAAATTTCCGAGAGATGCCCTTAGAGAAAGACTTCCAGGTGAATCCCACGCTTCGTGTTGACGCCTACCTGATACAGATCGTGGTTCGCAACTATGTCTCCAACGGCATTAAATACGGAAAGGACAAAACTCCTCTGCGCATCTCCCTGAAAAAAGAAGGCAATGAGTATCTCTTCTCGGTCTTTAACGAAGGAGTGGGTATACCTGATGAGAGCATGGATAAACTCTTCACCAGGTATGGGCGCCTCAGGCAGAAGGGGACCGAGGGAATCAAAGGTAACGGACTGGGACTCTATATGTGCCGTGATATCATAGAGAAGCACGGCGGCCGGGTCTGGGTGGAATCGGAGCCGGGCCAATGGGCCTGTTTCTACTTTGCCCTTCCGGAATCTATCACCGTTTCCTGAGGGTGTGGCAGACACTGCCTCCCATCCTCTTATAGTAATCCTGGTGATGCTCCTCGGCGGGATAAAAGGTCCCGGCCGGAACGATTTCCGTGGCGGCCGATTGGTCAAAGACACCGGAGGCGTTGAATTTTTTTATCGATTCCCGTGCCTTCTCTTCCTGTTCCTTCGTGTGATAGAATATGGCCGAGCGGTACTGGCTTCCCACGTCCGGCCCCTGCCTGTTCACCTGGGTAGGGTTATGAAGGCGCCAGAAATAGTCCAGGAGTTCTCCGTAGGTTACCTTACCCGGGTCGTAGATGACCTCAACGGCCTCGGCGTGTCCCGTGTCACCTGACGAAACGTCGTAGTACGAGGGAGCTTCCGTGATGCCACCTGTGTAACCCACCCGGCTCTCGACCACTCCGGGTATCTTGTCCAGGATATGCTGGACGCCCCAGAAACATCCGGCGGCGAAGGTTGCCTTCTCCAGGTTGTTCTCTCCGTTTTTTTTCACTTCTTCCCCTGCTTCTGCATCCTCAAAGAGATAGAGGTATTCACCGTAGCCTTCCTCTTTCATCTTCTCCCTCGGTATGAACCGGAGGGCCGCGGAGTTGATACAGTACCGTTTGCCCGTGGGTGGAGGTCCGTCATCAAAAACATGTCCCAGGTGGTTGTCTCCACCGGCACTTCTGACTTCGGTCCTTACCATGAGGGAAGATTTGTCTGTCTTTTCGCTGAGAATCTTGTTGTCCACGGGTTGTGTGAAACTGGGCCATCCGGTTCCAGAGTTATATTTATCAGTTGAGCTGAAAAGTACCTCCCCGGTAATCAGATCGACGTAGATCCCCTCCCGCTTGTTGTCCCAGTACTCGTTGCGAAAGGCGGGTTCCGTACCGTTTTCGCGGGTTACGTGATACTGCATGGGTGTCAGCTTCTTCCTGAGTTCTTCGTTTTTCATGTTGTCCGCTCCTTTGCTTCCCTGACTGCCGGCTCCGCATGCCAGCAGCCCGGATACGAGTATAAAAGACAAGACTGCAACCTTTCTCACGGGACCCTCCCGTATTCTATATTGTAAGATATAGGAAATAAAGATAATCTACTGTTACACAAAAACGGAGGGTCGTGAAAAAAAAGCGGCTTGACGTGCATGTCTTCGGCATTGTCAATCCAATGGCTTCATTATCCCTTCCGGGAGGCGCTTTCATGTCGGTAACCATGTCCTCCAGAGATCGTCTTACCCTCATCCTTCTTGTGGCCATGTCCATATTCCTTTTCGCGGACCAGAGGATCATGTCCGCCATCCTTCCCGAGCTCTCTCAGGAGTACGGAATCGATGAGAGGGTTCTGGGATTTATCGGGTTCGCTTTTACCCTGGTGGGCGTCTTTGTCAGTATCGTTTTCGGATTTTTCAGTGACCGCATGTCACGTAAGTTTATGCTCATACTGGTTTCGGTTCCGTCGGCGAACGTAAAATCGATATTCATGAACGTGAACCGGCCGGAACACCGCGGTTCTGTCTTTGCTGTTTTCAACATCACGGACAACCTGGGACAGGGATTCGGACCCGCCCTGGGCGGGCTTTTGGTATCCAGCGGTTATCTTTTTACTATGAATTTCGCGGCATCCTGGTGGATACTCTGCGGGTTACTGTTTTACTTTATTGCCTTTTCTATCAACAGGGACAGGAATACCCTCCAGGAACTTTTAACGGACCGGGCAAAGAAGATGAGGGGTAATAGTTCTTGACTCATCCGCCTCGAAAGGGCTACTATCTTGTACTTATCAATCAGGATCGAGGAGAGACGCCATGATATGCGTCACGGGATGCAATTCCACGGCCGGCCGGGCCCTCGCGGAAGAGATGGTACGTACAGGCCACCAGGTCCGCTGTTTCGATACGTACCCTGTGAAAGAGCTGCCCGAGGGATGCCAGGGTGTGACAGGTCTTCTCTCATCTGAGCGCGACCTGAAAAATGTTCTGGAAGGGGTGGATACCCTATTCCATTTTCTGGAAGAGGATGAACCCGGCCCGGGCGGACGGGGCAGGATGAAGATGTTCAACATCCAGGGAACTGCAACGCTTCTCAAGACAGCCAGGATGCAGGGTGTCAGGCAGGTGGTAGTAAAATCTGACTGGCAGGTATATGGTCCGGCCATGAAACCCCTTGTGGCAGGGGAGACACCCCTTCGGCCCAGGACCCCTTTCGGCAGAGACAAGAAGAAGGCGGAAGGGATCTGCCTGACGCCGAATAAACAGTCCGACATGATTGTGACGGTCCTTCGGCCGGCCCCTGTTCTTGGCCCGGGATTGGATAACCAGCTTTTTCTCCTAATTTTCTTTTTATCCCTGGGACAGGAAGAGGAGAACCGTTCGGTGATAATCGAAGGCGGGGAGAACCGTATCGAATTCGTCTCCTCAGAGGACCTTGCCCGCGCCGCGCTTCTGGCCATGGATAAACGGGTGGAAGGGGTTTTCAACATCTCCGGAGGGAACCCGGTATCCACAGGCGAGATAATTGGACGCCTGAGAAATGAACTCAACCCATCCATGGTCGTGAAAGACATATCGTGGAACCGTGCAAAAATGTGCAGCATCCTTTCCCGGCTGCTGGGCCTCCACTATCTGAGCCGGGAGCATCTTCAGCTTCTCAGATATAATCTCGTCTTCGACACCACATCCTCCCGCACCAAGCTGGGCTGGGAACCTTCCCAGGATTCCTCCTCCGTCTTCATCCAGGCGGCCCGCTGGTATCGCGACGCCCATCCTGCCGTATAACGGGTAACCGGGGCGACATGTGTATTATCCTTACGGCCCTGGATGTCCATCCACAGTACCGGCTGATACTCCTTTCCAACCGCGATGAGTTCTTTAAAAGGGAGACCCTTCCCCTTCACCGCTGGGAAGGCAATGTCCCAATGTACGCCGGCCGTGACTTGAAGGAGGGAGGCGCCTGGCTCGGTATGACGGCCGAAGGGAGGATCACTACAGTCACCAACTACCGTGAACCGCCGGAAGAGGGTTCATGGCTTTCCCGGGGGCTTATCGTGAGCAGGTATCTCTCCGGAAAAAGTGATCCATTCGATTATCTTGAAAGCCTTCGGAAAGAGGGTGACCGGTACCGTGGACTCAATGTGTTCTGCGGATACCCGGACCGCCTGTATTACTATTCCAACCGGGGAAAGGGAATTGTCCGGGTCGAGAAAGGTATCCATGGCCTGAGTAACGGTTTGCTGGATGAACCCTGGCCTAAGGTGAATAGAGGGAAAAGTCTTTTTGCGGAGCTTGTCCGATCAAGAGGAGATTTTCCGGTGGAGAAGGCCTTTTCCCTTATGAAGGATACCTGGAGGCCTGCTGATGAAAACCTGCCTGATACCGGTTTCGGCCTGGAAGGAGAGCGTTTTCTCTCGACTATTTTTATCCAGGGAAAAGAATACGGGACCCGGTGTACCACACTGATCCTTGTTGACCGTGATGGAGAGGTATACATGGAGGAACGGACCCATGTGCCTGATGAGGAGAGAAAGATTATTCAATTCACACTGGAGTGAATCGGGTACGCCCCGTATCATCGATGGGTATCTGTTGCTGTTTGTTCCGGTCGGGTGTTTTCATTCTTTTTGAGAAAAGAGAGGGTCACCAGGGATTTCAGACCGTAGAAGAGTTTTACGAGAAGCACGATAAAGAGTTGACCCGGGTTTCCAGATTCCGCATCTCCCCCGCCCATCAGTTTAGCCATCCGCATCTGACGGGTTGTCAGCTTCCGTGACTTGAGCTGGGTTTTCTTCATGAAATCCCGGGCCTGCTTTCCCGAGATTTTCACAAGGTTTTTGTCTTCCTTGAGGTGTTTAAGTTCCGTGACGTACTGGAAAACAACGGGGTCTTCCATGAGTCTCGCCCGGATTTCGTCCAGGATGTCCAGAAGTTTGCCGAGACGGTCATTGCTTTCGCCACTGTTTTTAATAAGCATGGATATATACTGACTGAGAAAATAGGCCTTTCTGTAGGTCTCTTTCCTGGATTCCGGGTCGGCGGCCCTGCGGCTCTCCTCCTGGAGTTCGTCCACCGAGCGGGCTATCGACTCTTCTGTTTCACTGTCCAGTGTATAGACCTGGCTGGTGTCAAGGTCCTTTATTTCAATAAACCTGTGACTCACGGTTCTCAGGTCCTGGTCCATCTTCTTCAGATGGTGCTGAACCATTCGGGACGATTTTTTTTCTTTATACAGTTCCTTGATACTGACGTCTTCCATCTGGTTAACTTTTCCGGAAGCCTTCTGCCTCTCCTCTGTCGGATCATGCTCCATTTTCAGGGGATCAATGTTAATGTTCTCCTGCCTGAGCATATCTTCAACCGCGAACCAGTCCGGCTCGGATTGCTCGTTACCGATTTTCAGGATATTCAATCGAATGGTCCCGAGCTTCTTCTTGACCGCCTCACGGTCGATAATGGAAAGACCGTCCGTGACCACAAGTATCTCGGAATGCTTCATCTCTTTCTCAAAGTTGATGTCGTCCACGGCCTGGAAAATTGCTCTCTGTATGCTGGTGCCCCTTCCTCCTGTTTCGGTCAGCAGGATCTTTTTTATAAGTCGTGGAAAGTCCCTGTCCTCCTGCACACGGTAGAGTTCTCCCGGGTCGATGTCAAAGGGGCGGTAGTAGAGACGGGCACCGCTGTCCATTTTGCGTCTCAGCATCTCCGTTACGATACATTTAGAGTAGAAGGATCGCATCTTCTTCTCCATTGAACGGGACCGGTCAAGGAGAAGGTAAAACTTCTGTTCGTACTGTTTCCGTTTATGCTGTCCCTGGAGGGACGGGTCAATCATCTGAAAGTGATCTTCATCTGTTTCATGGAAACGGCGGACCATAAGGGACTTTGTCAGAAGTTTCATGGAAAAGATATCTTCATCCTGGGCCAGTTCACGGGGAAGAGCGGTCTTAAGGTCATGAATGGTTTTAAAGGTTTCAATCTCCATGCGGTCGGAAAGCGGGGCCGGACGGTCTACCCGGTTTATCATCATCTCTTCTTCCCGGTCCATGCGCTCCCGGTCGTCGGATGTGATGTCCGTGACAGCCACCATGGCGTCTTCCGAGGTCTCTTCGGTTTCAAGGATACGGGCGATATTAAAAAGGACCATGAAGGTCTCCGGGAGCACATGATCGGCGAACTGGAAAAAACCGAGGGACTCCCAGTAGGAGATAAAGTCCTTTGTGGGAAGGTCGTCGCTGGTGAGCCTCATATCAGGTCATGGTATTCCTTGAGGATACCGTTCTTCAGGTCGTGGACCTCTTCGACCGTTGGATTCATGGCGGAGATACTCTGCTTGATTCCGGTAATGGATATCTCGTCATCTGCCTTTTTGCTTCTTCCGGGGAAGACCCTTTTCAGCATGTCCAGAAGACCGGCCAGGGGACCGCGGGAACTGAGAAGCTGTTCCCTCTTCTGAGGATTGTTTTTGAGTTCCTCGAAGACCCTTCGCACCTGTAACAGGAATTCAATCTGTTCCAGGGCTCCCGTACTTTTGAAATGTGTCATGGTCCTCTGGTAAACATCGAGAAACACTTCTATCTCGGTTTTGGTTGTACTCTTCAGGGTAATGTGCTTGTTCAGGGTGCAGAGGCCCAGGCCCATCTCCTTGAGATCATCCATGTTGACCTTGTCTCTGTTGTGGAGAATAGCCGAAGCGCGGAGCTGGTCCGCCAGCTTGGCCTGTTTCCTGGGACTTATGAAGAAAGTGCTTTCCGCGTCTCTCATTTCTGTCATGTACTTATTAATAAGGACGTTCTTTAAAAAATAGATCAGGTCAGATATCTCGATCTTCTTGGAAGGGTCTCTTCCCATGATGATGTTGTGGACGAAGAGTATCTCATCGAAGTAAAGCTTTCGAACAGGATTAACGTTACGTCCATGGAGTTCCTCGTAAGACCGGTCGATGAGAAGCTGATTATAGGTGTTCATGTCTTCCGGGATGATCGATTTATACGTAAACCTGTCGAGGATCGCCTCGGTCACCTCGTTGGCCCGCATGTAGTTGGCTGTGGCCACGGCCGTATGAACCGCCGCGTCTATCTGCTCCTGGCCATTAATGAATTTCCGCTCATTCAGGACCGTAAGAAGGGACCGAAGAACGACATCGCTTGCGTCAAAGAATTCGTCCAGGAATATCAGGTTTGCCTCAATGACGGACCCTTTGATGTTGTGTCTTATTTTACCCTTCCGGAACTCTTCGATATTGTAGGGGCCGAAATAATTGTCCGGTGTCTGGTCTTTGCTGGCCTGCGAGGAGAAAACCCGGGCCCCGTCAAATATGTTAAACACGGAATTTACCAGATAGGACTTTGCCATACCGGTTCGGGAAAGGAGAAGAATATGTTCTCCCGTCAGTATTGCGTATATGGCCTGCTTAATAATCTCTTCCCGCCCAATGATGTAACGGTTAATCCTCTCCATATGCCAGACAAGGGATTTGACCACGGTATCCAGGCTGTAGTCATCTCTGGATGCCGAAGGGTCTTCTCCCTTTTCAGTGGGTCTCCTGAAGCTTTTTTTGCCTACCTGGAAGAGCCTCCAGTCCGGCTTCAGCATACTGCTTTTGGTAAGAAGGGTGTTTTTATTGTCTTCAATTTTTTCATCCAGCAGGGATATAACGGAAAGGCAGGGTTTATCATTAGCTACGATATGAAAACCGTCTTTCTCGAAATTTTCCTTAAGGATTTCGGGAATAGTATTCATTTCCAGGGACCTCCGCTTCTGTCCTGGGCTTCGGGAAGGGCAACCCGTACTGTTGTGCCAGCCCCGGGTTCACTCTTGATGCCGAGGGTGCCCTTAAGATTGTCCAGAATGAAGCAGACAATCATTAGACCGAGACCGGTTGTCTGTTTTCCCTTGGTTGTGTAGAAGGGTTTGAATATTGCCTTAATATTCTCTTCGTACATGCCAACGCCTGTGTCGCTTATCTCTACCATGACATAATTATCTCTGTCTTCCGCCAGTCGGCTGAGCCTGATACTGATATCGCCTTTGTCCTGGATGGCTTCCACACCGTTTTTAATAATATGCCGGAAGACATTATGAAGCTGGGCCGGTGTGGCCATAACCCAGAGCTCTTCTTCCGGTATGTTCATATGGAGGGTTATGCCCCGGTTTTCAAGGCTTGAGAGAAGCATGGTCATGGGATGCTCCCGGAAGACCCTTCGCAGGTCAAAGACCTCTTTCTCTGCTTCATCAGTAATGGAGAGGGCGACAAGCTCGTCGGACATGTTTTTCAGTCGCTCTAACTGTTCCTTGAGATTATCGGTGTATTCCTGGGCCGGGCTGTCGGAATCGATATTGTTCGCGACGAAATTCAGGTCCATGATCATCCGGTTTACGCTCTGCCGGATGTCTTCCGAGATGCCGCCGGCGAAGGTGCCGATAACCGCTTTTCGCTGTGTGTTGTTAATCTGCTGGTTGGCCGAGAAGGCCTCCGTGGTGTCTTCCACCATGACAACGACCCGGTCTATGTTGCCGTTTTTGTCAACGATAGGGAACATGTGCATGGTAACCACCAGTTCCCTGTCCCTGGATATGGGAACATAACGTCGGTTACTGGCAACCACCGGCTGTTTTCTGGTAACGCATTCTTCGAAGAGGATATCGAATCCACTCTCAATGAATCCCTCGTACTCAAGCACGTTAACACCGATACGGGTCTCATCCCCATGCCCCATGATCTCCTTGAGTTTCGGGTTTTCCTGGATCATGACCCCGGAGGGATCGAGCATGAATATACCGACCGGGGCGTTGCGAACAATGTCTTCCGAGAAGGCGTGCAGGGCTCGCAGCTCATCCTGCTGCTGAAGCTGTTCCTTGACCTTCTTCTCTAAAATGCTTGTGTTCTCCTTCAGTTTCTTTTCGGCAAGATAACGGAGGGTTACGTCCTTCATCATGCCGAGCAGTCCGCTTATCTTGTTCTGGTCCCCTGTGATGGGGGATATGCTCAGGCTGTAGACCCTCTTTTCAACTTTCCTTGTGGAAAAGCGGAGTATCTCGTTTTGAAAGCTTAGTCCCTTGTTTATGACGGAATCGAAGACATACTCAGCCCGGTCAATGTCGATGCCGGTAATATATTTGCTGTAATGGTCTCCCAGGGGGATCTCCTCCGTGCTGGAAAAAACCTCGTTCCAGGCCTGATTATGGTAGATGAGGTTGCCTTCCTCGTCGATGACGAACATGATGTCATTGGCGTTCTCCACCAGGTCCTGGAAGGAGATGTCCGGGTGGATGGGCTGGCAGTCCTTGACACAGGGGGAATCGAGGACCTTCCTGAGCTCCTGTTCCAGCTCATCCCGTTTCATTTTTTTAAGATCTTCTTTTGAAAGATCAGGTATCATTGCGTTTTTTTGTAAGTCCAAACCATATCTCCACAGGTATTGTTAAGAGAGTAGCAAACAGAAAGGCCATGGTAAAATAGAGACGGTCACTTTTGAAGAAGGTAACACTGATGACGAGAAGCGCGGCCAACAGGAAAAGTTTTCCCAGATACATATAGGCCAGGGACTTCAGGAAACGCATGGTGTTTTTCTGTGAAAACCGGTCCACACTGATGATCCAGACCAGACTGAAGATGACCACTATGAAAGTTCCGATGGCAAAACCGATGGCATCTTTCGGTTCTCTCTGGAAGGCCAGAAAGAGGGAGCCGATTATGCCCAGGATGACGGGAACCATGATAAACAGCAGCGCTACATTACGTTTTTTCATATATTTAATTTCTTTACATGTGAAAAATCCGGGTAATGCTTAACCGGTTGCATAAGGATATACAGTAAGGTTGGAAATGTCAAGGAATAACCACATATATGGGATGGGAAAGAAATTTTCTGTCCTTCTCTTCGACCTGGATGGCACCATAACCGACTCCCGGGAGGGTATCTTTAACTCCCTGAAATACGCCTTCCGCAGGCTTGGCAGGGAGCCGGATAGGGATGAACTTACCGGATGGATCGGACCGCCCCTTATCGATTCCTTTATCGCTCTCTGTGAAGGTGACAGGCAATGTGCGGAGAGAGCTCTCCTTTTCTATCGGGAATACTATACGAAGAGAGGTATATTTGAAAACCGGCTTTATCCTGGCGTCAGGGAACTTCTCGCTCTCCTTTCGGGGCAGGGGAGGATTCTTTTGCTGGCCACATCGAAACCTGAGCCCTATGCGTTCCAGATACTGGAACACTTTGATCTTATTAACTATTTTCATTCTATCCGGGGAAGCACGCTGGACAGCTCACTGGTTGACAAGGAGAGTATCATCGGGCTCGCCCTTCACTCTGTTCCCGATTCGAAGCCGGGGGATTGTCTGATGATTGGTGATCGTTTTCACGACATGGAAGGGGCAGGCGCCCATGGAATCGCCTTCTGCGGAGTAACCTATGGTTACGGTTCCCGTGATGAATTGAAGCTATCAGATTATCCTGTCGGGAGTGTTTCGGAACTGGCTTCATTCCTGGGTGTCCGTCTTTAGGGGTTCCTTCAGGTATCTTTTGATCATGCCTTCCGATACCCTCATTTCATGGGCGATCTCACCATAAAACTTACCGCTGGTTCGAAGCAGACGCCTATGGGTTTCGTAATCCACGGCTGCCAGGCCGAAACGGGCACTGAGGCCTTCTGCCCATTCGAAGTTGTCCATCAGGCTCCAGTGATAATATCGCTGCACATCGATACCATCCGCGATGCACCGGTGAACCTGATAGAGATGATCGTATATGTAACGGGTTCGGAAGCGGTCGCTTGCGTCGCAGGTCCCGTTCTCCGTGATGAAAATCGGTTTGTTAAATTTCATATAGTACCTTGAGCATATACGGTAGAGCCCTTCCGGATAGATCTCCCAGCCCAGATCGTTGATTTCACATCCCCTTTGTACGGATGTCATACCAGCCGGGTCCTTCAGATCAAAGGTGACCATGTCGCGGGTGTAATAATTGACACCAAAGTAATCCTGAAAATCACCTTTGCCGAAGGGATATCCGCAGCCCGCCGGAAAAAGGACCCGGCCGGTGGCCATCCCTGTTACGAATAAATCGTGGAAAAGACGATCGTAGAGATTGATAAGAAGGCGGTCGGCCTTCCTTTCAGTCAGGGGATCGAAGACCCGCAGGTGATGGGCCGCGCCGACCCTTGTGTCATGGTGTCCCATCTCCCTGCGTATTCTGTGGATGGCCTGATAAGCTGAGATATGGGCCCCGATCATATTTTTGGCACCTTTCAGGTAAAGAGGAAGAGAGCGTTTTCCGGGGGGCCATTCTCCGTAGAGGTACCCGAAGATCAGGTAGACATTCGGTTCATTGATGGTGACCCAGTCACTGACAAGGTCCCCCAGGTTGCGAACCAGGTATTCCGTGTAGAGCGTGAACCGGTCGATAACCATGGGATTGGTCCACGGTATGGAATCTTCAATCCAGATCGGGTTTGAAAAATGGTGAAGAGTGACCAGGGGTCTGATGCCTGCCGCGATTAGTTTTTTTATCTCATTTCTGTAGTGGGTCAGGGTTTCCTTGTCGAATACATCCATGTGAGGTTCGATACGGCTCCACTCGATGCCCATGCGATAGGACTTCTGGTTCATCTTTTTCATGATGGCAATGTCCTCATCAACGCGGTTCCAATGGTCTGAGGCGATGGAGCAGGTGGTACCGTCCTGTATCCTCCCCGGAACATGAGACCATCTGTACCAGCTGTTATTACGGTCCCCTCCTTCAATCTGGACCGCGGCTGTGGCGGTCCCGAAGAGAAAGTCTCCCGGGAATGAGAATGTTTTCATGAGACCTCCAGGTTATTCTCTACGCAGGACGATGGCGGTTATATCGTCATCCTGCTCGCTATAGTCGGTGAAGTTGTAAAGGTCTTCAATAAGAAAATGGAGTATGTCCCTGGAGCGAAAGGATGAATGCTCAATCAGCGCCTCCGCGACCCTTTCCTCCCCGTACATGGAATCCGTCATTTCCATTCCCTCTTTCCGTAAAGCGGGTGAAGTTGCCTCTGTAATGCCGTCCGTGTATAGGAGCATCGTTTCACCAGGTTGCAGCTGCACAGTACCTTCTGCGAAAACTGCTTCCGGTTTGAAACCGATAAGGGGACCGGCATGGGGATACCTCTGGATGCGTTTATCCTGGCAGCAGACCATGATGTCTGGATGTCCCGCGTTGCAGTACCGGATCGTTCCCTCCTCCAGGTCCAGATGAAGTATCACCGCCGTTGCGAAATAGTATAACTGACGCAGGTCTCTGCACATCTTTCGGTTTATAACACCCAGAATTTCAGAGGGTGAAATTTCAGAAGAGGAAAAATTGCGGATGAGGGTACGAAGCTCGTTGCCAATAAAGGCTGAGGCCATACCGTGTCCGGAAATATCCAGAAGGGAGAGCTGGTAGTTTCTCTCATCCAGGAAGATACCGTCGAAAAAATCGCCTGAAACGTCATTGGCCGGGAGAAAAACGGAATCAATGTCATACCCCTTTACGTCCTCGAATTGGGGCAGCAGTGAAGCCTGAATGACCCTTACCTTCGATATCTCATCTCTGTAGTTTTTGTTCTTTTTTTCCAGGATATCCTCTGTTATGTTCCTTGCCAGAAGCATTTCCATGAAATCATGAAACAGGGTTATCAGTTCCTGTTCTTCATCGGAGAAAGGGGTCTTCTTTTCAACAAGTACGTGGGCGTAGGCACGGTTTCTTACCTGGACCGTCGCCATGCACGCGTAGATTATGGTATCCCCGAAATTGATACGAAAGGGTCTCTGGGGTGTAAGACTGTTTTTCTGCTGGCCGAGCTTTTTTGAAAGTCGTTTGTAGCTCCTGTATTCCGCGTCCCCCTTCCGCAGGGCCAGGAGAGACCTGTCATCCTGGTTTCCCGGAATGACCACCTCCAGGTATCCGGCGTCAATTATTTCCGTGATAAAGGCGAACTGTTCCAGGAGAGATTCGGGCCGGGTTTTTTGCTGTAGAAGTTCGTTTATCTTTCTGCTTAGTGCGTAGAGACGTGAATAAAGTGAAATCTGATTCCGGTAACCGATCTCAAGGATGCTTCTCGACCGAATGATGTTTTCAAAGACCTGTAGCTTAAGCTGGATCTCCCGTACAATAAAGGGTTTACGGACGAAGTCGTCGGCCCCGGCCTCGTAGCCCTGGATCAGGGTATCGTTCTCTTCTGAGGCCGTGATGATAATCACGATGACGTCCTGATAGGCCTTTTTTGACTTAAGGGAGCGGCATATTTCGATTCCGCTCCTGTTCTCAAGGATATTGTCAAGAAGGATAATATTGGGTGTGAAGGTATTGATGTTTTCGGTAAATTCTTCGAAGGTACCTGTTATGACGAGATCGTACCTTTCCGGGATAATTCTCTTCATCATGATACGGACGGTGATGTCGTCATCAAGTACAAGGATACGAACAGCTTCTTCAGGATAAACGGTGGAGCTGCGATTCATCATTGTTTATCCTTTCTCCATGTTTTTGCATTGAAGAGAATGCCGCCGGCAGGACGGAATTTGATCGGTCAATTCTTAGAGAGGGGTAACCGTACCGCCCCATAAAATGGCACAGTATTATGACCTCGCTTTTATGACAATTATTTATTCTTGAAAAATATGGTGCCCTCTGTCATCTGTTACTTTCCTTTGAATTGTACTAGCCGTACTCGTATCTATCATATAAGCGTATAACAGGAATAATATATGCAACGTTTTGTAAAGTTCTTCACCCATCGGTCTCTGCTGGTCAACCTTATTTCAATAGGTATTCTCATAGCAGGGATCATGTTTCTGGTTACCGCCAACCGCGAGGCCTTCCCCCGGGTCGAGTTCGATTATGTTATTATAACGACGATTTATCCGGGCGCCACGGCTGAGGATATCGAGAAACACATATCTATCCCCATTGAGACCATGATGAGGGAAGTGGACGGTATTGAGCAGGTGTCATCCAGCTCCGTGGAATCCCGTTCCGTAGTTGCTGTCCAGCTCGACCCTGACCTGGAAAACAAAGACACGGTTGTTACAGATATCAGGAACGCCGTCGACAGGGTGTCTGACCTGCCCGATGACGCTGAAGACCCGGTGGTTGTGGAGCTTAAGTCGTCACTCATGCCGGTTGTAGAGGTCTCCGTGGCCCTGAAGGGAGGGGTCGATAATGACGAGGATGAACGTATTCTCCGGGAAGAGGCCAAAAAGCTGGAAGATGAAATGCTCATGGTCAAAGGAGTGGCCCGGATCGACAAACAGGGGTACCGGGACAGGGAAATGCAGGTGGAGGTGGACCCGAGAAAGCTGGAGGAATATCATGTCGGCGTAAATGACGTTATCATGGCCCTGAAGAACAGAAACCTGAACTTCCCGGCCGGTCTTGTGCAATCAGGTGAGGAAGAGATCATGATCCGCACAATTGGGGAGGTCCAGACAGCGAAAGAAATCGAACAAGTGCTTCTCCAGGCGAACGACCTGGGATACTGGGTCCGGGTGGGAGACGTGGCCCGGATAAATAACACCTTTGAAGAGATGGAGGTGCTGAACAAGCATACGGGAAAACAGGCCGTAACCCTTACCATCATGAAGAAGGAATCGGCTGACATCATCGACGTGGTGGACCGCATAACCGAACTGACAGATGAATTCCGCGGCGAAAGCGGTGAACAATTCGAGTACATGATCTCCAACGACCAGTCCTACTACGTAAGGCGCAGGCTCAACGTCCTCATTAATAACGGCCTGGTCGGTATCCTGCTTGTCTCCCTCAGCCTTTTCCTTACCCTGGGATGGCGTATCTCCCTGGTAACGGTCATAGGCATACCCATAGCTTTCGCAGGTACGTTCGTATGGATGGGACAGGCCGGCGTCACGGTTAACCTCATGTCTCTCTTTGGACTTATACTGGTCCTCGGTATGGTTGTGGATGATGCCATCATCGTGGCAGAGAATGTCTATCGGCGTCTCGAGGAGGGGGACCCGCCGAAGGAAGCGGTCATAAACGGCACCTCCGAGGTTATCATACCTGTGCTGGGGACCATCTTGACGACCATCGCAGCCTTCGCTCCTCTGATGTTCATGAGCGGTGTCATGGGCAAATTCATGTGGACTTTGCCCGCTGTTGTCTCCATCGCCCTGATAGCCTCCTGGGTCGAATCGATGTTCATACTTCCCGCGCACATCAATGACATTGAGAAGAGACGGAGAAAACCTTTCAAAAAGACTGAAAACAATGGCAAACCCAGGGGAATCTTTCGAAACATTCAGGCCCGCTACATGCGGATGCTCCGTTACGTGTTAACACATAAGTATATCTTTTTAGGTATCATAACCACGATCTTTGTCGGGAGTGTCGCCTTTGCCGTTATTCAGATTGAATTTGTTCTCTTCCCCCAGGATAAGATCGAACGATTTATTATCAAGATGGAAGGTCCCGCTGGTCTGAACATGGATGAGATGCATCAACGGGTGAAGGAGTTCGAGAAACTTGTACAGCAGCTCCCGGAAAAAGAACTGGAAAGCTATATCACTCAGGTAGGTCTTCTCAGGGATTCTCCTATGGACCCGGATGAGAAGCGGGGATCCAACTACGGCTATATCATGGTGGATCTGACACCTGAAGAGAACAGGAAGCGTAAGGCGTCCCAGATCATTATTGATATGAGAAAGGAGGCGGAAAAGCTCGGTGTTATCGGGAAGAATTTCGAAAACGTGGAGATAACGACCCAGCGGGCCGGCCCTCCCACCGGCAAACCGGTCAGTGTACTGATTAAAGGAGAAAACTTTGACCGTCTGCAGAAAGTAGCGGATGAGTACAAGGAGTATCTCCATACGGTTGAAGGCCTGAAGGACATAAAAGACAATTATGAGGAGGGTAAGGACGAGCTCCGAATCTTCGTGGACGAGAAGACGGCCGAGATCGCGGGAATCAGCGTGTATGATGTGGCCACCACGGTCCGTACCTGCTTCAAGGGTACGGTAGCTACTGAGATCAAGAAGAGTGAAGAGGAGATCGACATCCGTGTTATCTATCCTGAACGGTTGCGTGATAACATCAACAGTCTGAATCAGATTCATATAACTAACAAAAGGGGAAATCTTGTGCCCTTGAGAAGAATCGCCCGATTTGAAAAAACCGTCGGTATAGCGTCAATAAACCGTCAGGACTGGAAGCGTGCCATCAGGGTTACCGCAGAGATTAAGGAAGGCTCGAAGGATATCTCTTCCGTAGAGGTAAATCGTAAACTGATGAAGAAGTTCGCTAATATAAACGAACGGTATCCGGATATTTTGATAGACTATTCAGGGGAGTTCGAGGATACCCAGGAGTCCCTCCAGGACCTGGCGCGTGCCTTTGTCATTGCCCTTTTGGTCATCTATATTATACTGGTGGGGCTCTTCCGCTCGCTTCATCATCCCCTTATCATCATCAGCATTATTCCCCTGACGATTATCGGAGTGATCTGGACATTCTTCTTCCACGGTATGGTCTTCTCCTTCCTGGCTGTCATGGGTATCGTCGGTCTCGCGGGGGTTATCGTTAATGACTCCATTGTCCTGGTTGATTTTATTAAGAACAACCGGGGGAGGGGGATGAATCCTCTGGAGGCGAGTATCGATGCCGGCTCCAAGAGGATACGGCCGGTCTTCCTGACTACCATCACTACCTTCCTGGGACTGATACCGACCGCTTACGGTATCGGCGGATATGACCCCTTCCTTAAACCGATGGCCGTATCCATGTCCTGGGGACTTCTTTTCGGCACCCTGGTTACCCTCTTCGCCACGCCCCTGCTTTACAATATATTCGCTGATATACGCAGGGTCATCGTGGGTCATGACAGATCACCTGTCGAGTTTGTGCCTCCGAAAGAGATGACCGAGACAGAGAAACGTATTGAAGAGGTCTGCGAGCAGGTAGACGATATGGAAGAGAGGATTGTTGACAGTATTGAGAAGCGGATGATAGAGAAGTACAGCCTGCGTAAGAAACCTTCAAAAAAGAAAAAAGGAGATTAGATGATCCGATTTATAGCAACACTCTCCCTTCTGGCCTTAGTAATAACCTTCGGTCTTCCGGGAACCGCGCAGAAGGCCGGAGATTCTCTGGGTTCAAAAGGGAAGAGGTCGACTGAGCCTGGCACGGAAGTACCGGCTGAAATGAAAAACGCCTGGACCACGTTCAGTTACGCCCTCTTCACAAAGAGTCGTGCCCTGGATGCGGAAGACAACAGGGAGCGGCTCTCACTGCTGAGACGATCGTTGGAGCTGTTCCAGGATGCCACAGAATATGGAGAATCTCTGGATTTGATCTATTATCATATGGCGGATGTCTATTATTATCTCAGGGATTTTACGAAAGCTGTAGAGTACGCGGATAAGTCCATCAGCGAAAACCCATCATTTGATCGTCCCTATCTTAAGAAATACGATATTTATGTTAACCTCAGGGACTACAAAATGGCTGTGAAGACTCTGGAGGACTACCTGAAGATCGATCCCGATGAGGTCCGGTTCCAGTTCGTCGCGGGACGTCATTATTATAATCACCTGAACGATTACGATAAGGCGGCGGAAGCTTTTCGCAGGGTAATCGAGATTTCCTACCATCAGGCCGTTGAAGATTATTACAGGGAATCCGCCAGTTACTATCTCGGTTTTATTGAGTACAGGAAAAACAATTACGAGCAGGCAGCCCATTACTTCAGGGATGTTCTGGATATTAACCGGGAGAATATGAACGCGGTCTTTCTTTTGGCCAGAATAAGCATGGAACAGTACAATCTTGACGAGGCGGTTACCTACGCCAGAAGGTATCTTGAGGTAAAATCGGACGACAGCGCCATGCACGCCGTTGCAGGTCGTTCCCTCTATCTGCAGGATAACGCGGGGGCCCTCTATCATCTCCGCAAAGCCTCTCAGCTCAAGACCGTTGAAGGTATCCTCTGCAAGGGGCTTCTGGAAAAACAGACCGGAGACGATGAAAAGGCCCTGAAGATTCTCCTGGCTGTTTCTCAGAGCCGTCCCAGGATGCTTGAACCGCGGGTTCCTTTGGGAAGGATCTATTATTCGGAAGGGGAAAAAGAGAAGGCCCTGGATCATACCACTCAGGCCGGGATTCTGGCTTTTAACTACAAGCAGTATAATCTGGCAAGGGATCAGTTTTTGCAGGCTGTGGATCTCTCGCCGGATGAAGCCTCTCTCCACTATTATCTTGGAAGGAGCTACGAGAGCCTGGACCAGATACCCCTTGCCATTGCGGAGTACCGTCAGGCGTATCGATTAGAGAATAAGGACGAAATACTTATCCACCTGGGATTTCTCTACGGGCGACAGAAGGAATATGAGCGTTCCGACAGGTATTTTAACGATGTCCTGGAACGGAACGCGGATAACCACATGGCCTATTTTTACAAAGGATTGGTCAGCCTCTGGCAGGAAGACCTTCCGAAAGCGGAGAAGGAGATGCGAAGGGCCATCTCCATCAGGGACGATAATGAGTCGTACTATTTTTACCTGGCCGTCACACTGGAAAAGATGAAGCGTTATGAAGAGACGGAAAGCGTGCTTAAAAAAGCGTTGGAACTTCCAGATACATCCGCCCGGGTCTATAATTTTCTCGGTTACCTCTATGCCGACAGGAATTATAAACTGGAGGAGTCCCTTCATCTCATTAACCGGGCGCTCTCTTTGGAACCGGAAAACGGCGCATACCTCGATTCCCTGGGATGGCTCTATTACAGGAAGGGTAATTATTCTCAGGCTTTACGCAATCTCCTGAGGGCCGAAAGAAACATGAAGGACGAGGGCGCAACAGACCCGGTGGTCTATGATCATATAGGGGATACCTATCTCAAGCTCGGCAACGTGGATGAGGCCCTTAGATACTGGAAGAAGGCTCTCTCTCACGGGGATAACAGTGAGATTCAAATTAAGGTGGAGAAGTATGGGGAGAGAGAGGGTAAATGAAACATCTTACTCTGTACGGGATACTATTTCTGGCCTTCTCCATTGCTTCCTGTGGAAGCGGGTCCCGGCGGGATATTCCTCTACCTGTTGGGGAAATAATACGGGACAAAGACGTTACCCGTGAGCTTATAAGCAATATCGAGGCTTTCAACCGGCAGGCTCCGAAGGAATTCCGGACTGAACTGGACATTATCGGTTCCCTGGGAGAGCAGAAGTTCCGCTTTTCGGGACAGATGGCCTACCGCCATGAACCCAGGGCCATGAATCTCTTTCTTGTCGATTTCATTTTCAGGAACCCCATGTCCCTGTTTTACCAGAACGAGGAGATCATTAATTATTATTTTCCTCAGCAGAAGCGGGTCTATGTTTATACAGATACAGGGATGAATCTGAGTGAACACTTCCCCCTTTCGGCTCCCTTTGACTATGTCTACGACATTATCCGGGGAAGGTTTCCCCTCATCAATAATTATTCCTTGCGGGGATACACCCGCTCACAATCGTCTTCCACTACCCTGCTGGTCCTGGAGAACAAACATTATTTTCAGACCATAGCTCTGAAGGAGGGTCTTGTGGAGAAGACCCTCCTTATCGACAAACAGAGTAAAAATCGCTTTGAGTGTTACTACTTGAAGATAGCCCGCAAGTCCGGCCACCGGATGCCTGTCAATATCCGGGTCGTGGATAACGGGACCACTCTTACCATGATGATCCGGGCCAGGAATCTTATTATCAAGGAGAATATCATGATCCGGAGTTTCAAGATCCCGGACGGAGTGGACGTGATCAAGAGGTAGAGGCATAACGCTCGATTATCGGAACCCCTCTCTCCTTTTGGATACTGCGTAGAGGCTAAGTCCATATATTAAGGCATCCCCAAGGTTATCAAGGCTGTCGGCGAACAACGCTGTGGACTTTCCATATAACGCGGCCGCTGCAATAGCCAGGAACATTACGTCATTGACGCCAAGCACAATTCTAAGTGTCCCTCGCTGCCTCACACGAAGGGCATCTATAGCGCAACTGTCATTACAGCAATCGCTCATTCCGTAAACCCCTTTAGCAACCTAACGCTCAGCATCAGCGGCGGCGCGGTCGCGGATGTCCCCGCGATAGACGTACTTTGAGGCCGCCGAGTTTCGCGATCAGGGTCTCTTCAAGTTGGCTTTCGGATTTGGACATGGTCATTAAAAAATCTGCAATTTACTTGAATAGTATGATACCATGAATAGTTTGCTTCATTTGTAATATCGACTCGCCGGTGCAGTCAATAACTATAATTAGACAATTCAATACAATTTTACACTTATTATTGAATGATCCCTTGCAAATACCATTTTTCACCGTGGAAATATGGATATAAACATGTGTTTTGGGGCTCCCAGCAGGGATGCTGCAATGTCGACGCTGTGCAGAATGCGTAGAAAAACGTCAGCATTTTATCGGTATTCTGGGAAAAAGCGATTTTAATAAGTAAAACTATGCCTAAAGCGTCCTCGTCACATGAATAAGAAGAATAAGATTTACAAAAGAAAGGGCCAGGGAAAGACCGAGGATAATCATCATCAATGTCATACGACGTTCCCGGGCCACCAGCCAGGAGCGGAGGGCTTCACTCCCCTCGTTCAGTCTCTCCAGGGCCTCCTCCAGCTGTTCCCGTTTTTCTCGGTTCTTAACATCTCCAATAAGGGGTATAAGCCGTTGCAGGGCGTCCACAACAAGGGGAATGTAGTGGGTAAGGTTAAGAGGTGTCATGAGGTAATCCTCCGAGAATGTAAGAATTTCGATTAAACAGGGTGGGCCGGGATGGCCTTTGTTGTCACGATAATTCATATATACGTGAGAGTCAAGATGAAAGGGAAAAGACCTGAACATGTGTTGACATAAAAGGAAATGTTGATAAAATGACGCGACATAACCTCACAGGGATGACGCCATGCGTGAACTTTTGCAATATATCGAGGAAAACCTCTATGAACAGATCCGCTCCCGGAAAGAGATAGCTGCCCGGGAAGGCGTGACGGTCCCTTTCCCGACCGAGATGCACCCTGAGATCGTCCGTATCCTGAAGAAAGACGGAATCGACAGGCTCTACAGGCACCAGGAGGAGGCCTTCCATTCCATCCGGGAGGATAAGCATACCCTCCTGGTCTCCAGTACGGCCAGCGGCAAGACCTTCTCCTTTTTTCTTCCTGTTTTGAATAAATACCTGGAGGAGAGTTCACCCTTCTCCGTTCTCCTGCTCTATCCGACAAAGGCTCTATCCCGGGACCAGGAGGGTACTTTCGGCCGGCTGATGTCCGTTGTGAACCGGGACGGCCGCCTGGGGACCTTCGACGGTGACACACCGAGGGACGAGAGGAACCGGATCCAGCGGTCGGCCGATTTTATTATCACCAATCCTGACA